>NZ_JAMSKS010000010.1:0-237144 GCF_024436645.1 Rhodococcus sp. T9N | reverse complement strand
GCGAACTACGCGACTTCGTCCGCGGCAACATCAAGGCGCGCGAACGAATGGTCATCCAGTATGCGATTGCCGGTCAGCTCGGCTACCTCGTGATCGGTACCGACCACGCCGCAGAAGCGATTACCGGCTTCTTCACGAAATTCGGTGACGGCGGTGTCGACATCACGCCGCTCACCGGCTTGAGCAAACGCCAGGGCGCTGCATTGCTGCAGGAATTGGGCGCACCCGAGAGCACGTGGCGCAAGGTGCCGACCGCCGACCTCGAGGACGACCGACCCGCGCTACCCGACGAAGTTGCCCTCGGCGTCACGTACTCACAGATAGACGACTACCTCGAAGGAAAGGACGTTTCCTCCGAGGTAGCCGAGAAGCTCGAGAAGATGTTCACCAACACTCGTCACAAGCGCACGGTGCCGGTCACACCCCTCGATGACTGGTGGAAGTAACTCCTACCAGAGCTCTTACCAGCGACTAGCTACCGAACAGGCTGCCGAAGACGTCGCCCAGCGAACCCGTTCCCGAAGCCGGATCCTTCTTCGCGAAGTTGGTGGTGCATCCGTTGAACTGCACTGCATCGACCAGCGTCGACGTGGCGGCGGAACCGGTGCCCACACTGACGCCGTAGTGGTCGACTACCGCGTTCGGGTTCGCGGCGACGATGTCAGCCAAAGGCACTGACACGCGGTCCTTGGCGCCGTCGATGTTCTGAGTGCTCCACCACACGCCCTTCTGGAGATCCGCGTGAACGCCGCCGTCAGCCGTCGGCGTCGCGTCGGGTCCCGGGACCCACACCAGGGTGGTGAATCCGTTCTCGAACTTTCCGCCGGTCGTTCCGGTGAGGCGGAGCTGGAACGCCGCAGTCGGCGTGGCGGCGCGCTCGGCAAAGCCGATCGCCTTGCCGACTGCGTCGGACAGCTTGATACCGCCGGCCGAATGGTAGGAAACCGAACGATCGCCGGTACCGTCGACGGCCAGCTTCAGTGAACCGTCCTTGTCGAGAACGTTGTCGGCCGAGTACGACGCGGTCTGATCCTTCTCGTCGGTGAACGGGATGCCCCACCCGTTCGGCGTCGCTTCGGTGGACAGGGTCGAGCACGAGGCTTCCGGCGCAGAAGAGCCGAGAGAACCGGTGGACGGAAGCGCAGTAGCAATTGCCGGAGCGGTGAGTGCAGCTGCCCCGAGGAGCGCTACGACGACTCCGACACGGCGCGTGGAATTAATCGACATTGAAATACCTTTCACATATCCCGAGTGGAATTGCGCCAAAATTAACACATGTCGACAATTACCAACAGCGAAGGTATTTCTTTTGTCATCCAAACAGATGACAATTCACCTTGGCAATTCGAAGTGCATTCGCTCCCCCAAAAGTAGGAGAAACTAAACAAAACGACCAATGCTGGACAATTGACCAACAATGGAGAAAACGGAGATAGGTGCCACTTGAGCTGGAGTGATCAAGATATAAATATTTGGACCGGCAAACCGAAAAAGGACAATATGTCGGCAGCCCACAAATAGCTACGCCGGCAATTCTCGGACTAGCCTCCAGCGAAAGGCGGAAGAATATCGACAGCGCTACCGGAGGCTCGAGAGACGTCGCGGGTCAACTCGTCACCGACGAGGAAAGCCGAGACCGACAGCACTCGCTCCATCTCCGGTCCGTATCGCCCGACCAGCACCGCCACCAACTCGGCAAGTGTGTTGTCAGGCGAGATGGCGACTACCTCGCTACGGCAACCGGATACATCCGCTGCAGCAGCAAAGTAACGAACCGAGATCGAATGCGGATCAGCCACCAATCGCTCCCATACTTCTTTCCGGCGGAACGAAGTCCGCGGCGTCGATGCCGTGCCCAGCCCACTTGTTCCACATCGCACCGCGCCACAAATCCGCTAGTTCGTCGTCACTTGCTCCGGCCCTGAGCGCGGCACGCAGATCAACTTCACGGTCACTGAACAGACATGACCGAATTGTTCCCTCTGCGGTCATTCGCGTCCGATCGCATTCACTGCAGAACGAGCGGGTCACGGAAGCGATGATCCCTACCGTCATCGTGGTCCCGTCGACACGCCATTCTTCGGCAGGAGCCGACGGATCTTCACGGCCGATTGCTTCCAATTCGAAACGGCTTCCCAAAACGGACAACAATTCAGCCGCGGTCACCATGTTCTCGCGTGCCCATGCATGGTCTGCGTCCAGAGGCATTTGCTCGATAAAGCGCAATTCGACGCCGGCTTCGAGGCACCACTGCAAAAGATCCGCCGCGCCGTGGAGCGTTTCACGCATCAGCACCGCATTGATCTTCAGTGGCGCGAGCCCGGCCGCAGCTGCCGCTCGAATTCCCGCGAGAACGGACGGCAACCTGTCTCGACGCGTCAATTCAGCGAAATGGGCGCGATCAACCGAATCCAGGGAAACATTCACGCGAGTCAAACCAGCTGCAGCCAGCTTTGCGGCACGATGTTCGAGCCCAACGGCGTTGGTAGTCATGGAAAGTGGAATTCCTGGCACGCGCGCGGCGCACCCCCCGATGATCTTTTCGAGGTCACTACGCATCAGCGGTTCGCCGCCGGTGAATCTCACCTCGCGAATACCGACTCGTTCGACGCCGATTCCGACTACTCGAATGATCTCGTCGGCACTCAGAAGATCTTCCGCAGCGATGGCCGGCAAGCCTTCCTCCGGCATGCAATACGTGCAACGAAGTGAACACTTCTCGGTGATCGAGACTCGCAGATCTCTGGCAACACGCCCGAACCTGTCGACCAGGAGATCCGTCTCGGGACGACCGGCGAGGGAGGCAGCGTCGAACCGCACGGTGGGAATTCCCATCGAGACCACTGTCATCACTTCACCAACTTCCGTATTGCTCCAGTATGACCGAAAGCCGTACTCCGTGTGTCGGACGGACCACACCGCCTAGGATCAAAACATGTCGAGGTTGTCGAGGTTACTGTCATGAGCGCGCGTTCGGTCGAGGAACACGCGTCGCACATCTCCGGATTGCTCACCGGCCTGCACACCCTCTCTCCGACGGCAGTTCCGACGGCAGAAGCGTTGGGGCGCATAACTTGCTCGGATATCGCATCGCCGGTAGACCTGCCACTCTTCCGCAACTCGCAGATGGACGGGTATGCCGTCGATGCTGCTTCTGTGGCCTCGGTTCCGACCACACTGACGGTTCGAGGCGTGATCGCCGCTGGAAGCGGAAAACCACCGAAACACCTTCCAGGATCGGCATTTCGCATCATGACCGGTGCTCCGCTCCCCGAGGGTGCCGACGCCGTTGTTCCGGTCGAGGACACAACGGGTGTCACCGAGCACGTCGTCACGATCGAACGGGGCAGATCGGTAGGCGAGTTCGTACGCGAACGTGGCAGCGACATCACCGCCGGAATGCTACTGGTCACGGCCGGAACGCACTTGGAACCTCGCCATATCGCCGCGCTGAGTGCTGTGGGCTTGGCCTCGCTCGACACCTACACGAAGCCACGGGTCGCGATAATTACGACGGGCGCCGAACTGAAAAGTGCCGGAACAACTCTCGAACCCGGTGAGATCTACGATTCCAACGGTCCAGCTTTGGCAACATTGGCCGAAGCCAACGGCGCCGATGTCGTCTCCGTCGCCCGAAGCAGCGACGACCCCGCCGAGTTCCGCGAATTGCTCTCGTACGCAACCTCGGTCGCTGATCTGGTGTTCACCTCCGGCGGAGTGTCCATGGGCGACTTCGAGGTGGTGAAGGAAACTCTCACGCCTCTGGGAGCACACTTCGGCCACGTCGCAATGCAGCCGGGCGGTCCGCAAGGCACTGCAGTGGTGAACGAAGTGCCGGTACTGAGCTTCCCGGGCAACCCGGTGAGCACGATGGTCTCCTTCGAGGTCTTCGCACGGGGCGAACTGCGCCGGGCCGCGGGCCTGCCCGAGATCCCGCGCGAGCGACTCCCGTTGACTGCACCGCTGCGTTCGGTGGACGGCAAGCGGCAGTTCCTGCGGGCACGCAGAACTGCGGACGGAATCGAACTCGTTGCCGGACCCGGATCGCACCTTGTTGCAGCCATGGCGTGGGCCGACGTCCTGATCGACATCCCCGCCGCCGTGACCGAGCTCGGCGCGGGCGATCTCGTCGACGTCGTCCCGCTCTCGACTTCCTCGATCTGATTCACTCGATCTGATTCAAAGGACACTGATGACCGAATTGACACACGTCGACAGCGAGGGCCGAGCGCGCATGGTCGACGTCAGCGCCAAGGCCGAGACGACGCGTATCGCCGTCGCCGCCGGCGAACTCGTCACGACCGCCGAGGTAGTTCGCCTCGTCCGCGCCGACGGCATGCCCAAGGCTGATGTCCTCACCACCGCGCGCATCGCCGGAATCGCCGGTGCGAAGAAGACCTCCGAACTGATCCCGCTGTGTCATCAACTCGCGCTCTCGTCGGTCAAGGTGGAATTCGGGTTCACCGAAACATCGATCACCGTCGAGGCGACGGCGAAGACTCGCGGACAGACCGGCGTCGAGATGGAAGCACTCACCGCCGTCGCGGTAGCCGGCCTGACCTTGCACGACATGGTCAAAGCGGTGGACCCCGGAGCTACCATGAACGGTGTTCGTCTGCTCACCAAAGACGGTGGTAAGCGCGGACATTGGACCCGCGACACTCAGAACGCACAGACAGCTCCGGCGCACACCTTCACCTCGGCACGGTCCGCGACCGTCCTCGTGGCTTCCACCGGCGGTGCGAACGGCACCAGACCCGACACCACCGGACCCACGATCGCGACCTGGCTACGTGAACGGGACTTCGAGGTACGTGGACCGCTTGTGTACGCCGACGCAGACATCGCGGCGGGCATCGCTGACGCCAAGGAGGGCTCCCCGTCACTCGTCATCAGTACCGGCGGCACCGGGGCTTCCCCCACGGATGCCACACCGGAAGCTACCCGGGCAGTCTTGACCCGTGAGTTGCCCGGCGTCGCAGAAGCGATCCGGACCAAGGGCCTCGAGAAGACACCGCACGCGTCGCTGAGCCGTGGTGTGGCAGGTCTCACAGGTACGACGGTCATCGTCAATCTTCCGGGTTCTCCCGGTGGAGTGAAGGACGGTCTCGCCGTCCTCGGACCCATCATCGATCACCTGCTCGCGCAGGTCGCAGGCGGAGGAGCGCACGATGAGTGAGCTATTGGCTCGGATCTCCGAGCAACCGATTCACGCAGACACCGTCGACGCCGCCGTTGCCGGTCCGAAGAACGGCGCTGTTGTGGTGTTCACGGGAACGGTGCGCAATCACGATGGAGGTCAAGCGGTTTCGGCGTTGGAGTACCAAGCGCATCCGGATGCCGAACGCTTCCTCGAGACGTGCTGCCAAGAGGTTGCGGCCTCGACCGGCCTGCCGGTTGCTGCGATCCATCGCGTCGGTCACCTCGAGATCGGTGATCTCGCACTGGTCGCCGCCGTCGCCGCGCCGCATCGAGCGGAGGCGTTTGCCGCGTGCGCCGAACTGGTGGAGCGCATCAAGCACGAGGTACCGATCTGGAAGCGGCAACACTTCGCGAACGGCGTCTCCGAATGGGTCGGGTTGTAGGTCGAACGCTCCGGGAAGGTAGAGTTGCGATCACTAGGTGCCTGAAATCGGGCATCCAGCGTCGTAGAACGCAAATTTTCTTGCTGAGTGCTCAATGCACCCGCTCTTCTTACGGCGAAGAAGCCTGCCGACCGGCAGCGCCGCCACCACTGTGCTTGATTGTTCGACCGGTTAATTCCCGTGTCGGCATCCGGGCACGAACACGTGCCCGAAAGGCTCTGAACACACTTGTCTGACATCTCTACGCCCGCTACCACCTTCGCAGCCCTCGGTGTGCGCGCACCGCTGGTGAAAGCTCTCGAAGACGGCGGAATCACTTCTCCGTTCCCGATCCAGATCGACACCCTCCCCGACACTCTCTCGGGGCGCGACGTACTGGGCCGCGGAAAGACCGGAAGCGGCAAGACCCTCGCGTTCTCCATCCCCATGGTCTCCCGCCTCGCCGGCGAACTGTCCGGAGGAAAGCGTCGTCCGGGTCGACCGCTCGGCCTGGTGCTCGCACCGACGCGTGAGCTCGCCACCCAGATCACCGCAACCCTCGAACCGTTGGCCGCCGCATACGACTTGCGCGTGACCACGATCTTCGGTGGTGTCTCGCAGCACCGCCAGGTTCAGGCTCTCAAGGCCGGAGTCGACATCGTCGTCGCCTGCCCCGGTCGCCTCGAAGACCTCATGAAGCAGAAGTTCGTCAGTCTCGACGCCGTCGAGATCACCGTGCTCGACGAGGCCGACCACATGGCCGACCTCGGCTTCCTGCCCGTCGTCACCCGCATCCTCTCGTCCACCCCGCAGGACGGGCAGCGTCTACTGTTCTCGGCAACGCTGGACAACGGCGTCGACAAGCTCGTCAAGCGTTTCCTCAAGAACGAGGTCATGCATTCGGTCGACGAGGCCAACTCCCCCGTCGCCGCAATGACGCACCACGTGTTCGACGTCGACGGCGTCGAAGCCAAGAAGGCTCTGGTCGAGAAGCTCGCTTCCGGTACCGGTCGTCGCATCCTGTTCATGCGCACCAAGCACCAGGCTCGCAAGTTGGCTCGCCAGCTCACCGAGTCGGGCATCCCGTCCGTTGACCTTCACGGCAACCTCTCGCAGGCTGCTCGCGACCGTAACCTGGCGGCATTCTCCGCCGGTGAAGCGCGCGTCCTCGTCGCCACCGACGTCGCAGCGCGTGGCGTCCACGTCGACGACGTCGAGTTGGTCGTCCACGTCGATCCGCCGGCCGAGCACAAGGCTTACCTGCACCGCAGTGGTCGCACCGCTCGCGCAGGCAGCGCCGGCGACGTGGTCACCGTGGTTCTGCCCGAGCAGCGTAAGGATCTTGCGATCCTCATGCGCAAGGCAGCCATCAAGGTGACCCCGGTCCGTTCGACTGCCAACTCCGAGCACGTCGTCAAGTTGGTCGGCGACATCGCACCGCACGTCACGCCGGCTCCGAAGGCTCCTGCCCAGCCCAACGGTGGACGCGGACAGCGTCCCGCCGGCCAGGGTGGACGCGGCGGCGCAGCACGTTCGGGTCAGGCTCGCTCCGGACAGGGCGGTCAGTCACGCGGTGCTCGCACCGGCGGAGCTGCCCGTCAGGAACATGCCGGTGGTGGCGCTCGCCGTCCCCGCACCGGCGGCGGCGCTCGCACCGCAGGCTCCACCGGTGGCCGTCCCGCACGCTAGGCCACACCGCCGCCCCGCGCGCAACGCCGCCCGGTACAACTCAATAGGTTTCGTAGTGGACAGCGTCGGCCAATGGCCGGCGCTGTCGCCATCCGAAGCGTTCGAGATCCGGAACCTGTTGAAACTCGGTCACCTTCCCGACGCACAGCCACGCAATGGGGCGAACGGGTGACGGAATGCCCATTAGTTCGGTGAGGTACTTCTCGTCGTAGAACGAAACCCAGCCGATGCCGATCTCCTCGGCTACCGCGGCGAGCCACAAATTCTGAATTGCCAGTACCGCCGAGAACAGTCCGGTGTCGTCGACGGTATGACGGCCGAGGATGTTCGGGCCACCGCGCGACGGGTCGTAAGTGACGACGATGCCGGTACCGCTCTCGGCGATTCCCTCGATCTTGATGGGGTCGAACGTCGAGCGGCGATCCTCGGGCAAAGACTGCGCGAATTTCACCCGGGCATCGGCGACGTGTGCCGCGAAGGTGTCGAGCGTCTCCGGATTACGAACGACGACAAAATCCCACGGTTGCGTGTTTCCCACGCTCGGCGCGCGATGGGCGGCGTCGAGAATGCGCATCAGAGTTTCGTCGGGGACGATCTCTCCCGAGAACTCGGCGCGAACGTCTCGGCGTCGCCGAATCGCTTCGTACACGGATACAGCTGATTCACTCACGCCCCGACGGTATAGCGGTGCAATCCCAGCATGGCGTCGGGGTGCGGTTCGACCGTTTCTTCGCGCATGCAGGCGCGGAGCGCGCTGCCGACCGCCCCCGAATCCATCCCGGTGCCGATCACGACCAGTTGCGTGGTTCGAGGTTCGCCCGACTTCCATCGCAGCGGCGTGATCCGGACATGATCACCCACCGATTGGATCTCGAATTTTCCTGTGTAGCCCGGAATCTCGAAGTTCACGAAGCCCTTGATGCGGTAAACACCCGACGGCTGATTCTCGAGAAAGTGCGTCAGAGCCCTGGCATCGAGAGGCGTCTCCGATGCGAAATCAACCGATTCGTAGCGGTGGTGCAGGTGATCGTGGTGACACGAGCCGTCCTCGTGATCGTCGTCGTGCCCGTCGCGCAGGAGCTCGTCGAGGCTCAGTTGATCGCCCGGAGCCGGAGGGGTCACCTCGCCGGTATCGAACAACAGAGCGGGGTCTATCCGCGAGTGCGAGGTTTCCACCATCGGCGCTCGCGGATTCAACTTACGAATTTCGGTCGTGAATCGCTCGCGTTCGGCGACCGGAACGCTGTCGATCTTGTTGACTACCACCAGGTCTGCCAGGCGGACATGTTGATCGAGCTCGGGATGTTCGCGGCGAACGGTGGAGAAATTGGCTCCGTCGACCAGGACTACCAGGCCGCCGTAGACGACCGACGGGTTCTCACTTCCGAGGACGAGTCGAATCATGTTCCGCGGCTCGGCAAGCCCGCTGGCCTCGATGACGATCACGTCGATCCCGGACTGCCGGTGCGCCAACTTGTTCAGCATCTCGTCCATGTCCGAGACGTCGACAGCGCAGCACAAACAGCCGTTGCTGAGAGAGACCATCGAATCGACCTGACCGGCGACCATCATCGAGTCGATGTTGACGGAGCCGAAGTCGTTGACGATCACGCCGATGCGTACACCGTCGTTGTTACGCAGAAGATGGTTGAGCAGCGTCGTCTTGCCCGAACCGAGAAAGCCTGCGACGACTATTACGGGAATCTGCTTCTTCGCCACCACACAACCTTCCGAAACCACACGTACCGATCAGTGATCGTAGTGGAGTGTGGCTCCGGAAGGTTCACGCTGACAGCAGACTCACACCGTGCAGAGCGGACGGATGTCCGACGTGCCCTCGGTGGTCGGTGACGTCAGGATCGTGCATGCGTTGTATCCACGGGATTCGGCGACCCGGCGGATCTCACTCCAGCCTGCCGCGTCGACGACCGCCGACCGTGAGAGCACGAACCCGGAAAGCCTGAGCGGATCGCCCACCAGTGCCCACGAATAGTCGTCGGCAATGTAGGTGACGATGTAGTTGGGTGGGCCGTCCAAGCTTTCCTGTGAGGGCACCCCGGGGAAGCTCACGTGCAACTGGGCACCCGTTGCTGGATCGGTAACTCGGGCATTCCCGACGATCTCGTTGGCTTGACCGGTCCACGTCGTACACGTGTTCTTCACGCTCACGTTCGACGAATCGACGATCCCGTAACTCGCCCGGGTGTCCTTCGCGCACGCGAGGTTGAAGGGCTGAGGAATCGCCGCCACCTGGTTCCATTCCCCTACGTAGCGCGCGACGTCCAGGTTCGCCACCGGCTGCAAGGGTTCCCAGAGTGGGCTCGCCTGCGCGGTTCCCGAAAACATCGTCACTGCGGCGCACACTCCCGCAATCGCAATCGCACTTCGCCCCGACCACTTCATGTCACTGCTCCTCGTCTGTACACCGCTCGATCGGCATTGGTTCCTCAAGGCATTCGGAGCTGACGGACTGGAGGATGGGGCGGTATGTAAAACTACTTTTGGTTTGTTATGGACCTACTTCACAAACCTTATGTAGTCTTTGCTAAAAGATAGCTGAAAGTCGGACGGAGCTACTGTGATGAAGGTTGTCGACTTAGGTCTAGAACGCACTCGCTATGCAGTCATCGACGAGACGATCGAGTCGAGGTGGCGCCGCGTCACCTCTATGCAGCACGACGCCGTTGCCGTCGTGACTCCGCGCGACCGGATCACTTTCGCCGAACTCGAACTCCGGACCGACGCATTGGTCCGCGAACTTCGCCTACGTGGGTCACACGGGGCACGCCCGGTTGCGGTCGATCTCGAACCAACGGCCGAGTCGGTGCCCGCCATCCTCGCCACTCTGATTTCCGGTCGGCCCTTGGTCATGATCGACCCACAACTCCCCGAGGCCCGCCGAGCGCACATCATGAGCACCTCGGGTGCAGTCCCGCTGCAGTCGATACTCGACGAGTCTGCTGCGACGGGCTTCAGATTCGACAGCGCGTTGGAACCATCGAGTTCCGACCCTGCCATGATCGCGTTCACGTCAGGCACCAGCGGGGCACCCAAGGGGGTCGTGTTGAGCCACTCCATGTGCCTGAACAAGGCCGACGAACTTGCCGCAGCAATCGACCTGCGACCCGATGATCACATCGGGAACCTGTTGCCCGTCAGTTTCGGAGCCGGAATCACGGCCCTGATCATGGGCCTGATGAACGGAGTCACGGTCTTCTGCTGGGATCCACGTATCGACGGCGTCTCGGGAATCGACGATTGGCTGATCGAGAATTCGATCACGACCACGCACTGTGCGCCGTCCTTTCTGCGGGCGTGGTCGGATCTCGATTGCGATGCAGCAAATGATGATTCGATCGGTTCCCTACGCGTCGTCGTAACGTACGGGGAAGCAGTTCACGGCGAGGACTACGCGCGCCATCGCAGTCACGGCTTCGCTCGCGTCACGTACGTCAACTGGCTGGCCACCACCGAGACCGGTGTCGTCGCGTACAACGCGTTCCCACCACATTCCGAACTACCCGTCGGAGTGGTACCGGCCGGACGTGCTCGCGACGGCAAGGACGTACAGATCGTCGATGTGAACGGCGTGCCTCTCCCCGACGGAGAGATCGGAGAGATTCAGGTTGTCTCCAGTGATCTTGCCGACGGATACCACGGCGACCCGGATCGAACTGCAACACGATTCACGCGCCTGGGCGACGGAGTGAGCATCTACCGGACCGGGGACCGGGGACGCATCGACGAACGCGGAGAACTGCAACTGCGGGGACGCGTCGACGACGCCGTCAAGATTCGGGGCTACCTGGTGGAACCGATGGAAGTCGAGTCGCATATTCGTCGAATTCCCGGCGTCGCCGATGTTTTCGTGGCCGTCGTCCTCGAGAACGATCGACCGGAGATCGTCGCCTACGTGGTCCTGACCAACACCGTGATGGCACGGTCGGGCGCCGAGATGCGGCGCGAACTGGCGACATATCTGCCGGCCTGGATGCTCCCCCGACATTTTCTTCTGATGCCGGCGTTGCCCCGCAACGAAAGAGGAAAGGTCGATCGAACAGCGCTGCCCTCCGTCGAGGTGCGGTCCACTCCACCGACTCTCGCCGGGCCCGCCGAATTGTGGTTGTCCTCGATCTGGGAGTCGATTCTCGGCATCGACTCCATCGACCGTGAGGACGACTTCTTCGAACTCGGCGGCGACTCGCTTGCTTCAACCGAAGTGGTGGCAAAGATTCACGACATGTTCCGGATCCGGATCACGGCTGCGGAGTTCGCGGCCGCCAGTACCGTCAAAGACCTTGCAGCGCTGGTGGATCGGCGCAGAATCGATCCCGATGATCGCGTCTGTCACAACACGATGGTGCCACTGAAGCTCGAAGGCTCCGGGCGACCGCTGTTCATCATGAACGGAGCGGGGTGCCCATCGACGACGCTGTCCACCTTGTCGAAAGCGCTGCACACCGATCGGCCGGTTTACGCACTTCAGCCACACGGCTTCGAATCTCGCGGACTACCCGACCGGTCGGTGAAAGCAAGCGCCCGCCGTTTCATTTTCGAAATCAAGAAGATTCAGCCCACCGGGCCATACCTCCTCGCCGGATACTCGTACGGCGGCTACGTGGCGCTGGAAATGGCGACACAGCTGTCCGAGTCAGGTGACACTGTCGAACACGTCACCGTTCTCGACACCAGAATCTCCACCGAGGCTGCCGCACGACTGGCTGGTCGAGCGGGCATCACTTTGGATCCGTCGATCGTCGACCTTGCACCACAACCATCCACCAATGCCCGCTGGAAGCCGACCAGACGCACCGTCGCGGCCATGTGGATCCGCACGCTGTTCGCCGGCATTCTGCAGTACCCGCCGGCCACCCAGTGGACCGTGTTCCTCTACATAGGAGGCCAGGCGCTCCAGAAGCATCGGATACGAGCATGCGCCGCGCCCGTCACCGTGATCCGTGGGGCCACCAACAACCGTGGACGCGAGATCTGGTCACTCATTGCCACGGGCTCACTGGATTTCGACGACGTCGACGCGTGCCACGAAGACGTCGTCCGCCAACCGTACGTCCGCAAGACTGCGGCGATCATCGATCGAGTCTGTGATCGAGCGTGACCAGCGCTCCTCATGTCCAGCTGTAGAAGAAAGAGCGGCGCGGAGTGAGTGCCCAGTCGGTCGTCGATGAACACACTCGTTCCTTGACGAACGCACCCGCCCTGCCTGCGACGAACATGCCCGTTGCGTTGTCGACACGAGTGGTCCGCTGGAACACACCTCGCCGCCTCCCGAGACTGATGCACCGGCCTGCGAACTTCGGAGCCACCGGGCGCGGCGCGGAACCTTCGAGTCGATGCAGGATCGTCTCGGCCGCATGGACTCCCAAGGGAATCGCGGCCTGACAACTCATCCTCAGTAAAAGATCACCGACTGCGACCGCATCACCCGCACCGACGATGTTGGGGTGGGACGAGCATTCGAGTCGGTCGTCGACCTTCAGACGACCGAGACCGTCGACGGGAAGGCCACTTCGGCGCGCCAGATCGGGGACCCCGAATTCTGTCGCGAGAATCGTGCAATCTGCCTCCACCCGTGCGCCTCCCGCAAGCTCGCAGGACGAACCGTCAATGCGTGTAACCCGGGATTCGGTGACGATGTCGACCCCAAGATCGGTCAATGTTCTGAGAATTGCAGATCGCGCACGCTCTGACAGATCCGGGGCCACGATTCCTCCGGTCACCAAAGTGATTCGGCTGCTTCGCTGCTCAGCCAATTCTGCGGCAGTCTCGATTCCGGTGAGACCGCCGCCGACAACGCAGACCGTAGCCTTCCCGTCGAGTGTCGCCATTCTGGATTCGAGGCGAACCGCGTCCTCGAATTCGGAGACGCTGAACCCGTGCTCCGCCGCCCCGCCGATAGTGCTGGGTAACTGCCCACTTCCGACTGCGTAGACCAGATAGTCGTAGTCGAGCACACTGCCGTCGTCGAGGGTAAGCCTGCCGAGCCCCGCCTCGATCGTCGTCACCTCTCCGAAGACTCGGTGTGCCGCACGCGGTAGCGCCCTGTCGAACGAGACCGTCGCGTCGTAGCCAGCCGCGATCATCTGATGGAGCCTGATTCTTTGCACGAAGTGTGGGCGCGGATTCACGACGGTCACCGTGATGTCCGACCGAGTTCTCAGCAGTCGCTTCGCTGCCATGACGCCCGCATATCCTGCCCCGATTATCACCACGTGTGCACTCATGGTTCTCCGTTCCGCCAACGGTCCCCATGCTGAGAATGCACGGGATGATCAGGCCTCGTCGCGGACGTTATTGAACATTGACGCCCTGGCGTTATGGCGGTCGACACATCTAGGCAGAACTGTGCTGCATGCAATAGAGACTCGAAAAACACAGGGTCGACAACACAACACTGGCTCGAAAACAACAAATGCTCTGCACCGATTGGTGCAGAGCATTTGTTCAGGTGGAGCTAAGGGGACTCGAACCCCTGACCCCCACACTGCCAGTGTGGTGCGCTACCAGCTGCGCCATAGCCCCGTATTCAGTTCACTCTAACAGTCGAACTCGCAGCGGCTGTTCTGCTTTCCGCTTGCTGGAAGAAAGTTACACCACTTGACTCCTGGGCAACAAATCGCCTGGTCAGAGCGAAGCGGCCGCTCCTCGTCGGAGCGGCCGCTTCAGCTCAGGAGGAGAGCTTGGAAACCCAGTCGCTGCTGCCCGTGTCAACGATCTTGCCGTTCGCCACTACCGTGGGCGTCCCGTTCGACCCGACATCCTTGAGCGCCTGGCTGGCGGCTGCGGCATTGGCCGCGGCGGCTTCGACGTTGGTACCGGAAGAGATGCAGGTTGCCACGTCCTCGGATGCGCCCGCATCACGAGCGATCTGGGCGAGGTCGTCGTTGGTGTGGTCGCTGCTGCCGCCCTCGGCCGGCTGCGTGTCGGTCGCGAAAAGCTTGTTGTGGAATGCGGAGTACGCAATCGCGTCACCACCCTGAGCGACGCAGAGCAGAGCGGCGCCGGCCCGTGTGGAGTAGTCACCGCTGCCCGACGCCCGGTTGAGGAAGTTCAACATGTGGTACCGCACGGCGACGTCACCGTTGTCGACGGCGGCCGCGAGAGCCTGGCCACTGAGGTGTTCGAGAGCAGCACAGGCCGGGCACAGCGGATCCTCGAAGAGATCAATGGTTGTCGCGGCGGAGGGCTTGCCGAGCAGCACCACTCCGTTGTCCTGCACCGTGACGGCAACTTCGGAACTCTGCACGGAGCCGTAGCCGTCGTTCTGGGGCTTGTTCTTGCTGTTCGTCCACAAGACACCGCCGATGACGAGGGCCGCGATCACGAGCACCGCGAGGCCACCGATGATGTAGGTGGAGCGGCTCGAGACCGGTTCCGGCGAGTATTTGTTCTTGCTGCTCTTGGTGCTCACGCTGATGCAGTCCTTCGTGCGTCGAAACGATTTACCGATTGCTTACCTTGCCACTGAAGACTGAGTATCCACTGAGAACGCCGCGCGTGATCCGGGCCCTAATGCGAGTGGCGAACGCGGGAACACGAGCAGCCAGACGGCAAGTGCCAAGAAGCCCAGGTCCCGGAGAATCTCCTTCGAATAGTCCCAAGCGCCGACGTCGGCTGCGCCTCCGCCGCCGAAACATCCGCAGTCGATGGACAATCCCCTGGCCCACACCGAAATGATCACCGCAATGAGAACCGTGAGGATGACCACCGAGACTGCAGCAGATGCTCGCACCGCCAACCCGACGAGGATCAGCAGGCCCAGGACTATTTCGACCAGGGGAAGAGCCGTCGCCACCGGACCCACCAGTGACTCGGGCAATAGTTGATAGGCGCGCACCGCGATCTTCGTCTGAACGGGATCAAAGAACTTGAGTCCCCCGGAAATCAGCCAGACGGCCGCCAAACCCAATCGGGCCACAAGACTCACGATGCGAATTGCCACCCGATCGAGAGTACAGAATGCCCGGTCAGTCCAGGTTTGTCCGCGCAGGAGTATCCGTTAGCACCGTCACATCAGTCAGATCTTCGACGACGGATTCGACGGGCTTCGTTCGCGACGGAACGAACAACCAACCCGTCGCCGACACGACTACTACGGCTCCCATCACCGCGAAGGCCGCCGAGTACGACACATGCTGGGCGATCAGTCCGGCACAAATCGGCGCCACTACCCCACCGATGTCGGACATCATCTGAAATACCGCCAGAACGGGTCCGCCTCGGGCCGTCGATCCGACAACATCGGCAACCGCGGCCTGCTGGGCCGGACTCATGAGGCCGGAGCCGACACCAGTCACTGCGGCAATGGCGAAGAACACCACGAGGTTGTCGGTGAATCCCATTGCGATGGTTCCCAGACCGCAGATGAGTAGGCCGCTCACGACAAAGGGCTTGCGTCCGAAGCGGTCCGAGAGTCGTCCGGAGACGATCAACACCAACGCATTGCCGACGGCGAAGATCGTCAGGGCGTAGGCCGCAATCGAGGGGTCTCGGCCGAGGAACTCGACGACGAACAGGGGAACCATGGCAACGCGAACTCCGAAGATCACGCCACCGAAAGCGAGGTTCGATCCGAGCGCTGCCCGGTACACCGGAGACTGGAGGCCTTCTGTGAGAGTCATCGACTTCACATCGACAGCCTTGTCCGGTGACGCCAAATGAGATCCACGCAGGCTCACGAAGACAACGAGCGCGGCGATCACCAACGCAATTGCGTAGATGATGAACGGCATCCGCAGACCGAACTGCAACAGCGCACCGCCGACCAGCGGGCCGCCGATCGATCCCATGAGAAAGCTTGTCGCGTACAGACCCGACACGCGGCCGCGACTGTCCGACGGTGACATGCGAATGATCAGCCCGAGGGCCGACACCGTGAACATGGTCGACCCGATGCCGCCCAACGACCGGAACAGCAGAAGTTGCCAGTACTCCCCCGCGAAAGCGCACGCACCGGTCGAGACCGCGACGATGAGAAGGCCGACGATGTAGACCGGCCGCTCACCGAGTTTCTGTACCAAAGTGCCGCTCATCGGCGCGAACACCAACCGCATGAAAGCGAAAGACGAGATCACGATCGTGGCGGCGGTGACCGATACGTCGAAGCTGCGTGCGAACTGAGGTAGTGCCGGGGCGACCAACCCGAATCCGAGGGCGATGACGAAGCTGGCGGCGACCAGTACCCAAATTTCCTGTGGCAGCTTGGCTGCACGAGTTTTCATGTCGCCCGGAATTCTAGCCGGGCGACCTGAGCGGTCCGCGGGCTAGTTCGCCTTCAAGACGCCGGACACCAAGTCCTTGGCCGCTGCCTGAACCTGAGCCAGATGATCGGCTCCCTTCATCGACTCGGCATAGATCTTGTACACGTCCTCCGTGCCGGACGGCCTCGCTGCAAACCACGCGTTCTCCGTCGTCACCTTGAGACCACCGATCGCCGCGCCGTTTCCGGGCGCGGCAGTCAGTGTCGCGGTGATCGGTTCACCCGCCAGCTCGGTCGCACTCACCTGGTCGGGAGACAATTTTGCCAAGACTGCCTTCTGTGCGCGTGTCGCGAGCGCATCGATCCGTGCGTACGCCGGGCTCCCGAACTTCTCGGCCAACGCGGCGTAGTGCGCTGACGGAGACTTTCCCGTCACCGCGGTGATTTCCGACGCGAGCAACGCAAGGATGATGCCGTCCTTGTCCGTCGTCCAGACGGAACCGTCGTGTCGGAGGAAGGACGCGCCGGCGCTTTCCTCGCCGCCGAATCCCACAGACCCGTCGAGCAATCCGGGAACGAACCACTTGAACCCGACCGGAACCTCGAGCAAATCGCGGCCCAGGCTGCTCACGACACGGTCGATCATCGAGGAACTCACGAGGGTCTTGCCGACCTTGGTATCTGCGCCCCAACCTGGCCGGTTCGCGAACAGGTACTCGATGGCAACGGCCAGATAGTGATTCGGGTTCATCAAACCGCCGTCGGGAGTGACGATGCCGTGGCGGTCGGAGTCCGCATCGTTTCCGGTCGCGATGTCGTAGCGATCCCGAATCCCGATCAGCGACGCCATCGCGTCGGGCGACGAGCAGTCCATGCGGATCTTGCCGTCCGTATCGAGCGTCATGAACCGCCAGGTCGGATCGACGAGAGGATTCACCACTTCGAGGTCGAGTCGGTGAGTTTCGGCAATCGCGCCCCAGTAGTCGACGCTTGCCCCGCCGAGGGGGTCTGCACCGATCGTGATTCCGGCATCGCGGATCGCGTCGAGGTTGAGGACACTGGGGAGGTCTTCGACGTAGTAGCGGAGGAAGTCGTAGCGTTCGACGCGGTCCAGCGCTTGTGCCGCCGTCACACGCCGTACCCCGGAAAGCCCCTTGCGCAGTAGCTCGTTCGCTCGATCGGCGATAACCGACGTCGCATCCGTGTCCGCGGGCCCGCCGTGCGGCGGGTTGTATTTGAAGCCACCGTCACGCGGCGGATTGTGTGACGGTGTCACGACGATGCCGTCGGCCTTGGCCTCCGGACCCGTCGAGTTGTATCGCAAGATCGCGTGACTGACAGCTGGGGTAGGAGTGTAGGCGTCGCGTGAATCGACGAGGACGACGACGTCGTTGGCGACCAGGACCTCCAAGGCCGACAGCCAGGCAGGCTCCGAGAGCGCATGTGTGTCCCGGCCGATGAACAGCGGGCCGTCGATTCCCTGCGCAGCGCGGTACTCGACGATCGCCTGGGTTGTCGCCAGGATATGAGCTTCGTTGAACGCCGAGTCGAGACTGGAACCGCGATGTCCTGAAGTGCCGAAAAGTACCTGCTGCATCGGGTTCTCGGGATCCGGAGTGCGCGTGTAATACGCGGTGACCAGATGAGGAACATTGATCAGATCCTCTGGCAGAGCCACTTGTCCTGCTCGTTCGTGCGCCACGAATCCCCCTCGGCCCGGTGGTCGACCACTGTGTCGACGCGACTGTGGACAATTGTCTACCCTGGCCGCGTGGCGTGCACGCTCGGCGCCGGATCCGTCAATCCGTGATCTGGATTCCCAACCACGCAGCGGACAGTCCCACGATCAGACTGAGGACGATGTAGATCAGAGAAAGCGCCGTCTGGCGCCTCTCGATCATCCCGACGTTCTCGGTCGCGAAGGTCGAATAGGTGGACAAGCCGCCGCAGAAGCCGGTCGCCAGAAGTGCGGCCATCTCGGTGGAAAGAGCTGCCCCGGTGAACAATCCAAGGAGGAAGCAGCCGATCACGTTCGCGGCGAACGTCGCAGCCGGAAATCCCTTGTACGCGGGCACATACCGCGCCAACAGGTACCGGCCACTCGCACCAGCGCCGCCGCCGAGCGCCACCAGGAGAACTGTCATGCCGACGCTCCGTCCCGCGCGCGGATCCAGCGTTCACCGAGCCCTTTGCCCAGTGCTGCAGCGAGGATCGCGGGAATCAACGTCCCGAGAACATAGAGAATCGATCGCCACGGACTCTCCGTCACGGCGTGAACCGCGAAGGACGAGAAGGTGGTGAAGCCGCCGCAGAAGCCTGTGCCGAGAAAGAGGTACCCAACCTTGTTGTGCACGAGCAGGGCCGCGAGAACACCGAGAACGAACGAGCCGACGACGTTGATGACCAGCGTCGTCCAGATGTGGGGAAAGAGCTCCCCCAGACCGTAGCGGCTGAGCGCGCCCAACCCTCCGCCGACGGCAACCGCGCATACCGCAGCCGGCAGTTTCAGATCACCCATGCTCTGGCCTCACCCGAAAGAGCCTACGTCCCGGAGCGGGCTTTCGGCGGGCGAGGAATGAAGTAACTTGTCCGCTGCTGATACTCGCGATAGCCCGGACGCTGTTCCATGTGTCGCTCGAGCAACCGCGCTCCGGTGGCGAAGACCAGGAAGTACGTCATGGCGATCGGTGAGAGGACGGTCAACACCCCCGGCCACACGGACGCCGAGACGAGGAAGATCCCCCACCAGACACACGCGTCGCCGAAATAGTTGGGATGCCGCGTCCATGCCCACAAACCTTGATCCATGATGTGGCCACGGCTGCCCGGATCGGATTTGAACTCCTCCATCTGTCGGTCGCCGACCGTCTCGAACGTGACGCCGACAATCCACAGCGCGATTCCGAGTACGACAAGAAGTCCGAAGCTGCCGTTCGACACTGCTGCGACCTGGATCGGCAGGGAGACGAACCACAACGAAATCCCCTGCGTGAGATAGATCTTGCGGATCGCATACAGCGTTCGATTACCCGTCGCTCGTCCGAGCATTTCTTCGTACCGCGGGTCTTCACCTTTGCCACGCGATCGAATCGCCATGTGCGTCGCCAACCGCAGACCCCAGATCGCCACGAGCGCAAGCATCAGCAACCGGCGCCAGAGGTCGCCGGTTCCCACTATCGCGGACACGAGCGCGATCAGAACGAAGCCGGCGCCCCACGACACGTCGACAACGTTGTGGCGCCCGATCCGTACACCGATCGTGGCTGTCACCGCCATTCCGACGGCGATCGCCAGCAGACTCGTGAGTGTGACCACTCCGAACGCGCCCCAGTCGAATCCGTTCATCGCCGCGACACCCACTGCGGCCGTACCGGTTCCATACCCGATCGACCATCACCGTGCGGCCGGACCGACAGAATCTGATCGACGCCCATCCTGCCGTCCCGAAATGCCATTCCTCCGCCGACGAGGTAGAGACGCCACACCCGAGCGACTTCGACACCTACGAGTTCCACGACGCGATCCCAGTTCGATTCGAAGGTCTCGATCCACGCGTCGACGGTCCGCACGTAGTGCTCACGCAGGGCGTGGACGTCCCGCACTTCGAGTCCACCTTCCTCGATCATCGCAACAGTGCGACCGACGGGCCGCATGTACATGTCCGGCGCGATGAACGACTCGATGAACGGACCTCCCCCGGGGTGCGGGCCAGTGCGGGACATCTGCTGAATCAGCACACGGCCACCGGCAATAACATTGTCGTGGAGCGCTTTCACGTAGGTCGGATAGTTGTCCTCACCGACATGCTCACCCATCTCGATGGAAGCGACCGCATCGAAGGGACCGTCTGGAATCTCTCGATAATCTTGGAGGCGAATCTCGACCCAGTCTTCCAAACCGAGCGCGCGGACCTTCGCGTCGACAAAAGCCTTCTGCTCCGCCGAGATCGTGATTCCGACAACCCTGGCACCGTACTCCCGCGCTGCATGCAGGCTCAACGAGCCCCAACCACAGCCGACATCGAGAAACCGCAAGCCTCGCGCTCGATCGAGACCGACCTTGCGGCACACCAGGTCCAGCTTGTCTGTCTGTGAGTCTTCGAGCGTGTAGTCCGGTGCATCGGAAGTCCAATAGCCCGAGGAGTACGCCATGTTCTCATCGAGGATCAATTGGTAGAAATCGTTCGACAAATCGTAGTGGTGCCCGATCGCCTCGCGGTCGCGGGCGAGGCTGTGCAGGCGCCCCTTCACCTGAGCCTGCGACGCCGGCGGAGCCAAAGGTCTCCCGAAAGCACCGAAGGATCGCGCAGCCTTGACCACGGCCAGGACAAGCGAGGGTGTCGGGGTAATCGACCCGAGCCCCCGCTCGGCAGACACCTTCCACACGTGTGTGAGTGCATCGCCTAGATCGCCCTCGACGTCGAGTTCACCGAGAACATATGCCTGCGCAGCCCCCAACTCGCCGGGATTCCAGAGCAAGCGTCGCAAAACGTTCGGGCTGTAGAGCGTCACTTTCGGAGCATCTTCCGGACCTGCCGTGCTGCCGTCCCATGCAGTCAACCGCACCGGAAGTTCGCCGCCGACAAGTGGACTGAGGATGTCCGAGAGACGACCCGCAACGCCGGTACCTTGTGTCGTTCGATCCATTGTGGCAGTCATCGCTGGTTCCTCCGATCGAGAACAATTTGCTGGACGTCGAGATACCCCGACCGAAACCCCGCCTCGGAGTAGCAGAGATAGAAATGCCACATGCGCGCGAACACTGCGTCGAACCCGAGCGCGGACGCCTCGTCGGTGCGAGCGCTGAATCGCTCGTCCCACAGTCGCAACGTCTGCGCGTAGTGATCGCCCATCGACATCCGCTCACGCACCCGCAGGGTTGTCATGCGCTCGGTGACGTCCTCGATCGCCCGCACCGACGGGAGAAATCCGCCGGGGAAGATGTACTTGTGCACCCAGGTGTAGGTGTTGCGGGTCGCGAGCATTCGATCGTGCGGCATCGTGATGGCTTGGATCGCCGCGCGCCCACCCGGCGCCAGCAGGGCGTCGATCGTCTGGAAGTAGCTTCCCCAGTACTGGTGGCCGACGGCCTCGATCATCTCGACCGACACAACGGCGTCGTACTCCCCCTGTACCTGCCGATAGTCGAGAAGGTCGACCTGAACGCGATCTGCCAGTCCCGCAGCGCTTATCCGCTTCGCTGCCAATTCCTGCTGTTCGACCGAAAGTGTCACCGAGCGCACCGTCGCTCCCCGTTGGGCAGCTCGGATCGCCAATTCTCCCCAGCCTGTGCCGATTTCGAGCACTCGCGAACCGGGTCCGACACCTGCGCCATCCAGCAGTCGATCGATCTTCCGATGCTGCGCCGCTGCGAGCACGTCCCACGATGGGGTCGCCCCTACCGACAGATCCTCGAAGAGTGCACTGGAATACGTCATGGTGTCGTCGAGGAACAGTTCGAACATCTCGTTCGAGAGGTCGTAGTGCCGGGAGATGTTCGAGCGCGTGTTCTGCGTCGAATTCCGTTCACTGCGAGGCTGCTTCGGAATGTAGAGGCCTCGTAGCCGCTGCAGGAAGTCGGGAATGAGCGTCGCCACGCGGGAGGCGAAGACTTCCAGGACCGCAGTGAGGTCGGATGCTTCCCAATCGCCCGCCATGTAAGACTCGCCGAATCCGATCAAACCACTGTCCCCCACACGAGCAGCGAAGTCGTCTGGGCGGTGAATGACCATCAACGGCGAATCGGGGCTACCGCCACCGGAGAACTCACCGTTGGGCATCTGGACACGCAGCGGCAAACGTGCGACCGCCTTGTGGAACAGGGCGCGGGCAACCGGTGATGCAACCCGCACTTTGAGCCCGCTCGGCACGGTGGCGACGCCCGGCCACCGCTCGGTTTCGATCGTGTGAGCGGAAGGTTCGGTGCCGAGAGTGGTTGTGGTCATTGCACTGCCTCCTGCGGGTGATGTTGCGGTCGGGGAACGATGGGTAAGCGCCTGGCCCACAGCCGGATTCCTTGAAATCTGATCTGCGCGGCGACTCGGAGCGGAGCCAGCGGGATGGCGAGCGCACTGCGCACGATCTCGCGCGTCGTCGCCGGCACACAACGACCGGACACCGTGGCCACGAAGGGCGCCTTGCCGTCACGGGCCAGAACTATCGAGAGCGCGAGCGCGGTGTCGGGTAGCGGAAGTCGCATCCGGTACTCGCCGTCCAGATCGTTGAACGGAGATACGTAGAACTCTTTGGACGTGCGAACCGCGCCACGTTCGTCGGTTTCGAGCAGGTAGCAGTGCCGCTCGCCGTAGGTGTTGTGAACCTCGGCAACGACGCACCGCTGACTGCCGTCGTCGTTCAGACACCAGAACACACTCAGCGGGTTGAACACATGGCCGAACACACGCGCGTTCGCAAGCATGAGGATGCGACCGCCGGCGAACTCCAATCCGTTGGTTGCCAGAAAAGTCTCGACGTTGGCACGAATCGATCGAGTGGGGTCGCCGAGGTGATCCCCGGCGTCGAACTTCGCCAAGGGCCGCAAAGCCTTCGGAAGCTCGGGCAAATCGTCGACGTCGACGAGCCAACTGTAGCTTCGGTACTCGAACTCGTTGTGCAACGGCTCCGTTCGAACGTGCCGAATGCTCGTATGAACGATGGACGGCGTGATGGGTGCGGTCACGGCCACCGACCTCCGACGCGTTCGGCGGCGCGCAGGCCAGAGAGTGCACCGTCCTCGTGGAAGCCCCATCCGTGGTACGCACCGGCAAACGCGAGCACGTCCGAGTCCAACTCGGGAAGCCGCGCTTGAGCGGCGACGGAGGTGGGTGTGTACTGCGGATGCTCGTAGGTCATCTGATCGATCACCGAGTCCGGGGACACCATTTCGCCTCCCCCCAAGGTCACCAGGTAGCGCCGGCCGGTCTCCGGGAGCCGCTGCAACCTCGTCATGTCGTAGCTGACCAGAACGTGATCCGGCTTCGCGTTGCATTCAGGGATGTAGTAGTTCCACGACGCGCGCGCATTGGTGTTGCCGGGCAGCACATTCTCGTCGGTGTGAAGCTGGGTGTGGTTGACGGAGTACGGCATTGCGCCGAGGACCTGGGATTCGACAGGCGTCGGATCCGCCAAAATCTTCAGCGCTTGCTGCGGATGCGTTGCGACCACGGCTGCGTCGAAGGTCTGGATCTGGTCGTCGCCGTCACGAATGTCGACGCGATCATCGAACCGGTGGATTGCGCGCACCGGCGTGTTGAGGCGGATATCCCCGATACTTTTGGCGACGAGACGAACGTATTCGCCCGATCCACCGGTGACTGTTCGCCAGGTGGGCGATCCAGTGACGCTCAGCATTCCGTGGTGATCGAGGAACGAGAACAGGTACCGCGCGGGATATTTCAGGGCCGAGCCGGGATCACACGACCAGACTGCCGACACGAGCGGAGTCATGAAATGAGCGGTGAAGTAGTCGGAGAACCGGCCGCTGCGCAGAAACACTCCCAGCGTCTGGTCAGGTGCCGACGGATCCGTGTTGTCGAGCAATGCGCGGGCACGGCGATGGAAGCGCTTGACCTCCATCAACATCGACAGAAAACTGCCGTTCACCAGCAGCCCCGGCGTCGGGAGAACGCCGCGCAACCCTTGGCCTCCCGAGTACTCGAGCCCGCACCCCCCACACCTGACCGACATGCTCATATCGGATTCCTGCGTAGGCACATCGAGTTCTGCGAACAATCGCAACAATGTCGGATAGGTGCGATCGTTGTGGACGATGAACCCCGTGTCGATGGCGAGGCTTCGCCCTTCCGGGTCGGTGACCGAATGGGTGTCCGCGTGCCCGCCGAGCCGTGAATCCGCTTCGTAGAGGGTGACGTCACTGTCCTTACTGAGCACCCACGCCGCTGTCAGACCTGCGACACCACTACCGACGACGGCCACCTTGCGCTTGTCGGAACTCATCGTCGTTCTCCCATCTTTGTTGCGGCTACCCCGCGACTCATTCCTGCGATTGCATCCGCGACGAGGCGATGCCAAGTCGCCGCCCGACGGAGCATGAAGTGGCCTGCGCCGTCGATGCCGATCCATTCAGCGCTCTTACCCGACGCCTGCAGTTCGTCGACCTTTCGCCGCGACACCTCCGGATCGGTCCAGGAGTCAGCCGTGCCGTGAAGGACTGACAGTGGTGTGTCCGAACGCAGATTCACCGACGTTCCATCGGGCCACCACGGCGCCAGCGCGACCACACCGACCACCGCCGGATCGCCACATAGTTCGGCGGCGACCCGTCCGCCCATCGAGTGCCCCAGCAGGATCACCTGAGCTTGTGAATTACGTTTCGTTATCGCGTCGAGTGCGGCGCGGGCGTCCACGACCGGACTGCGCTCGGCACCGTTCCAACCTCGAACTCGATAGCGAGCCTGCACCGCTTTGACACCGGAGAGGCGAAGCTGAGCGGTGAACGGGCACATCCGAAGGTTGGACAGATGCCAGGCGCGAGCCGGGCGATGGCTCGATACCTTTCCTCCAGGCAGCACTAGCACCACCAGGTGCTGGTCACCGTCCTGCTGTTGCCGTCGGTTGGGCGTCATACACGGCATTCGGAGCCGAAAACCATTTGGATGGGGTTCGTAGAATTTCTTTTGTGAATCGTGAAGCACTCGTCGGCGATGTCCTCGACGCCATGGACGCCAACTTGGTATCCCATGCCTGCCACCTGCATGAACACTTGCCGACGGGATCGGTCACGGTCTCTGCAGATGTTGTCGTCGCAGACAGCGGCCTCACCGACGACACTTTCAACATCATCGCTGGTGCGCGCTTCGCTGTACCTGCTGCTGAAGGCCCGGAAGAAGACCGACGACTACTCGACGTACTCGCGTGGCTTCGAGCAACCGGTCGTCCGTTCTCCTGGTGGACAGGTCCGCGCGACAAGCCCTCTAACCTCGGCGCTCGCTTGTCAGCCCTCGGCTGCGTGCGCTCCGAGGAAGAAAGAGCGATGACGGCAGACTTGGACGTCGTCCCACGCCCAACGCCTGTCTCAGAACTGTGCGTTCAGCGAGTGACGACTCGTTCGCAGCTCGCCGACTACGCCGCCGTGATGGCCGCCAATTGGTCGCCGCCCTCAACCGCAGTAATACGTTTCTTCGAAGACACCGCCGATGACATCCTCGATGAGCGCTCGCGGAGTTCGTTTGTCGTGGGATACGCGAACTCCCAGCCTGTCGCCGGAGCCGAGGTCCATTTTGCCGCCGACGTCGCCGGACTGTATGGGGTCGTCACACTCGAAACGGCGCGCCGACGCGGATTCGGCTCGGCGGTCACCCTTGCCGCACTCGACATCGCCCGCGAGCGAGGTGCCCGAACCGCTGTACTTCAGGCGTCCAGCGACGGCGCACAGCTCTATCGAAACGTCGGCTTCGAGGATGTCGGTACCTACGCCGAGTACTCGATCGGCAGCGGTTAGACGTCCCCGCGGGGACGCTTTCCGTCCTCATCCACGGATGTGTGTCGGTACTGGCATCTACTATCGAACGTACATTCGAAACATTGTCGGACACGCGCCGGGGGGCAACGATGAACGCAGCACTGACCGATACCGCAGAACTGACCGATACCGCAGCACTGATCAATGAAGAAACGCAGGGTTCCACCCGAAGCGACGTAGAGCAACTCGGCTCCGAAATCTGCGCTCTCGCCGGCCAGATCGCCGCGGCCACGGCTCGATTCCTTACCCTCCTGTCAAAATTCGACGAAGACCGCGGCTGGACCGGCCCTGGACTTCATTCGTGCGCCCACTGGCTGTCGTGGAAATGTGGAATGAGCCTGCACACCGGCAGGGAATATGTTCGCGTCGCCAAAGCGCTCCGACCTTTGCCCGAGATGCGGAAGGCCTTCGAGCAAGGCCGGCTGTCCTACTCGAAGGTTCGCGCACTCACCCGGGTCACCACGCCGTCAAACGAACAGCAGATGGTTCGGTTCGGATGCGAGGCGCCCGCAGCCCAGATCGATCGTCTCGCCGCAGGTCTGCGTAATGCAACCGACAATGAATCTGGCAAAAGCAAAGCGCCCGAACATCTTCAGGTCCGCTGGCATTGGGACTCGGATACGGGCGAGTTTGTCATCAAAGGACGCCTGCCCGCGCAGGACGGCGCCCGAATCCTCGCAGCATTGGCGGCGGCGGAACGTGAACGCACCCGAACCGCTGCCATCCGCCCTGTCGACGAGAAGGCCACAAAGAACCCGGCCGGAAATATCGGACCAGGACTCGTCGCGATGGCAGAGCTCGCCACCGCCGCAGTCACAGACCGCACGTCCAAGGCCGCCGCGAACGAAGTTGTGTTCTTCCACGAAGCGAACACCGTCCGTGTACCGAGTGGACCCGCGCTCCCCCAAAGTGCCGCCGAGGAAGTGCTCTGCAACGCGAAACTTCGCCTGGGAACGACAAAGGAGGGATGCGTTTTGAATCTGGGCCGAAGGACCCGCGTCGTCAGCGCCAAACAAATGCTGGCATTGAATTACCGCGACGGATGTTGCCGCACACCGGGTTGCGGGCGGACTCGCTTCTTACACGCACATCACGTGAAATTCTGGGGACGCGGCGGAAATACGGACTTGGACAATCTGATCATGCTGTGCGGCACCTGCCACCGCGCGCTGCATGACGGCCAGTTCACGATCACTGCTCTCGGCGAGCAGAAGTTCGAGTTCCTTTACGCCAATGGTGACGTCATCGACCCAGCACCACCGACCGAGGGATTCGCTGATGGCCTACTGCGCGGAGACATACCCGACGACGCGATCATCCCAAGATGGGACGGCGAGCCCCTTCACCTCGATCACGCGGTCAGCGTCATCCTCGACGGTTGGGCCGCCTGAGGAAACATTGGTCTAGTCCAATCTGAATCTGCCGTGAACAACAGGACAACCCTCACATCCAGGTAGTGCAATTGGTCTAGTCCTATCGCAAGATGCTTAGCGTGACCAAGAAAATCGCACGCACCTCAGCCGCTATCACACTCCTCCTCGCCGGCGCGGTAGCAGCCGGAACTGCAACCGCTGCAGCAATTCCCGGATCATCCGACCTCAATCCGTCGGCCGCCGAGAAGACAGTTGTCATAGGCCTCGACGGCACTATGCTCAGCCACATCAAGACCGCCGACGCTCCCCGTCTCCAGAAGCTGATCGCCGAAGGAACCAGCGGAGAATCTTCCATCCTCGGCCACACCACCATCTCCGGACCGTCGTGGTCGACCATCCTGACCGGAGTCTGGGATACCAAGCACGGAGTCAAGGACAACACGTACGCGGGCGCCCGCTTCGACCTCTACCCGAGCGTCTTCACCCGGCTGGAAACAGCAAAGCCCTCCCTCCTCACCGAATCGATCTCCACCTGGGGCGGCATCGACAACATCGCCTCCAGTGGGACACCGAAAGCCGATGTTGTCGTCACCACGGCCGATGCAGGTTCCGGAGCGGCCACCGACGCTGCGACGGCAGACGCCGTCGCCCGCGACATCACAGACAAGGGACCTGACCTGATCTTCACCCAACTCGATCAGGTGGACGGCGCGGGACATAGCGGCGGCACCAACGGCGCTGCGTACGAAGAGTCCATCGCCTCGGTCGATGCTCAGGTGGGCAAGATTGTCGATGCCGTCGATCAGCGCGCAGCAAAGACCGGTGAGAAGTGGACCGTACTGGTCACTGCGGATCACGGGCACAAGCCCGCCGGTGGGCACGGCGGTCAGACACCCGCGGAAGCAACGACATTCGTCATAGCACGCGGCTCGGGATACGCGGCCGGTCAGAACACAGACTCGTACACGATCGCTGACATCACCCCGACAATCCTCCAGAGCCTGGGCGTTGCATTGCCTGCCGATCTGGACGGCAAGCCGCTGGCCAAGGAAGCTCCCGGCTTCGTCGGCTCGGTCGACCTGGGATTCTTCGGCTCCTGATCGCAAGAAGGCCCGGGCCACACAGCAGAGTGCCGCAGCAAGACAGCAGCAAAAAGGCAGCAAAAAGGTCGGGCCGGAGAGCGTGTGCTCTCCGGCCCGACCTGTTGTGGAGCTGCCGGGAATTGAACCCGGGTCCTACGTTGAATCGCTAGGGCTTCTCCGTGTGCAGTTCGCTAAGTCTCTACTTGGATCTCCCAGTCTCGCGAACAAGCCAGGATGACGATCCCAGTCACTGTTTGATGTCCCATTCGACTCCGTGACCGAGCCGAACAGTAAAGCCCTCTAGCTGATGCCAGGAACCGGGTCGAGGGCAACCCCGGGCTGACAGACACGCTTCGCTACTTAGGCAGCGAGAGCGTAGTCGCGCTGATTGGAATCGGCGCTTATAGGTTTGCAGCGACGCTTACGGTGGTCTCTTGCCTGCACCGACACGCTTCCCCTAACTCAACACACGCAGTCGAAACCGTTCAGCCCCGTGTGTGCCCCGCGTCTTTCGTGGGGCTATTCACTATAACGCGCCGAAGTTCGGAAGTCATACCAATTAATCGGCGGCACTTTCCGTGTCCTTCGCCCCAGCCGTTTCCTGCACTGCACCCGCTTCCTGCACTGCACCCGTTTCCTGCACTGCAGCCATCTCACGCTCGGCGGCACCGGTGATGTTGGTGATCATCCCCTGGAAGACAACTCCGTGGAAAGGAAGGATCGAATACCAGTACGCCCGTCCTGCGAGCCCGCGAGGGAAGAAGACCGCGCGTTGATCGAGGTGGGAACCCACCGGCCGTCCGTCGGCACCGGCTGGGCCTTCTGATACTCGCAACTCCAACCATGCTCCGCCCGGGACCTTCATCTCGGCGCGCAATCGGAGCAACTTGCCTCGATCGATTTCTTCGACCCTCCAAAAGTCCAGGGCTTCGCCCGTGTTGAGCCGGCGTGGATCCCGCCTGCCCCGGCGCAGTCCGACACCACCGACCGCGCGGTCCATCCGCCCCCGAATGGCCCACGCCAAAGGGAATGAATACCAACCGTTCTCGCCGCCGATCGACTCGACCACCGACCAGAGGGTTTTCGGATCCGCCGCGCAGTCACGTTCGCGATGATCGACGTAGACCGCTTCGCCGGCCCAATCCGGGTCGGATGGAAGAGGATCGGATGGAGCGCCCGCAATCGTTGCACCGGACCACGCCGTCTCCACCTCACCGGTGTCGATCTTTCGAAGTGCCAGTCGCACCGCTTCTCGATACGGCGTGAGGCCCTCGGCGGGAGGCGGGATGAAGCTGTCGATGTCGTGATTGTGCATCACCGCGTCGTTCTGCAGGGATTCGATCAGGGGCATCGCCAGACCTCGTGGGATCGGCGTGACCAATCCCACCCAGTGACCTGCCAGACGCGGGGTGAGGACGGGCAGGACGAGGATGCGTCGGCGTACCAATCCAGCGACGTCGGCGTAGGTGTTCATCATTTCGCCGTACTGCATGACATCCGGCCCACCGATGTCGAAGGCGCGGTTGACCTCCGGCGTCGTCGCCGCGGCTGCAATCAAATAGTGGAGTACGTCACGCACCGCGATCGGCTGAATGTTGTTGTGCACCCACTTGGGTGTGGTCATCACCGGAAGCCGATTGGTCAAGTGGCGCACCATTTCGAAGGACGCCGAACCCGATCCGATCACCACTCCAGCTTGGAACACAACCGCCGGAACCTCGGAGTCGAGCAGGATCCGACCGACTTCGAGCCGGGACTGCAAGTGAGTCGACAACTCTCGGTCGGAGGGATGAAGCCCGCCCAGGTAGACGATCCGTCGCACCCCCGCATCGCGGGCAGCGGCGGCGACGTTCTCCGCGCTTCGCTTGTCGATATCCGAGAACGACCCTCCCCCACCCATGGCGTGAACGAGGTAGTAGACCACGTCGATATCGTCGAAAACACCTGAGAGGGTGGCACTGTCGGTCAGATCCCCGCGCTTGATCTCCACCGAATCGTGCCAGGGAACATCGCGTAGTTTCTCCGGGCTGCGCACCACCACTCGAACTCGATGACCCTCTTCGACCAGGCGAGGGGCAAGACGTCCGCCGATGTATCCGGTCGCACCCGTGATCAACACTCTCACTGCGTCCATCACCCCACGCTACGCACAATTCAACTGCGAAGCGCGAGTGCAACCTCGAGGTCGTCGTTGGTCAACATCATGTTGATCCCCGCTCCGGCCTTCGCCCCGGCGGCTGCGGCCATGATGACCTGGGCACCCGGGTCCACGACATTGCCCGCAGCGAACACGCCGGGCACGCTTGTGGCCCCCATCATGTCGACTGTGACGAAATCGCCCATCATCGTCTCGGCGCGCTGCGCACCGAATGCGCGCAAGATCGCATCGTTGGGGTCCATCGTGAGGGCGCCACCGACAAAGACCGCCGAACGCGCGACCACACTGCCGTCGGCCAACCGCACGCCCACCAACCGATCATCCTCGACGACGGGACCGGCAACCTCACCCTCGACGATCGAAATACCGCGAGCCGCAAGCTTTTCCCGATCTTCGGAACTCAGTTCGGTGATGCGATGAAGGAAGAGAACCACGTCATCGGACCACTGGCGAACCATGAGCGCCTGGTGCATCGCAAATTCCGCGCTCCTGGCGATCACGCCGAGCGGCTGATCACGCACGCCGTACCCGTGGCAGTACGGGCAGTGCAACACATCGCGTCCCCAACGCTCGCCGAAGACTTCGAGTTCTACCGGTAGGCGGTCCGTCAGACCCGTCGAAACAAGCACCTTGCGCACCTGAATCTTGCTGCCGTCAGCCAGTTCTACCGAGAATTTCTCGCCGTCCCGTGTCACGGAGACAACGGTGCCGTCGTGGAACTCGCCGCCGAATTTGCGGACCTCACCTCGGCCGATGGTCAACAATTCTGCGGGGTTCATGCCGTCACGGGAGAGGAATCCGTTCATGTGGTCGGCGGCCGCGTTCCGTGGCGATCCGTTGTCGAAGACGATCACGGACCTGCGTGCCTGACCGAGAATGAGTGCGGCGTTGAGGCCTGCCGCACCGGCTCCGATTACTGCTACGTCGAATGAGTTCTGCGTCATGAATCCAGAATGACAAGAGAACGCAGTCTTGACAAACGCTGTTGCCACTTTGGCAAAATGAGTGCATGACCGAAACATCGTTCGAAGCCGTACTAGCCGGCATCGGCCCTCGTCTACGTGCGTTGCGCCAACAGTCCGACATGACCCTGGCCGATTTGTCGGAGACCACCGACATCAGCGTCAGCACACTGTCGAGACTCGAATCCGGTACTCGCCGAGCCAACTTGGAGCTTCTGCTGCCGATTGCCAAGGCACACGGCGTCCCCTTGGACGACCTCGTGAACAGCAAGATCAAAGATCCGCGCGTGCGCGAAGAACCTCGGACGGTCGGATGTATGACGGTCATTCCGTTGACGAGTCAACCCGGCAATCTGCAGGCCTACAAGATGATCATCTCGCCCACCGACGACGATCGCGAACCGGGATCCCACGAGGGCTACGAGTGGGTCTACGTTCTGTCCGGGCGCATCCGACTCCAACTCGGCGACCGGGATTTCATCATGGGGGCAGGCGAGGCCGCCGAGTTCGACACGCACATCCCGCACCGCATCAGTGCTGCCGACGGACGGCCGGCCGAGGCGATCAGCCTCTTCGGAAAACAGGGCGAGCGGGTTCACCTACGCGCAGCGCCGGCCGACAGACGCGGCTGAGGAAAATTCTCCGAGAAGCGAGGACATCTACAAGCGGGTGACTCGGTGGAGCGGGTGCACATCGTTGAGAGATGACTGAGAATCCGGCCAAACCAATTCCACCTGTTGTACCGCGCCGCCTGTCTCCGCGCGAGATAGCTAGCCCGATGAATCATCATGACCGAGAAGAGGAATCCCGATGAGTGGAAAAACCACTTCCTACTGCGGTCCGGGCTCGTGCACGATTTGAATCGCTCCGATGAAGTGGTTCGGCGGACCCACCTTGTCGATGTATGGAATGTAGATGTTCGTTCGTCCCACAGGGCCTGCCGACCGCTCAGAGCTCTTGCAGGGTAATTGATCTTGCGTCCAATCATTCGTCGAGTTCGCGGGGCGACGAATTCACGTAAGTGGCGAAAACAAGGGGAATGACATGGAATTACGACAACTCGCGCGCGATCTTCAAGTCTCGCGTATTGGCTTAGGGTGTAACAACTTTGGTACCCGACTGGACCCTGAGGGGAGTACGGAGGTCGTCCGTACCGCCCTCGATGAGGGCGTCACCCACTTTGACACAGCGACGATGTACGGAAACGGACGCTCGGAGGAAATCCTCGGCAAGGCGCTCGCAGGTCAACGAGACCAGGTGGTAATCGCCACCAAAGCGATTCCACGCCCGCGTGAGGTCGATTACAAGCCCGGAGTACTCGCACGAAGCATCGAGGATAGCTGTGAGGCAAGCTTGCGGCGACTCAGCACCGACCGAATCGACTTGTACTACCAGCATGTCCCTGACCCCGATGCTCCACTGGAGGAGGCCATCGAGGCGTTGAATGGGCTGGTAGCCAAAGGGAAAGCCCGCCACGTAGCTTGCTCGAACTACTCCGCGGATCAGATGAGGCAGGCCGAGGGCATCGCCACCGGTACTGGCGCATCGCATTTATTGGCGAACCAGGTCGAATGGAATTTGCTCAACCGCGCGATCGAGGCAGACATTGTTCCCGCCGCACACGAGGTCGGAATGTCAATCATCCCTTTCTTTCCGCTTGCTTCCGGAATGCTCACCGGTAAGTACACGATGCGACGGCCGTTTCCGACCGGCAGCCGACTAGCCAGTGCGCCGTACTTCGCCACACTGGCGACGGAAGAGAACTTCGAGTACGTGGAGAAACTGTCAGCGTTCGCACAAGCGTACGGACACTCGATACTCGAACTCGCCATAGCGTGGCTGTGCGCGCAGGAGAGCGTTCCCTCTGTGATCATCGGTGCGATGAACCCCGAACAAGTGCGATCAAATGTTGCCGCCGCGGAGTGGAAGCTCGACGACGACGTTCTTGCGGCGCTGCCTTCGCGCCCCTGAAAGTCTGCGGTTCAACTCCTTTTGCTGATTTGACTACTGAGCAGCCAGATAGAAAACAAACGGCCCGCGCACTGGTAGCTCGCTTTCGCAGTCCAATGTTGGACTTCCAACCTGTAAGCCGCGTCGACCGTATTCGTTCCGCCGGCAGTCGCAACGACAGGACCAGCGCATCACCTCCGAGTGTGTGTGAGTGACGAAGAGAAGTGGCCATCGATGACCTACCAGGCTGTGCAGCCAATCGAGGGCACTGCCCTCTGCTGGGGATGCATCCCACACGCTGATTTGATACAGCTCGCCGAGTTGGCCCGTAGGGGCGGCTTTCCAGAGATCACTGTTCATCCCTCGCAATATTCGATTGTGAAGAGTGCCGACTCCCGAGTGCGGGAGCGCCTGGACGATCTAGGTGTGACTGTTGGCGTGATCGATGCGCTCATGACCTATCTACCCGGCTCTGCTCGACTGGATGAGGTACCTCCACACTGGCGCAAGCTCATGGTAGATCTCGAAGAGTGTCTCGAAGCCGCTGAGGCGCTTCACGCTCGCACTCTCAACGTCGCCCATTTCTTGGGTGATCCGACAGTGAAGAGAAACGCGCTGGCGTCGGCGGTGCGACAAGTCGCCGACCGCGCAGCCGAGGTCGGAGTTCGTGTCAGTCTGGAGTTCATCCCCGGCACAGGAATACCGGATCTCGGTGCGGCGTTGGACATCGTCCGGCGAGCCGACCACCCCGGCGTTGGAATCCTGTTCGATACTTGGCACTTTCTGCGCTCGGGTGGTACGCCGACCCAGCTTGCAGAGGTTACCCATGGTCAGGTATTCGAATTGCAGATCAGCGATCGTGTCCAGCCTGGCCGCCACGATCCCTATGTACCGATGACCGGCCGCCTGGCTCCTGGCGAGGGAACGGCGCCGATCGCGGAGATTGTGCGGGCGTTGGGGGTCGTGGCTCCCGACGTCGTGTTGGGAGTCGAGGTGTTCACCGCTGATATCGGAGATCCGGAGGAAACCGTGGCCCACCTTTCCGCGGCCACTCGGATGTTCCTGCGGAGTACTGAATTTGGTTCGCCCGCGGGCATTGTCGAGCCGTCATGAGCTATTCCGAGGCCCTGAGTTTGGTGCGATACCAAACTCGCACCGCCGCCGCGTTTCCAATTTGGCCACTCCGCCAATCGGAGACCAGTTCAAACCACGCGGGACTCTTTTGACAGGATGGTGTCGGATCGGGGTATCCGGCGTGCAAGTAGCCCAGGTACTCGTCGAGGAATGAAACAGCGCGTTCCTACGATGGGTGTACGGGTCACAGCCGCTGAAAAGGAACTACGCCCCAGCGACGGCAATCATGCCGACTGCCGCCAGCGCCAACAGCATTCCCGCTTGTTGCACGCGGCTTACCCGCTCGCCCAGCATCACCATGGCGAGCAGAACCGTCGCAGCCGGATACAGCGAACCGATCACGCTGACCAGTGAGAGCATTCCGCCTTGGAAGGCGTAGATCATCGTCCCGTTCGCGACGACGTCGAGGACGCTGACGTACACCGCGAGCTTGAGTGGCTCGCCTCGTGGGAGAACGAAGTGACCGGCCGCCAGCGCGACCAACCACACCACGACGGTCGCGGCGCCTCGAGATACGGCCAACGCCCACAGCCCGCTGCCCTCGCCGATCTGGTGAAGTGCGATGAACGAGAGCGCAAATGCGCCACCGCTTCCGACGGTCAGAAGAGCCACTTGTCTGGTGAAGCGGAGGGTGATTCCGCCGGCAACCTCACCCGCGGTGTCGTCAGGCGACTCGCGGCTGACCAGGACGACGGCGACCAGCGCGACGGCAATACCCAGGTACGCGATCAACCCCGGCCGCTCACCGAAAGCGAAGCCGACGAGCACCGGAATGCCCGCCACCAGAACAGCTGTCAGCGGCGAGACCACCGACATGGGGCCGGTTGCCAGCGCGAGATAGAACCACCAGACCGCCAGACCACTCGTGACGCCCGCGATCGCACCCCAGATCAGACCGTTCGGCGTCAGCGTCCCGGATACGAAAGGTGCTGCGATCAGTACGATGACGAGCGAGAGTGGATACGAGACGATCACCACACGCAGTGCGGCAACTCGTCGTGACGCAACTCCCCCGACGAAGTCGCTGACTCCGTAGGCAACTGCCGCCACGAGGGCAAGCAGGATGGAGGTCAGCGCATGCCCTTGATACGACGACCGAGCTCGCGGGTCACCTCGCGCTCGGCGGTGCGCTTGGCCATGTCCTGGCGCTTGTCGTAGTCCTGCTTACCTTTTGCCAGTGCGAGTTCGACCTTGACCTTGCCGTCGTTGAAGTACATCGACAGCGGGACCAGCGTCTGGTTTCCCTCGCGGGTCTTGCCGACGAGGTGCTCGATTTCACGCTTGTGCAGCAGGAGCTTTCGGGTACGACGTGGCGAATGGTTGTTCCACGTGCCTTGCGTGTACTCCGGAATGTGCAACGAGCGCAACCACACTTCGCCGTTGTCCACCGTGGCGAACGCGTCGACGAGCGACGCCTTGCCTTCACGCAGACTCTTGACCTCGGTCCCGACGAGAGCGATGCCGGCCTCGTAGGTGTCGATGATCGTGTAGTTGTGGCGTGCTTTGCGATTGGTCGCAATGACCTTGCGGCCCTTTTCCTTCACTGTCCGGGCCTCTCAGTCCGCTGTCTTGCTGTCGAATGGTTCTTGCTGTTCCAGCATAGAAGCTCGTGCAAACCGATTATTCGCGGACGTACAGACGCAGCGTCACGTACGCCGTCACCGCGGCCATTCCGACACCGGCAAGTACGAGGATCGGCGAGACGAACAGCACGTCACTGTTGGATATCCGCGCCACGATGTTTGCTTCGTAGACGTCGGACAGGACCCCGTCGATGAAGACGTTCTTCGCCGTGAACAGCCCGGCAATGGCGAGCACCGCACCGATCAAGGCCGCCACGACGGCTTCGAGGAGGAACGGAAGCTGGGTGTACCAACGCGTCGCGCCGACCAACCGCATGATGTTGACCTCGGTACGACGCGTGAACGCGGCGATCTGGACCATGTTGGCGATCAGCAGGATGGCCGCTATCGCCTGGACGATCGCGATCGCGAACGCTGCGTTGCGCACTCCACCGAGCACGCTGAACAGTCGGTCCACCAACTCGCGCTGATTGAGCACACTCTCGACGCCGGGCCTCGAACCGAAGGTGTCGTTGATGACGCCGAACCGCTCCGGGTCACTGAGCTTGACCTTGAACGACGCCGGGAAGCTGTCCGGGCTCACCAGGGCTGCCAGTTCGGGCTGGTCCTTGAACACGCGCTCGGTGGCGTCCTTCACGGCGTCTTCGCGGTTGAGGTACTGAACCGCGACGACGGACGGAGTCTGCTCGAGTTCCTTGCGCAACGAACTGCAGATCTCCTGCTCGCAACCGGGATCGGCCGAAGAGATGTCGTCGGTCAGGAAGATCTGCACCTCGACTCGTTCGAGGAAGATCTGCTGGGTCTTGCCTGCCATCTGCACGACCAGCAGACCACCGCCGAAGAGTCCGAGGGAGATCGCCGTCGTCAAGATCATGGCGATGGTCATCGTGATGTTGCGGCGTAGGCCGGTCAGGACTTCGCTGAAAATAAAGCTGGCGCGCATCGGGGAATCCGATTCCTTTTCGAGAGGCCGGTTGTTTCACGACAACCGGTGGGCGTACGGGACGTGTGGTCGTAGTCGGCGCTACCTGCCGACGCCGTACACACCCCGCGCTTCGTCTCTGGTCACCTTGCCGAGATCGAGTTCGATGACGCGTCGACGCATGGAGTCGACGATGTGGTGATCGTGGGTCGCCATCACGACGGTGGTGCCGGTGCGGTTGATCCGCTCGAGCAGCAGCATGATGTCCTGGCTCGTTTCGGGGTCCAGGTTGCCGGTGGGCTCGTCGGCGAGCAGCACGAGAGGGCGGTTCACGAATGCGCGGGCGATGGCGACGCGCTGCTGCTCACCGCCGGAAAGTTCGGTGGGCAGTCGATCGGCTTTGCCGGCCAGACCGACCATGTCGAGAACCTCGGGCACAGTGCGCGCGATGACGTTGCGGGGCTTGCCGATGACTTCCAACGCAAAGGCCACGTTCTCGGAGACCGTCTTCTGCTGAAGCAAGCGGAAGTCCTGGAACACACAGCCCATGCTCTGGCGAAGCTTCGGCACGCGGCGGGCCGCCAACTTGTTGACGTGGAAATCCGCGACCTCGATGTCGCCGGACGTGGGCGACTCCATCTTGAGCAGCAACCGCATGAACGTCGACTTGCCGGAGCCGGAGGGGCCGATGAGGAAGACGAACTCCCCCTTCTCCACCTCCACACTGACCTTGTCGAGCGCCGGCCTGGTGGAGGCCTTGTAGGACTTCGACACATTCTTCATGCTGATCACAACTAGCCAGTCTAGCCGTTATCTAACGGTGACCTTGGCGCCACGCGCGAGCACCCTCGTCCTTATCCGGTACCGGTGGTCGCGGGTGACTGCGGCACAGACGTCGGTGCCTGCATCGCCGCGCCAGGTTGGGGAACGGTCGTCGTCGCCGGAGTGGTCGGCACCGTGGTCGCGGACTGTTCGGCGTTGCCCGGCGCAGGCGCGGGACCCGAAGTCGGCGTCGGAGAACCTGAGCTGCCCGTGCTCGATTCCGGAGACTGGGTCTCGGACGTAGTCGTCGGCTCGGTCGAGGACGGCACGGGGGTCGTCGTCGACGGTTTGACCGAGGGCGCGACGTAAGGCTCGGTCTGCGACGTGTCCACGCTGGGCGGTGGTGTCACTGCGGTCGGGTCCTCAGGATTGAGATACGTATGCAACAGATACGTCAATATCCACGCCACGATGAGAATGAAGGTAGAGGTTCGCATCCGGCCGCCGAAGATCCGGGACGGGAGCCAGTCCAGGTGAAACAGTCGGTCGAGTCCGCGGCGCGGTTCCTGATCGGTCATTCGCTCGCCTCCTCGGTCCGTACGGTGTGCAGATCCGGTGACACCGTGATCCCCTGACGTCGCAGTGCTGCGGCGACGCGGACACGAAGAGCGCGTCCGACCTGGAACTGTTTGCCAGGGAGTGTGCGCGCGACCATCCGCACGTTGACCTGATCGACCTCCAGGCTTTCGACGCCCATGACCGTGGGCTCGTCGAGCAGCAGTTTCTTGAGTCCGCGGTCGGCCATCGCGTCGACTCCGACCTGGCGAAGCACCTCGTTGACCCGGGTGAGATCGGCGGTCGCCGGAACCGGAACGTCGATGACGGCGCGTGCCCAATCCTTGGACAGGTTGGTCGCTTTCACGATCTGCCCGTTGGGAACGGTGATGACCTCGCCGTCGGAGTTCCGCATTCGCGTCACGCGCAGGGTCACGTCCTCGATGACACCCTCGGCGTCGTCGGAGGAGCCGGTGATCGCAAGCCGGACGGTGTCACCGAAGCCGTACTGGCGTTCGGTGATGATGAAGAAACCGGCAAGAATGTCCTGCACGACGCGCTGTGCACCGAAACCGAGCGCCGCACCGAGAACGGTCGCCGGCGCGACGAGACTGCCGATCGGCAGGTTCAGTTGGTCGAGAACCTTCAGCGTCGCGATCACGTAGATGAACGTGATGACCACCCAGGTGATGACCTGCGCGACCGAGTGACGATGCTTGGTGGCCTCGGAACGAACCAGCGCATCGCCCAACTGATAGTTGGAGTCGATCTGGTCGGTGACCTTGTTGCCTCCCCAACTGACCAACCGGGCGAGAATCATCGCCCCGAGCACGGTCATGAGGACGGACAAACCGGTGGTTTGAAGCCAATCGAGCAGGTTCTGCCCAGGTCGAAGTAAAGTCATCGTGCCTTTCGGTATCCGAACGCTATGCGGACTGGTTCTCGCTCATGCGCCAGCGGATGCCGGCCTCGAGGAACCCGTCGATGTCGCCGTCGAGCACTGCCGACGGGTTGTTGACCTCGTACTCGGTACGCAGGTCCTTGACCATCTGGTACGGATGCAGAACATAGGAGCGCATCTGGTTGCCCCACGAGCTGCCGCTGTCGCCCTTGAGCGCATCCATCTCGGCGCGCTCTTCCTGACGCTTGACCGCGAGCAGCTTTGCCTGCAGGACGCGCATCGCCGACACCTTGTTCTGGAGCTGCGACTTCTCGTTCTGACAGGTGACGACGATTCCCGTCGGGATGTGCGTGAGTCGAACGGCGGAGTCCGTCGTGTTGACCGACTGGCCGCCGGGACCGGACGAGCGGTAGACGTCGACGCGGATGTCGTTCTCGTTGATCTCGATGTGGTCGGTCGTCTCGACGACCGGCAGTACCTCGACCTCGGCGAACGACGTCTGACGACGACCCTGGTTGTCGAAGGGGCTGATGCGAACGAGCCGGTGAGTGCCCATCTCGACGGACAACGTGCCGTACGTGTACGGGCCTTTGATCGCGAACGTCGCGCTCTTGAGTCCGGCTTCTTCGGCGTACGACGTGTCGTAGACCTCGACGCCGTAGTCGTGCTTCTCCGCCCAGCGGATGTACATACGCATGAGCATCTCGGCCCAGTCTGCAGCGTCGATACCGCCGGCACCGGAGCGGATGTTGATGAGCGCGTCGCGCTCGTCGTACTCGCCCGAGAGCATGGTCTTGACTTCCATCGCCGCGATGTCGTCTCGCAGGCTCGCGCGCTCGGCGTCGGCGTCGGCCACCGCGTCGGGGCCTTCGTCTTCTGCCAGTTCGTAGAGGATCGGCATCTCGTCGAGTCGCTCGCGTAGTGCCACGATCCGGCGCAGCTCGGCCTGCGCGTGGGAGAGCTGGCTCGTGACCTGCTGGGCGTGTTCCTGGTCGTTCCACAGACCCGGGTCGGCTGCCTGGTGCTCGAGCTCGTCGATGCGTCGGCGCAGCTCCTCGACGTCCACAACCGATTCGCAGGTGCGAAGGGTGGTGTCGAGGGCGTTCAGGTCTGCAATTACGTCGGGATGCACGGTTCTCAAGGCTACCGGGTGCCGACCTCGGCCCTGCCGCCCGTCACGTATTGGGATCACCGGGACTGGAAGCCTTGCCAACCTCGCTCCGAGGGAACCTACTGGAACGATGACTGTCACCGACGAATACCTGCAGAACAACGCCGCCTACGCCGAGCAGTTCACCGGACCGCTCCCCCTCCCACCCAGCAAACACGTCGCCGTACTCGCCTGCATGGACGCCCGCATCGACGTCTATCGGGTGCTGGGAATCAAGGAAGGCGAATCGCACGTCATCCGCAATGCGGGTGGAGTCGTCACCGACGACGAGATCCGATCCCTGGCCATCAGCCAGCGTCTGCTGGGAACTACCGAGATCATCCTCATCCACCACACCGACTGCGGAATGCTGACGTTCACCGACGACGACTTCAAGCGATCCATCCAGGACGAGATCGGCATCAAACCAAATTGGGCTGCCGAATCGTTTCCCGACATCGACGAGGACGTCCGTCAGTCGTTGAAGCGCATCGAGAACAGTCCGTTCGTCACCGCGACGACCTCCCTACGCGGATTCGTCTTCGACGTCGCAACCGGAAAGCTGAACGAGGTCCTCCCCGATTGAGCCGGTAGGTTGTGTACCCGTGACCGATCGCGCATCCGACCTCGCACTCGCCCTCCGTATCGCCGACGAGGCTGACGCGATCACTCGCGCCCGCTTCGGCGCCCTCGACCTTCGAGTGGACGACAAGCCGGACCTCACCCCCGTCTCCGACGCCGATCTGGCTGTCGAGCGAGCAGTGCGCGCGACGCTCGGTGAGCATCGTCCTACGGATTCCGTACTCGGCGAGGAATTCGGCGGCGACGCAGTCTTCGAGGGCAGACAGTGGGTGGTCGACCCCATCGACGGGACCAAGAACTTCGTCCGCAACGTACCGGTGTGGGCCACGCTGATCAGCTTGCTCGAGGACGGCGTCCCGGTCATCGGCGTCGTGAGCGCACCTGCACTGAATCGGCGATGGTGGGCTGCAACAGGTTTGGGTGCACATACTTCCTTCGGGGACAGTGATGCGCGGGCGATCCAGGTATCCGCCGTCGATCGCAGCGAGTCAGCGAGCCTGAGCTTCTCGAGCCTCTCGGGGTGGAAGGACCGCGGAATTCGCGATCAGTTCGTCGAACTCACCGACGACGTCTGGCGCGTGCGCGGTTACGGGGACTTCTTCTCCTACTGCCTCGTGGCCGAAGGCGCCGTCGACATTGCTGCCGAACCCGAGGTGTCGCTGTGGGATCTGGCAGCGCTCGACGTATTGGTCCGTGAGGCCGGCGGCGCGTTCACCGATCTGGACGGCGGCGCAGGTCCGCACGGCGGCAGCGCGGTCGCCACCAACGGACTGCTGCACGAAGACGTTCTGGCCCGCCTGCGGTAACACCCGAGTACCAGAACATCCCACCCGCCGCAAGGGCCCGAGGGAGGAGTTCCGACAGGCCCGTCGGCAGGATTCGGCACGACATCTCGGCCCGTTGACTGGAAGTAGTTGATCACGCACTACTTCCAGGAGAACGATGAACCGGATTTCCAGGCGCACGATTCTGTTCGGTCTGGCCGCAGCGCCCCTCGGGCTCGCGGTGGGCTGCGGCGCCGACCCGGCAGCGAAGAGCGCCACGTTGGCGGTGGCCGGAACTTCGCGTCCGCTACCGATTCCGCCGCTTGCCGAATCCACCGTCGACGACGCCGGTGTTCGCCACTTCACACTTCGTGCCGGTGCCGGGACCACCGAGATCGTCGCGGGAAAACTCACCGACACTTGGGGTTTCAACGGATCCATTCTGGGGCCGACCGTCCGCGCCGAACGCGGAGAATCTGTCGCATTCACGATCGACAACACACTGGCAGAGCCCACGACCGTCCATTGGCACGGCATGCATCTGCCCGCCCGATACGACGGTGGCCCGCACCAAACCATCGAAGCCGGCGGACGCTGGGAACCGGCGTGGACGATCGGTCAGCCGGCGTCGACGCTCTGGTATCACCCACACCCGCACGGATCCACCGAACGGCACGTGCAGCGCGGTCTCGCCGGACTGTTCCTGATCGACGATACCGACACGCGGGCGCTGGACATCCCCAAAACCTATGGTGTCGACGATGTTCCGCTGATCATCCAGGATCGTCGATTCCTCGCCGACGGCAGCTTCGACGAATCGGATCCGACCGACATAGGCCTGCTCGGCGACACGATCGTCACCAACGGCATCTCCGACGCCTACCTCGACGTCACCACCGGGGTCGTCCGGTTGCGCATTCTGAACGGCTCTTCCGGCCGTCTCTACAACCTGGGGTTCCCCGACGACCGCACGTTCGATCTGATTGCCACCGACGGCGGACTGCTCGAATCACCGATCGCGATCAAGCGGATTCAGCTCAGCCCCGGCGAACGAGCCGAGATCGTGGTTCGCGTCGACCCCGGTGCGACGACCACACTGGTGTCGTTCCCGATCGAGGACGGCGGTGGCGTGAGTTCCTCCGACGCCGAGAACTTCGGCATGAACGACCGCTTCGACATCATCGAACTGCGGGGCGTTGCCAGCCGCGCGTCACGGTCGACTCTCCCGGCGCAGTTGGCCGTACTGCCGCGTCTGGATCCGTCGAAGGCAAGCGTTTCCCGAACCTTCGATCTGCAGTGGTACATGATCAACGGGCAACGAATGGACATGAACCGCATCGACTTCGAGGCCGAGGTCGGCGCGACCGAGGTGTGGACGATCACCAACAAGGACAACTGGCCACACAATTTCCATGTCCACGACGTACAGTTCCAGATCCTCGACGTCGACGGTCGCACCCCCCCGCCGCACTTGCGCGGACTCAAGGACACCGTCTACGCACCGCCGGGCAGCAGGGTTCGCGTCGCACTGCAGTGGTCCGAGTACACCGATCCCACGTTCCCGTACATGTTCCACTGCCACCTGCTGATGCACGAGGACCAAGGGATGATGGGCCAATTCCTCGTCCTCGAACCGGGGCAGAAGGCGGCTCCGATGCAGATGGACATGCCGATGGACATGCCGATGCCTTCGTCTGGTTCGCACTCCGGTCACTGAAAGTTCTGCAAGTGGTACACGGCGAGGCGAACCCGATTGTCGCAACCGGTCTTCGACATCAGGTTCGCCACGTGCGTCTTCACCGTGGTCACACCGAGATGCAGCGTGTCCGCGATCTCCTGATTGCTCTTCCCTTCTGCCACCAGTGCGAGGACCTGCGATTCGCGATCGGTCAACGGAACCTTCTCCGTCGCAGCAGTGTCTGCGATACCACCGATCACCGCTCGATCCACAACGCGGCGGAGAAGTTCCGGAGTGAACACCATCTCACCCTCGGCGATCCGCCGAATGGCGCCGAGCAGCTCGGCGGGTTCGGTGTCCTTGACGAAGAATCCCGAAGCCCCCGCGGCGAGTGCGGGATACAGATGATCGTCGTCGTCGAAGGTGGTCAGCACGAGAATGCGCGCTCGACGACCGGCCTTGACGATCTGCTGCGTGGCACCGATCCCGTCCAGCCCGGGCATTCTCAAGTCCATCAGAATCACGTCGGGATCCAATTCTGCAGCGAGCGCTACCGCCTCGACGCCGTTCGACGCCTCACCGGCCACGGTCATGTCCTCGGCTGCCGCGCACAGCATCCGCAAACCGGCGCGCACAAGTCGCTGGTCGTCGACGATCAGCACGCTGATCACGAGACATCGCCCGAGACAACGAGTGGAATACTCACGTGCACTTCCCATTTCCCGTCACTGTTGGTGCCGGCGGTCATCTCGCCGCCGACCAACCCCGCACGCTCCTGCATTCCCACCAGGCCATGACCTGCACTCCGAGGCGATCCCTCGACGTCGTTGACAACCCTGACATGCACCCGGTTGTCTTCGCGACCGACCGAGACCGATACCAGCCCCTTCTTGTCGCCGTGCTTCATGACGTTGGTCAGTGATTCCTGAATCACCCGCAACAACGTCAGCCTCCCGATCGCGTCGAGATCGGCTGCGCCTGACTCGACATTCTCCTGGGCATCGAAGACTGCCTGCACCTCGAAACCCGCCGCACGCACACGATCTATCGCCGCCTCGATTTCCGCCTCGACGGCATCCGGCTCGACCAGAGCGACCTCACCGAGCGAAGGATCACGAAGTGCGACCAGGAGGCGACGGATATCGGCCAGCGCATCGGACGCAGTCCCACGCACATCCGCGAGGACCTCACGCACGGCCTCGTCCTGGGGCGCCAAGACATGTTGAGCCACGCCGATTCTCAGGACGATCGATGCCATGTGGTGCGCAACCAGGTCGTGCAGTTCGCGGGCGAGCGCACTGCGCTCCGCAGCGCGGGTCTGCGCAAGATTGTTCGCGGCCAATTCACGCTGCGAGCGTAGATACAGCCCGAGCAGCAGTGGCAACCCCACGTACGCAAGCACTTTCACAGCCGTCGTGACAGACCAGAACGCTTCGTGAGATTCGAACCAGATACCCGCGAGCACCGAACCGCACCATCCTGCTGCCGATACGGCAACCATTTCTCTACGCTCGGCCCGCATCGTGACGTCGACGACGGCGACCGCCCCGAGATACGGAACAAGCTCGGACAGCCCCCAGGCGTCGGCGACGAACATCGGAACGGCGAGCGCCGAGATGACCAGGGACGCGAAGACCGGCCATCGACGGCCGACGGCGAAGGCGAGCGCCGACAGCATCGACAGAATCCAGTAGGTGAGGGGAACTCGATACTCCCCCGGATACGTGCTGGCGATCAACAGGCACGGGACCACCACCAACGGCGTGTAGCGCACGTACCGCTGTATCCGATCTGGCACCTCTGTCCGGTTCACCCCTCGAGCCTATGACGCGCATCATTTCGCGGTTTCTCGACAACAGACCTTACTGATGAGTAAGATAAGGATCGTCCAACGCCCCAACACCGAGAAACAGCTGGTGATCATGACCAAGCAAGACAGTGTTGCCCCCGACAAGAGCGCTCAGCGCAGCGAATCGGGCGCGCAGCGCGGCGGCGCCAAGGGTGCGCCCCGCGACACGTCCGCCGTCGGCCTGAACCCGATCAAACGCGACGCCATGGGCGCAGCCATGCGTGTGCTTACCAAGATCACCGGTTCGGAACTGGCCGAGAAGTTCAATCTGCGTCAGACCATCGATCGCGTGACCTACGAGGGCACCAAGACGGGCTTCAAAACCCTGGGTGCCGCCACTCGAGGATTCCAGAAGGTCTCGGGCAACGGCGCACCCAAGCGCCTGCCCGACAACCCGAGCAAGAACGCCGACTACTTCGATCTGACCCCCGACGACGACCAGAAGATGATCGTCGAGACCGTGCGCGAGTTCGCGGCCGAGATCCTGCGTCCCGCAGCGCACGACGCCGACGGCGCAGCGCAGGCACCCGCCGATCTCTCCAAGCGCGCAGCCGAGCTCGGCATCACGCTGATCAACGTTCCCGAAGAACTCGACGGAGCAGCTGCCGACCGCGGCGCAGTCACCAATTCGCTTGTTGCCGAGGCACTTGCGCACGGAGACATGGGACTTGCACTTCCGATCCTCGCACCCAGCGGCGTTGCAGTCGCACTGACGCAGTGGGGCACCGACGCGCAGCAGAAGACCTACCTTCCGGCCTTCACCGGCGAGCAGGTCCCCGGCGCAGCAGTGGTGGTCAACGAACCACGCGCACTGTTCGATCCGTTTGCCCTGCAGACCAAGGCAGTTCGCTCCCCCAGCGGCTACAAGCTCAACGGCGTCAAGAGCTTGGTGCCCGCCGCGGCTACGTCCGAGCTCTTCGTCATCGCCGCAGAACTCGACGGCAAGCCGTCCTTCTTCATCGTCGAATCCGACACCAAGGGACTCGTCGTCGAAGCAGATCCCAGCATGGGACTGCGCGCCGCAGGCCTGGGTCGCCTGATCCTCACCGATGTCGCTGTGTCGGAGTCCGCACTGCTCGGCGACGGTGACGCCGAGCAGCGCAAGGCCGAATACGCCGACGCGATTCGCCTGGCTCGCCTCGGTTGGGCGTCCATGGCCGTCGGAACCAGCCAGGCAGTTCTCGACTACGTGATTCCGTACGTCAACGAGCGCGAAGCGTTCGGCGAGCCGATCAGCCACCGCCAGGCGGTTGCCTTCATGGTCGCCAACATCGGCATCGAACTCGACGGACTGCGCCTGGTCACGCTTCGGGGCGCTTCACGCGCCGAGCAGGGCTTGTCTTTCGCTCGCGAATCCGCTCTGGCCCGGAAGCTGGCTTCCGAGAAGGGCATGCAGATCGGCCTCGACGGTGTGCAACTCCTCGGTGGACACGGGTTCACCAAGGAACACCCGGTCGAGCGCTGGTACCGCGACCTCCGTGCCATCGGCGTTGCCGAGGGCATCGTCCTCATCTGACGCCGCTGAACTTCCAGGAGAACCACGATGATCAACCTCGAACTTCCCAAGAAGCTCAAAGCATCAGCGAACCAGGCACATCAGGTCGCGGCGCAGATCTTCCGACCCATTTCACGTAAGTACGATCTCGCTGAGCACGAGTATCCCGTCGAGCTCGACACCATGGCCGCCATGGTCGAAGGCCTCTCCGATTCCGGTGGAGACATCGGCGGTGCCAGCGGCGGACGGTCCGACGCGAGCGCCAAGGGCGGCAACGCCAACGGCGGCAACATGTCTGCGCTCCTCAACTCGCTCGAAACGTCTTGGGGCGACGTCGGACTCATGCTCTCGATCCCCTACCAGGGGCTCGGCAACGCCGCGATCGCCGCAGTGTCAACCGACGAACAGCTCGAACGTTTCGGCAAAGTGTGGGCCTCGATGGCCATCACCGAACCGAGCTTCGGTTCCGACTCCGCCGCCGTGACCACCACCGCCGTTCTCGACGGCGACGAGTGGGTTCTCAACGGCGAGAAGATCTTCGTCACCGCCGGTGAGCGTTCGACGCACATCGTCGTGTGGGCGTCGGTCGACAAGTCGAAGGGCCGAGCGGCCATCAAGTCGTTCGTCGTTCCGCGTGACGCACCGGGCCTGAGCGTTGCTCGCCTCGAGCACAAGCTGGGCATCAAGGCCTCCGACACCGCAGTACTCCTGCTCCAGGATTGCCGCATTCCCGCGGACAACATCCTCGGCAGCCCGGAGGTCAACGTGGAGCAGGGCTTTGCCGGCGTCATGCAGACGTTCGACAACACCCGGCCCCTCGTTGCAGCCATGGCCGTCGGCGTCGGACGCGCAGCTCTCGAAGAACTGCGCGGCATCCTGACCGAAGCCGGTGTCGAGATCTCCTACGACACACCGGTCTACAACCAGCATGCAGCTGCAGCCGAGTTCATCCGTTTGGAAGCCGACTGGGAGGCCGCGTACCTGCTGTCTCTGCGCGCGGCGTGGATGGCCGACAACAAGAAGCCGAACTCGCTCGAAGCGTCCATGTCCAAGGCGAAGGCCGGCCGCACCGGCACCGACGTGACGCTCAAGGCAGTCGAGTTGGCCGGCACTTACGGCTACTCGCAGCGCCCGTTGCTCGAGAAGTGGGGCCGCGACTCGAAGATTCTCGACATCTTCGAGGGCACCCAGCAGATCCAGCAGCTGATCGTCGCACGCCGTCTACTCGGAAAGTCGTCCGCCGAACTGAAGTGACGGTCGCACGGACCAGATCCCGAAACACTCCGCCCCGCCACCTTTCGAGGTGGCGGGGCGGAGTGCTCGGTCGCCATCGTGAAACTTCACCACCGAAACCTGATTGCGCATTAGTGTGTAATCAGTCCTACAACGACGCTGGGAAGAGGTTCACGTATGCCCGGATTGGTCACCAAGGTCACTGACACCATCGGCGCGGCGGGGGTTATGTTCCGAGCCGGACTCGTCCCGTTCCCTCGCCTCGATCGCGGACTCAAATCCATTGCAGCCGTGGACAAGTACGGACCCTTTGCCGGGCCGGTCCATGCACACGCCGAGAACGGCTACGATGCGGTGGCGATCATCGACGAGCGCGGACCCATCACCTATGCCGAGCTCGAGCGTCAGAGCAACGCGTTGGTCCGGGCGTGGCAGGCCGACGGCATCACCTCCGACTCCGTCATGGGTGCGATGTGCCGTAACCATCGAGGCTTGGTCCTGACCATGCTGGCGGCAGCAAAGAACGGAACGAAGCTCGTTCTCATGAACACGGGCTTCGCTCGGCCCCAACTCGTGGACGTCGCAGCGCGTGAGAAGGTGGTCGCCTTCGTCTACGACGACGAGTTCGCGGACATCGCCGATGCCTTGCCGGACGACGTCGTCGTCTATCGTTCCTGGCCAGAGGGCACAGCCGCTGACGGTTCCACGGCAGCTACTCTCGACGAGGCCATCGCCGGACGCACCACGTCGTCGGTGCCGGCACCCGAGAAGAACGGTGGCTTCGTCCTCCTCACCAGCGGCACAACGGGAACTCCCAAGGGTGCGCCGCGTGGCCACACCTCCCCTCTCGCGTCGGCACAGTTCCTCGACCGCGTGCCGTTGCGCCGCGGACAGACCATGATGATGGCGGCCCCCGCCTTCCACGGAACCGGTGTCTCGCAGTTCGCTCTCGCGTTGGCGCTCGGCCAGACCGTCGTCATGCATCGAAAGTTCGATCCGGAGAACACGATCAAGCTTGTCGCCCAGTACAAGTGCGACAGTCTGGTCGTGGTCCCGACGATGCTCACTCGCATCATCGACCTCGGTCCCGACGTGCTGTCCAAGTACGACACGTCGAACCTGAAGATCATCTTCTCGGCAGGTTCGTCACTCTCACCCGACCTGTGCAAGCGAGTCACGGCCTCGTTCGGGTACGTCCTCTACAACCTGTACGGATCCACCGAGGTCGCAGTGGCCACGGTCGCGACTCCCGAGGATCTGACGATTGCGCCGGGAACCGCGGGCCGCGCTCCGGTGACCTGTCACGTCGAACTGTTCGACGAGAACAACAAGAAGATCACCACCCCACACACGATCGGCAGGATCTTCGTCGCCAGCGGGCTGAGCTTCGAGGGATACACCGACGGGCGCGACAAGGAACGTATCGACGGACTTCTCTCGACCGGCGACGTCGGACACTTCGACGCCAACGGCCTCCTCTTCGTCGACGGCCGCGACGACGACATGATCGTCTCCGGTGGCGAGAACGTCTACCCGCTCGAAGTCGAGAACCTGCTCGCCGATCGCGAGGACGTCTTGGAAGCGGCAGTCATCGGAGTCGAGGACGCCGACTTCGGGCACCGTCTGCGAGCGTTTGTCGTCGTCGCCCACGGCGCCGACCAGAACTCCGACGAGCTGAAGGATCACGTCCGGTCGAATCTCGCGCGCTACAAGGTTCCCCGCGAGATCGTCTTCATCGACGAACTTCCCCGCAACGCCACCGGAAAGCTGTTGCGCCGCGTCCTGATCGAGATGGAGATCAGCGAAGACTGAGCACAGTCACAAAGCTCTGAGCGTGCGGATCAATTCCGCCTCGTCGACGCGAGTGGAGTGCCCGTCGCGGAGCACGACCTCGCCCGCAACCAACACCGTGTCCACTATCTGACGACTGCCCGTCGTGAGAATGGACGCGCCCGGATCTCGCACCGGGAGGCAACCGAAGTCGCGTTCGAACCGAATCATGGTGAGGTCGGCGGGATCGCCCACGGAGATCCCGCCGGACCTGGCCGGCAGACCGAGTGCTGCGTTTGCACCGCCGGATGCGATGTCGATCATGGCTTCGAAGCCGAGCAGGTCGGCGCGGCCGCGCGCGGCTCGCTGCACGTAGGCGCCGGTGCGCAGCGTCTCGAGCATGTCCTGAGTATCGTTGCTGGCTGCGCCGTCCACACCCAACCCCACCGCGATCCCCGCGTCGAGGAAACTCGGGACGGGCGCGATTCCGCTACCGAGGCGCATGTTGCTGACGGGGTTGTACGACACTCCGACGCCGCGCTCCGCCAGCACCTTCTGACCACGGTCGTCGAGTTCGACGCAGTGGACCGCCAGCACCCGGTCCCACAAGAAACCATGGGAATCCAGGTAGTCGACCGCGTTCATGCCCGCGTGTTCGGTACACATCGTGTTGTCGGTCTGCGTCTCGAGCAGGTGAATCGAGACCGTCAGGTCGCGAGCCTGCGCGAACTCACGCACTTCCGACATCCCCTCCGGGGTCAGGGAACGCGGGTTCGGTACCGCGACTGCCACGTCAATGCGGGAACCGGCGACGTCCCGCATCATCTGATCCGTATGTGCGAGAACGTCTCCGAGTGGTTGCATGAGCCGCGGATCGAAGCCCCACTTCCTCGTCTTGTCCGCCCGGTCTGCGGTTCCGCGTCCCAGCACCGCACGAATCCCGGTGTCGTGCAACGCCCGGATCACGGCATCGTGAACCTCGCTGGACGGGTGCGGCCACATGTGTTCGACCAGGGTGGTCGTACCGCTGCGCAATGCCTCCAGCGAGGCTGCGACAGTGGCCGCGTATGCGCGCTCGGGAGTGATCTGAACCGACTCTTCTGCGACCGCGAGTAGCCATTCGAGAAGCGGTGCCCCTTCGGCGATCCCACGCATCAGTGACTGCTGAAGGTGCGTATGGGTGTTGACGAACCCAGGGATCAGATACGCCCCCGATCCGTCCACACTTCCAGGTGTGGCGGTGCCGGTCGACTTCTCGATCGATTCGACCACCCCATTCGAGACGACGACGTCGTGGCCGGTCAGCCATTGCCCGCCGCTGTACAACGTCACGTCCCGGATGATCACGTCGGTCATGTTCTTGGGCGCGGTAGTCATCGCCAGTTCTCCTGAAAGTGTGTGACGGAACGGATACGGATCAACGCGCGAAGTTCGCGCGTACTCGCTGGTCGATGTAGTCCTCGGCAGTGATCGGCGGGTACTTGCCCGCCGGCCCCTCGATGGTCACGTCGCGGTTCGCCTGAGCGAAGAACGCGAGGCTGTAGCGGGCTCCCCGATAGTCGGTGACTCCGGGACTCTTGACTCGATGAAAATTCGACGGCAGGACGTCATCACTCCATCTCATCAGCATGTCGCCGATGTTGCAGGTGATTGCTTCCTCAGCCGGCACCACCGACGTCCATTCCTGGGTGTCCATCTCCTTGCCCGGGCACAGTTGCAAGCCGCCCTGACCGTCACGCTGGAAAAGCAATGTCAGGCAATCGAAATCGGTGTGTGCTCCGGCACGCCACATCCCTTCGACATCTGCGTCGGCGGCAAGGGGGAAGTAGTGGAGTAGTCGCAGCGTGCTCTGGTAGGTGTCCACCGACGGGTCATGTGCCCTGGTGAAGAAGTCTCGTTCGAATCCCAGCTTCTCGGCGAAGCACGACAACAGGTCCATCGCAATGCCCCAGCACTTGGCTTCGAAGTCCAGGATCGTTTCGCGGAATCCGCCCAATTCGTCTGCAGTGGGCCACAGATCACCCATATGCGGGCGGGTCACCTGATAGGACTCTTTCTGATCAGGTGTTCCGATGGACGGACGCACCTGCGTCATGCTCTCCCAGCCGGAGTTGAAACCCTTCTTGAGCGGATACTGCGCTTTGACCTCAGTGGGCAGTGCAAAGAATCGCTCGGCCGCCGCGAAAGCCTCGCGGACCTGGTCCAGATCGATCCCGTGATTGACGATTTGGAAGAATCCGATGTCGGTCGCTGCCGACCACAACTCCTCGGCGATCTCGCTGCGCCGGTTCTCGAAATCCGAGAGATCGATTCTTCGGACCTCGCGGTCGGTGGTCTCCGTGCCCAGGCCACCCATGCGGGTCTCGCGGTTGAGTTCTGTCATGTCGTACGTCATTTGCTGTCAGCTCCTTCAGCGGATTCCGATGGACCGATCGGTGAACTTGTCGGTGTAGATCTCTTCTGCAGTCAACGACTGCGGTATCGCCGCACCCCCGGCGTTCAGGATGGGCTTCAGTTCTTCGACGGTGTGAGCGACTCGCGTCATGTCGAACGTGCCGACGGATCCGTCCGCCTCGTTCGCGATCAGGCCCTTCTCTTTCAAGAGTTGGGCACTGAACGCTGCTTCACCCTCGGTGTAGGGAGAGAACGACACGTCCTGCGAGACGACGTCGACAATGGCAGCATTCGCCGTATCCGGCGCAGTGATGTAGTCCGCGGTGGCCTGCTGAATGATCGGAACCAGCTTGCTCAAACACGGGGAGAGTGTCTCGACCTTGTCGGCACGAACGGAAACATTGGACGCGTAGATGTCGAAACCCGAATCTTTCAGCAGGTCATAGGAAACCGGCTTGTCCCACGCCGGCGTCTCCTTCTCGTACGTGTACGGTTCCGAATTCGCGAATCCTTGCTGAGCGATGGTCGGGTCACCGACAAATCGCGAGGGAGCTCCGTCGTAGCTCGTGTCGAGCTGAGACCGCTTCAGTAGGCCTTTCGCCACGAGCCACTGCGGAAACAGTTGCTCCTTGGAAACGACGACACTCGCGTCGGACTTGCCGATATCGGCAACACTCGCCCATTCCGGATGAGACTCTTTGTCCCACATGAGGATTGCCGGGCTGTACTTGAGCAATGGCGTGACGGCCACAACGGGCTGACTTGCCGCTGCCGCGATCACCTGATCGCCGTGCACCAAGCCGAGAGTGATCGAATCGTCGACGTACATCTGGGAGCTGACGGATTGGAACCCGATTGCCGGTCCCCCGGCCCGCAAGGTCAAGTCGACTCCGGTGTCCTTCCCTCCGGCGACAAGAGTCCCACTGACGGACTTGTCGTCGGTGTCGACCGAATAGCCGGGACCAAGCATCTCGAAGAGCGCCCCCATATCCGACTGTGGCTGCCATTGGAGTTGAGCCACAACGTTTTCCGGACAGAGACCCGCTAGGTTCTGAGCCTCGGCAGCTGGTTCGAGAGATTCAGCCTTGGCCGTCTCAGCCTCACTGGAGCTGCACGCAGTCAATCCGATGGCTGCACACATGGCCAGTGCCGCGCCCGCCGCTCCCACACTTCTGCGATTGGAATGCACCTTGCGATTTGAATACACAGCGTCTCCTTCGTGAAAACAATTGGGATGTGGGCGAACCAGGAAGGGTGATCCGATGAGCACACTCTGCAGCACGTGGATTACATGCAATCGACTCGTTGTTTCCATCAGGTAACGTGCGCCAGGATTCTCGCTTCACCTGCAATGTCACCTCACATTTACATTCAGCAACCTAGGCGACATACATGCAATTCAAGATGGTTCATACATATTGAACAACTTTTGCATGCATTATCGAACCGGAGGCTCAGATGGAACTCGCGAACACGATGCAGGATGCCGACGCTCGCAAGCTCACCGCACCGATGCAGATGGTCTTTTCCGATGTCGTCAAGAAGTTCGATACCGGCACTGTCGCGCTGGACGGCATCGATCTGAACGTGGAGCGAGGAGACTTCGTCGCCGTGGTCGGACCCTCCGGCTGCGGCAAGTCGACTTTGTTGCGCATGGCGGCCGGCCTCGAGCGACCGACCAGCGGCGCGGTTGCCCTCGACACCGAATCAGTTGGCTTCATCTTCCAGGAGCCGACTCTCCTCCCCTGGCGAACCGTGCAGGCCAACGTCGAATTGTCCGCCGAACTCGGTGGCGGCGACAAAGCAGCCCGAAAGTTGCGCGCCGACGAGGCAATTCGCGCAGTGGGCCTGGCGGACTTTGCGAAACAACTGCCCAACGCGTTGTCGGGCGGAATGAAGATGCGCGTCTCGTTGGCACGTGCGCTCACCCTCGCACCTGCTGTGATGCTGCTCGACGAACCTTTCGGTGCTCTCGACGAGATGACACGACTGGAGATGCAGGTAGAGCTGCAAAGGCTCTACACCGACAAGGGGTTCACCTCGATGTTCATCACGCACTCGGTATCCGAGGCCGTGTACCTCGCAAACAAGGTGGTCGTCATGACCGCCCGGCCCGGACGAATCCATTCGGTCGTGGACATCGATTTCCCGTACCCGCGTAGCCCGGAACTGCGCTACGACGCCCGATACACCGAACACGTCGCCGAGATCTCGGCCAGTCTCCATGGGAGCTCACGATGACCGAAGTCCTTGCAGTGCAACAGGGCACCGCACGCAATTCCGCCGTTCGCACTGATTCTGCGACCGCCGCGCGAGCACAGTCACAGCCCGGACGGCCCTCGCGAATGAGAGCGCTCGGCACCTTCCTTCTCTATCCGCTGCTCTCACTTGCCGGCGCGGTCGCAGCGTGGTCGATCGTCAGCTACCTCGTTCTCTCCCCGGAACGTCGATTTCTCCTTCCGCCGCCGAGTCAAGTACTGACAAAGTCGCTACTCGACTGGAAACACCTCTCTCCCATGCTCGAAGCCCTCGCAGTGACGGCACAGGTAGCACTGGTCGGCTTCGTGGTCGCGGTGGCAGTCGGCGTCGGAACCGGCGTGCTGATGAGCCAGGCCAAGTGGATCGAGCGGATCGTCTATCCCTATGCCGTTGTGCTGCAGGTCATTCCCATCCTCGCCATCGTCCCCCTCATCGGGCTCTGGTTCGGCTACGGTATGACCGCGCGTACCCTGGTGTGTGTTCTCATCGCAGCCTTCCCGATCATCACCAACACACACTTCGGATTGCAATCGGTCGATCGCGGACTGCACGAACTGTTCACCCTCGGCCGCGCGTCCCGTTGGGATCGATTGGTGAAACTCGAACTGCGAGCGGCAATGCCGGCTATTCTCACCGGCATCCGCACCGCCTCCGGCCTTGTTGTCGTCGGTGCCATCATCGGCGACATGTTCTTCGCCAAAGGACAACCCGGGATCGGAACGCTGCTCGACGTCTACCGAAGCCGCCTTCAGTCCGAGGATCTGATCGCCGCGATCGTGATCGCGTCGGTGTTCGGTGTCCTCGTCTTCTCTGCCTTTGGATTCCTCTCACGTGTGCTCGTCGGTAAGTGGCACACGTCCGGCCGCAAGGACTTTAAATGACCCACGAAACTCCTGTCTTCGAAATCCCTACGATCGATATCAGCCCGTACCTCCGCGGCGAGGCAGCGGTTGCAAACGCCACCAACAGCACTGCCTGTGCGGAAGTGGCAGCTCAACTCGATCGCGCGTGCCGGGAGGTCGGATTCATACAGATTGTCGGACACAGCATTCCACGATCGGCGACCGAAGGACTGGCCGACGCTCTCGACGAGTTCTTTGCTCTCCCACTGACGGTGAAGAACAACTATCGCCGTCCCTCGTCCGAGAACCGCGGCTACTCACCACCGAAATCGGAATCACTCAGCATGAGCCTGGGCGTCGCCGCTGCGAACCAGATGAACGATTTCTACGAAGCAATAGTCGTGGGCACAGAGGTGAGCGACTATCCGGGCGTCGACCTACCCGAGTCCAGCTACGCCGCCAACACCTGGCCCGTGGCCGCGCCCGGATTCCGACCGGCAATCGAAGAGTATTTCCGTCATGCCCAGGGCTTGGCACGAATCCTGATGTGCGCCTTTACCGACGCTCTCGGATTGCAGCCCGGGTACTTCGATTCGATGCTCGACCATTCGATCGACGCGATGAAGATGAACAACTACGCACTGCCCGAGGGCGAGATCCGCATCTCCGGCGACATGACGGGAATGGGCGCTCACACCGACTTCGGAATCTTGACCATCCTGTGGGCAGATCGAGTTCCGGGTCTTCAAGTTCTGAGTGCCGACGGCTTATGGCACGACGTCCAACCTGCCGACGGCGCACTCTTGATCAACCTCGGCGACGCGATGGCACGCTGGACGAACGACCGATGGCGCTCGACAGTGCACCGAGTCGACCCACCTATCGTCGATGGTCAGATCATCCGACGTCGCTCTGCCGCATTCTTTTTCGACGGGAACTACGACGCCGTCATCGAAGCACTGCCAGGGACTCTCACACCGGGCGAAGTGGGATACCCGCCGATCACGATCGCTGAGAACATCGCGGCCAAAGTGGCCGGACTGAAAGGCGCGACGGCGCCCGAGGTCGACAGTCGCAGCGCTGACCGGGTGCGCGCCGCTGGATAGCGCTCCCGGGTACCGTCGACATCGTGCAGGATCGAAGTGAGGACAAGATGACCACCACCGAACGAGCTTTACTCACCGAGTCCGTGCACGAGACGCTTCGCGAACTGATCTTTTCGGGCGAGCTGGCGCCGGGGACACCACTGAGTGTTCCCGCGCTGGCGAGCAAGCTCAATGTCAGTCGAACGCCGGTCCGCGAGGCCGTGCAGCAGTTGATCTACGAGGGCATCGCCGTCCACACACGGAATGCGGGTGCAAAAGTCGATTCGCTGGACGCGGAGTCTCTGCGCGCGGTCTTCGAGGTGCGTGAGGTACTCGACGGTCTCGCGGCGTTCAACGCGACGGCCAATGCCACGCACGAAACCGTGTCACAGCTGAACAAGATGGTGCAGGTGCAACGCGAACTTCTCGAGAGCCCGCCGGATCAGCGTCGGGATTCGAAGCTCGACCTCGAGTTCCACACCTTGATTCGTGAGACTGCATGCAATCACCCGCTCAGCGAAGCCCTGCATCGTCTGGATGGTCAGTCACACCTCTACCGTTCGGACATGTGGAGCCTCGAGCTCAATCGGCGGATCGCCGTCACCGAGCACGCACGTATAGTCGCGGCCATCGAATCGGGTGACGCCTTGGGGGCGAGGACTGCCGCGAGCGCACACGTAGCCGGGCTACTCGTCCGAACAACCCGGACCTGAAGCTTTACCGAAATGACGGAAACAGCGTGTCAGGCCAGGTGATGTCGCCGTCGTTCTCGTCCACGAACGTACCGACACAGTCGCGCCCCAAAGCGCTGATCGCTCCCGAGATGACCTCTGGATGCTCGAGCTCGGTGAGGTGGTCTCCTCCGGTTCCGGCCCCGGGAACGCCATCGACGTACACCCGGCACTGGCCCCCGTCCAACCGACCGTCCGCCCACTCGCCCGAACTCTGCACCACCGAATAGTAGGCAGATCCAGGAGTGTCCTCACCGGCATTGAGCTTGGTGAGAACTTCGGAGAACATGCAGGTGTCGTAACCGTCGGCAGGGCCTTGTACGCAGCCATCGGGGCTACCGTACTGCGGCGCACCGATGGCGACGAATGAATCCACTACTTCGGAGCCACCGAGGAACTTCGCGTAGTACCGGGAGCTCAGTCCACCCGCACTGTGCGCGATCACCCCGACGGAGTCAGCGCCGGCAGCGTAGGAGCGAATCGAATCGGCAATCAGCTCGGCGTCGGCCGCAATCATCTTGCCGGGTGCGTCGACGAAGTGTGTCTCGTAGCCCGCAGCGCTCAGTGCCTTGTCGAGGGCGCGGTAGGTCGCCTGGTGCGTTTCTCCCGAGTTGTAGAGCTGCTGCCCCGGAACGATGAAGACCACGCGCTTCGCATCGGTGATCCGCCCACCGGCGGCAGCGCTTCCTGCCGAGAACGCCAGAGCGGTGGTCACCAGCGAAGTAGTCACCGCCATCGCCAAGAGAATCTTCGAGAGTCGCACGTCGCCACCCTACGACGGCTGCGCACAAAAAAGGACCGCCGCACTGGATTCCAGTGCGGCGGTCCTTTTCTAGTAGCGGGGACAGGATTTGAACCTGCGACCTCTGGGTTATGAGCCCAGCGAGCTACCGAGCTGCTCCACCCCGCGATGCATGGACAAAGTTACACGAGCAGGTGAACGGAACGCAAATCGCCTGCGCTGGAGCGAAATACACGCCTGAAAGTCGAAGAATCGGGTGACTGGGTTCACAAAATGCCCGTGAGCATCAACACATAACAAGCATGTAACGAACGTACGTCGAAACGGCATCGGAAAGGCTCTACCAGCACAAACGCTAAAATTTTGGGTCGAGAGCAGACCAGACAGTCCGGAAAATTGCGAATCGACCCTCGTTCGACGCTCCCGTACGGTCGGTCCCGGCCCGAATCAACCGGGCGAACGCCGACCCGCCGCTGCTCCACTCTGCCCCGCGGGATCGGAACCCCCGAAACCTTCGAGGGGCAGAGACACGGAGAGACAAGCGCCCGGGAAAGTCAGCATCATCGCCGACCCGCAGGCCCGCCGATGTCAGCAAGCGCGGAGAGGATTTACCCCGACATGACGTACACCAGCATCAGCAAGCGTGCATTCGGCACATTGGCAGTAGCCGGCGCACTTGTCGCAGTGCCCCTCACCATGAGCACCGGCACCGCTTCCGCAGCCACCCACAACTGGGACGGCGTCGCACAGTGCGAGAGCGGTGGCGACTGGAACATCAACACCGGAAACGGCTACTACGGCGGCCTGCAGTTCTCGCAGAGCACCTGGACCGCCAACGGTGGCACCGGCTCGCCCGCCAACGCTTCCAAGGAAGAGCAGATCCGCGTCGCCGAGAACACCCTGCAGAGCCAGGGCCCCGGCGCATGGCCCGTCTGCGGCCAGCGTCTGACCGTCGCGAGCGAGCCTGCAGTCGAAGAAGCTCCCGCCGCAGCGCCGGCTCCCGTCGCCGAGGCACCCGCAGTTGCTCCCGCCATCGAGATCCCGGCCGAGCTCAAGCCCGCCGCACAGCAGGCTTACGACACCGCTCGTGACCTCGCCGGCCAGTACGGCTTCGCCGCACAGTTCCAGCAGCTCTCCGATGCCAACGCACCGATCGTTGCAGCACTGCGCTGATTCAGCTCGTACAGCTTCACCTGAGCACACAAGAAGGCCCACCATCCGATCGGATGGTGGGCCTTCTGCTATTCATGAACTGACGCCGCTTACCTCGGCAGCGCCTGGTACGCGTCAACAGCCTTCTGCAGGCGGTCGAGCGCAGCACCGTAGCTGGTGAAGTCACCGCTCTGTTGCGCCGACTTCAATGCCGCCATTGCCGAATTGACCTCGGCCAGCGCCTTCGTGACGTCATCCGAAGAAGCCGGCGGGGCCGGTGCCGTCGGAGTTGTCGGCGTTTCCGGTTGCGCTCCGGTATCCGGATCGGGTGCCGGCTGGGTGACCGTCGCTGCCGAACCTGCGCCCGGCCAAATCTGACTGATCGCCTCGGAGACGGTCGGTGCATAACCGATCCGAATGCCGTTGGTGTCGCTGAAGCTCACCAATACACGCGCCAACTGAGGGAACGCGTTCTGCGAGTTTCGCTGCGAGTACAAAGGCTCGACATAGAGGATTCCGCCCTCGGCAATCGGCAGAGTCAGCAAGTTTCCGTACTGAATCTTGTTCGACTGCTTGAGCAGTGACACTTCCGAAGCAACACGCGAATCCGACGTCATCGCAGACTGAGCCTGCTGTGGACCCTGAGTCTGCGTATCGGTCGGCAACTGCAGCACCGTGAACTTGCCGTAGTTCTCCTTGTCGTTCGCCACCGAGATGTAGGCCGACAGCAACTCACGACTGAACCCGACCATCGGACTGGTCAGACGGAAATCCGCCTTCGCGGTGTCCTTGTCGCCCACCAGCACGTAGTACGGCGGCTGGTTGGCCGACGTGTCGATCGTCGGATCGCTCGGAACCGACCAGAACGCGTTGTTGGTGAAGAACTCACTCGGATCGTCGACGTGGTACTTCGCCAGCATCTCTCGCTGAACCTTGAACATGTCTTCCGGGTAGCGGAAGTGTGCCTGCAAGTCGTCCGAGATTTCGCTCTTCGGCTTCACCGTGTTCGGGAAGACCCCCATCCACGCCTTCAGAACCGGATCCTGCTCGTCGACCTGGTACAGCGTGACAGTGCCGTCGTAGGCATCGACCGTGGCCTTCACTGAGTTACGGATGTACGAGAACTCCTGGCGCGGAATGAGGCGCCCGGTCGTCTGGTCGATACTGTCCTCGACCAACCCGTCGAGCGAACTGCGCTGCGCGTACGGGTAATCCTGGGCCGTGGTGTAGCCGTCGATGATCCACTGCATCTTGCCGTCGACCACTGCGGGGTAAGCAGCGCCGTCGGTCGTCAGCCAAGGCGCGACCTCCTCGACCCTTTCCTTCGGATCACGCTTGAAGATGATCTTCGAGTTCGAGCCGATTGCACTCGAGAACAGGATGTTGCGCTCGGTGTACTTCGCCGCGAATGCAAGACGGTTGAACCAGTTGCCGATCGAAACGCCACCCGAACCTGTGTAGGTGTACTTCGAGGTGTCGGTGTCGTACTCCCGCGGTCCCTCACCGTCGACGGAACCGACGATCGAGTAATCGGCGTCCGACTGACTGATCACCTCGCCGTAGTACGAACGAGGATTGTCCACCTTGAGATTCTCGTTCTCGGGCGTGGTCGTCAGGTCGCTCACCGAGTAGATCGGGTAGCCACCGGTGTTGTTCTGACTGTCGCCCTGCACGGCCGTGACTTCGTTGGCCTGGGCGGCGACGAAACCGTTGCCGTGCGTGTAGACCGTGTGCTTGTTGATCCAGTCCGTCTGGTTGCCGGAAAGGTTGTTCGGCGACAGCTCACGCGCGGCGACAACGAAGTCACGCAACTGGCCGTCTTGTTCGTAACGATCGACGTTGAGCGTCTGCGGGAACCCGTAGAAGTTCTTGAGCTGACGCTGAGCGGTGAACGTCGGCGACAGAATGGTCGGATCCAACAGGCGTGTGTTCGCGATCGTGGTCCGGTCTGCCGGAACGTCCTGGGGCTGCTTGGTGCCAATTCCCGGATAGTCGACGTAGTCGACGTTTTCTTCCGTGATCCCGTACGCCTGACGGGTCGCTTCGATGTTTCGTTCGATGTACGTGCTCTCCTTCTGCGCCGCATTGGGCTTGACGGAGAACTGCTCGACGATCATCGGGTAGACGGCACCGACGAGGACCGACGAAAGAACCAGTAGAGCGACTGCCATGGCCGGTATCCGAAGATCCCGCGTGAAGATCGAGGCGAAGAACGCCAAGGCGCAGATGACCGCAATGGACAACAGAATGAGCTTCGCCGGCAGGACCGCATTGATGTCGGTGAAGCCCGGGCCGGTGAACGTCGGTTCCTTACGACTACTCGACATCAACGAGTACCGATCAAACCAGTACGCCACCGCCTTGAGAAGCACAAAGGTGCCGGCGATGACAGCCAGCTGAATACGAGCGGCCGTGGTGAACGTCCCATTGCGCCCGGCCAACTTGATCCCACCGAAAACGTAGTGGGTGACCAGGTTTGCCACGAAGGCAAGCAGAATCGAGACGAACAACCAATTCAGAACGAAACGGTAGAACGGCAGATCGAACGTGTAGAAGCCGACGTCCAAGTTGAACTGAGGATCGGTGATCCCGAAAGCCTGGCCGTTGAGGAACAACTGGATAGTGACCCAGTTGGCCTGTGCGATGAGACCGGACAGGATGCCGATCGCTACCGGAATGATCACGCCGAAAAGACGAAGACGCGACATGACGGTGGTGCGGTAGCGCGCGATCGGATCATTGGGCCCGGAGACCGGGACGAACACCGGGCGTGCGCGGTACGCGAGAAGCATCGCGAGCCACACGATGGCGCCGACGACAATTCCGACGACCAGGAAGAGCACGAATCGCGTCAGCAGAACCTTGGTGAAGACACCGCGGAAGCCGACTTCGCCGAACCACAACCAGTCCGTGTACATGCCGATCAGTCGCGGCCCCACGAGCAGCAAGGCCGCCACTACGACAGCCACCACCAACAAGATTCGACTGCGTCTGGACAGAGAGGGTAAACCTGCGGGGGGCCGCATGCCCACGTGCCACGCTCCAAGATTTGGCGACGCCGTGGCGTCGCAACCGATTGCATCGATCACTGCGGCCACGCCCGAGTGGACTTGGCCGTTTCCGACCACTCTACGTAACAACGGTCACGGGTTGACAACACGGAGAGCGGGGAGCCGGACAGAAGGTGGGAGGATGAACGTGTGAGTGAAGAGAATATGAGCAGATCACCGAGTGCCCTCGCCCGGTGCGTTCATGAAGTTGTCGACCACATCGACGCCGAAGGCTGGGATCAGCCGCCGAAGCTGTACGCGTTGGTACCCACCGAAATGCTCGCCGCGGCCGAACCCGGACTGCTCGACCAACTCGCCGAGGGCGCCGAATACACACCGATCGAACAGGAATCGCTTCCCGAGGACATCATCGGCGGTTCACGGGCACTCGACGAGTTCCTGGCGACGACGCATTGGCCCGAGTCCGTGCAGGGTTGCATCCTGGTGCAGGAGATCGTCGTCCTGCCGCCCGAGGCGGAATCGGATCTCGACCACGCCACGGCGCCGGTATTGACCGATCAGCACGCGGCGGACGAAGTCGCTCGACTGACGGCCGACGCGCATCCCGATCGACGCGAGGCTCGACTGTTCGTCGGCGTGCTCCGTGACGGTCCCTCGCTGTCGCTCCTACAGATGCGTCCCGACGAGGATGCGGATCCGTACGGTGATTTGGAACTGCTCACCTACGACGGTCTTGCACCTCACCTCGTGCACGCCCTGTACGCGACGCTCGACGAGGTCGAAGAAGACTGACAGAGTCGTCGGCGGCCAGGCAGCTTTCAGCAGCGGGGTGCGTCGCCGCCCGTGTTGAGGCTCTCGAGTGAGTCCACTGCGCCGGGCAGGTTGTCGACCTTGACGAGTCGAAGCCCGTCCGGCGCATTCTGTTTCGCCTCGTCACAGTTCTGGGCCGGCACGAGGAAGGTCTCAGCACCGGCTTGGGACGCGGCGATCAACTTGTACCTGATGCCGCCGATCGGACCGACCTCGCCGTCGGAGTCGATGGTGCCCGTTCCGGCCACGAACTTTCCACCGTTGAGCTCCCCCGGAGTCAGCTTGTCGACCAAGGCCAGTGTGAACATCAGTCCGGCAGAAGGACCGCCGATGTCGGCGAGATTGAACTGCACGGTGAAGGGAACGTCCGGGACCTCGCTGGGTGTGACGCCGAGGTAACCCGATTCGGGCTTGTTGGGCCGCGCCCCGACGGTGACCGGCACAACGGTCTCCACACCCTCACGAAGGACGGTGACGTCGATCGCGGTGCCGGGCGCGATCGCACCGACCGTGTCCTGAACGCCGGTGATGGTGGTTACCGGAGTGTCGCCGATCTTGACCAGGACGTCGCCTTCTTGCAGGGCACCCGCAGCGGGACCGTCCGGAGTCACCTTCGAAACAGTCAGTGCCACCGGCTTACCGAGAAAGTGCAGTGCCGCCAACTCGGCACTGTCCTCGGACTGCTGGAAGTCGGCCGTGTTGGCCTGCTGAATCTCTTCCTTCGACTTCTCGGGCGGATAGATCTCCGAGCGAGGGACGAGTCCGTTGCTGCCACTCGCCCACAGTCCGAACGCTTCGAAGATGTTGAGGCCGTCGCGAACCGACACCGTTGTCATGTTGAGGTTGCCGTCGGTGGGATCGACCTCGGTCCCCTGGATGTCCACGACGGGCTTACCGTCGACGTCGCCGAGCGTGTTGAAGGTGGGGCCCGGACCGAGTGCGACATAAGGAACAGTGACCATTGTTCCGACGACTCCCAACACGACGATGGGTGCGAGTGCGGCCAAGAGCGTCACTATCCGTCGATTCACCTGATCCAGAGTAAAGCGCGAAGGCTCCGGAGCACCGATCGCACCGCCTGAGCGCCGTGCGTGTTCGCCGTCAGCGTGACTCGGAGGGCGACTCCGACCGCTCGAGCCTTGTACCGTTGAGGTATGAGCAATATGCCGTTCGGCTTCTCCAACTCCGACGACGATCCCGATCGCGACAAGAACGCGGCGGGTGGCAATCCGTTCGGGGGTGGTGACATGCCGTTCGGGTTCGGCGCGGGCGGTGAGGGATTCGATCCGGCTCAGCTCGGCCAGATGCTCACCCAGTTCGGGCAGATGCTGAGCGGAATGGGCTCGTCGATGGGCCAGGGCGGTACGTCCGGCCCGGTCAACTACGACATCGCCAAGAAGCTGGCACGCCAACAGATCGGATCGGTCACACCGATCACCGAGGGCAACGTCAAGGCGATCGCCGACGCCGCGCACCTGGCCGAGATGTGGCTGGACGCCGCGACAACGCTCCCTGCCGGAGCGAGCCGCACTCTTGCGTGGACTCCGAACGACTGGCTCGACAACACGATCGACACCTGGAAGCGACTCTGTGATCCGGTGGCCGAGAAGGTAGCGGGCATGTGGGTCCAGGGTCTTCCGGCCGAAGCACAGCAGATGGCTGGCCCGATGCTGGGCATGCTCGGCCAGATGGGCGGACTCGCGTTCGGCTCGCAATTGGGCCAGGCACTCGGCCAACTGTCCACCGAGGTGCTCTCCTCCACTGACATCGGCCTGCCCCTCGGCCCCGAAGGCACCGCGGCCCTTCTCCCGGCTGCGGTTCAGGCTTTCAGTGAGGGTATCGAACAGCCGCATCAGGAAGTTCTGGTCTTCCTCGCCGCGCGGGAAGCCGCTCATCAGCGCCTTTACAGTCACGTTCCGTGGCTGCGCCAGCGTGTTCTCGCGACAGTGGAGGAATACGCCCGCGGAATCACCATGGACTTCTCGGCGATGGAAGAATTCGCCAAGGACCTCGATCCATCCGCTCTCACCGATCCGAGCAAGCTCGAAGCGCTGATGCAGCAGGGCACGTTCGAGCCGCAGAACACACCGGAGCAGAAAGCCGCTCTCGAACGTCTCGAGACTCTGCTTGCGCTGGTCGAGGGCTGGGTGGAGACGGTCGTCACCGCCGCACTCGGCGAGCGACTGCCTGGTGTTGCCGCGATGAGTGAGACGTTGCGGCGTCGCCGCGCTACCGGCGGCCCCGCCGAGCAGACCTTTGCGACGCTGGTCGGACTCGAACTTCGTCCTCGCAAGGTCCGTGAAGCGGCTGGTTTGTGGCAGAAGCTCACTGCGGAAGCCGGTATGGACGTTCGCGACGGCGTCTGGTCGCATCCCGACCTGATGCCCGATTCGAGCGATCTCGACGCACCGGACGGATTTGTCGCCCGTGTCCTCGGCGCCGGCGAAGCCGGTAATTTCGACGACCCGATAGCCCAGCTCGAAGCCGTCGTGGCAAAAGAGCGTGCGGCCGAGGAAGCGATGGACAAGACCCGCGAGGACGACGAAGAGAAGTAATCCCTTCTCGACCGATTTTCGCAGATCAGCCGCGATGACCGCCTGTGGATAACTGCCGCTGACGGGGACTCGCCGAGGGCCCGTCGTGCCAGCATCGAATGATGACCGGTCACACACACGACGACACCAGACAAGACAGCACTTCACAGCGATCCGCGGGACCTCGATGGGACCCGCGGATCGCTGTTCTGTCGCGCCCGGATGGTCGACTGCAGCTGGGATGGACCCCCGGACGTGCCGTCCTGCTGACTCTGCCTGTCGGGGTCGACGATCGCGCGGTGAAGTCGATCCTGCGCAAAATGGACGGCTCGAGATCCCGCGCAAACATCCTCTGGGAAGCGTCGAGGCTCGGGATTCCCACATCCGTGACGGAGGAGTTGCTCGAGCAACTCGCCGATTCCGGTTTCGCCCACACTGCCCGCAGAAGCACCGCGACGGTCCGGATTCACGGTGTCGGTCCGCTCTCTGACGCCATCGAGCGCGCACTGGTCACCGGCGGGGTCAGCACGCGTCGCTCGCGCGGGTATCGCAACACCGACGTCGTGCGCACGTGGAACGAACAACTGGTGGTCCTGAGCGACGACGTCGTGACTGATCCTCGTCTGGTCAGCGATCTCGTTCGCTGTGGACTCCCCCACCTTTCCGTCCGCATCCGCGACGGCAACGGTGTGGTCGGTCCTCTTGTCCTGCCTGGTCAGTCGAGTTGCCTGCGGTGCGCAGACATCCTCCGATCCGAACTCGACCCTCATTGGCTTCATCTGTCCGCGCAGCTACTCGGCAGCGCAGGCCACGCGGAATCGGCGATGATCCATGCAAGTGTCGCGCTGGCCCTGGCCGAGATCGACTCCGCATTATCGGAGACAGCGGCGACGCATGCGGCGAGTCTGTCGTCGACGCTCGAGATCGCGCTCCGTCCGTATCGGATCACAACCAGGCGCTGGCCTCGGCAAATATCCTGCAGTTGCCAATACCTGGCACCTGTTTCGGGCAAAGGACGCCCCAGTCAGACATGATGGTGTGGTGTCCGAGATCCCACGCAAGAGTTCTGCCCGTACTGCCAAACTCGCGAGCATCCCCCTGGGGATGGCCGGTCGCGCCGCCATGGGCTTCGGACGCAAGCTCGCCGGCGGCGACAAAGGCGAGATCGACGCGCAGTTGAGCGCGAAGGCGGCCGAGCAACTGTTCGCGGTGCTGGGCGAACTCAAGGGCGGCGCGATGAAGCTGGGCCAAGCGCTCAGCGTCATGGAGGCGGCAATTCCGGAGGAATTCGCCGAGCCGTACCGCGAGTCACTGAACAAGCTCCAGGCCGCCGCCCCGCCGCTGCCGACCAAGCAAGTACACAAGATGCTCGACCAGCAACTCGGAACCAAGTGGCGCGACCGATTCCAGTCGTTCGACGATGAACCGACCGCGTCGGCAAGCATCGGGCAGGTTCACCGAGCCGTCTGGGCGGACGGCCGCGACGTAGCCGTGAAAGTTCAGTACCCCGGCGCCGACGAAGCTCTACGCGCCGATCTCAAGACCCTGGGCAGATTTGCCGGTCTCTTCGGTTCGGTCATGCCCGGTGTCGACGTGCGGCCCGTGATCGAGGAGTTCACCGCGCGCACGGAGGAAGAACTCGACTATCGGATCGAGGCGAACAATCAGCGAGCTTTTGCCAAAGAGTTCGACGGAGATCCCCAATTCGTGATCCCGCACGTCGTGGCGAGCGCGCCGAAAGTGGTCGTGACCGAATGGATGACGGCAACCCCGTTGACCAGAATCATCGAGAGTGGAACGCCGGAGCAGCGCAATGCGGCCGGTGCACTACTCGCCGAATTCCACTTCGCGTCTCCGGCCCGTGTCGGATTGCTCCACTGTGACCCGCACCCCGGCAATTTCATGCTTCTCGAGGACGGCCGACTCGGCGTCATCGACTTCGGTGCTGCTGCGCCGTTCCCGAACGGACTGCCACGGGTTCTCGGCACGATGGTGCGCTTGGCTGTCGAGGAACAATTCGACGAGTTGACGGAGTTGTTGCGCGCCAACGGTTTCGTGATCCCCGGACGCACGGTGACCGACAAGGAGATCGCGGATTACCTGCGACCCTTCACCGACCCGATCCAGACCGAGTCATTTCACTTCACTCGGGCATGGCTGCAAAAGGCCGCCGGAACCGCCACTGACTTCAACAGTGCGCAGTTCCGAACGGCCCGTGCACTCAACCTTCCGGCCGAGTATTTGATGATCTTCCGTGTTCTTCTCGGTTCGGTCGGCATATGCGCCCAGTTGGACGCATATGCCCCGTACATGGAAATCCTGACTCGTTGGTTGCCAGGGTTCGCGGAGCCGGTTCTGGATGACACCGGCTCCGCCGAATAAGACACCGGCTCCGCCGACTAAGACACCGGCTCCGCCGAATAGGGCTCTCACGCGCACACAAGTTGCTTGCGTGGGCGCCCTCTCGGTCTCTTGCGCGCTATGACGGCCCCCTGATCGAGGATCTCGCCGCCCCACACCCCCCATGGCTCGGCGCGGTCGAGAGCCGCACTGAGACAACGGGAACGGATGGGGCACTGCGCGCACAGTGCCTTGGCCTGCTCGAGTTCGGCCGGAGCTTCGGCGAACCAGAGATCGGGGTTGGATGCCCGGCACGGCAAGTCGCGGCGGGTGGACGCGACCTCGATGAACGTGACTGCAGCCGAAGTGACGTCGGTGGAAGTTACTGCAGTGGTGGAGTTTTCGGATTCCACGCGGATTGTCTGGGCAGACAACTCGGTCTCCTAGTGCTCGGATGCGAAACTGTGTCGCACGATATGGGTTCGATGGGTGCGAACCTGAGCCGAGTCGGAAACCAGATGAAGAGGGCTATCCAACACAAAGGCCACGGTCCGCAGGGGCTGCGGGTCCGTGGCCGTAAGTGAACGGATGTGTCCTACCGAGAAATACCTCGATGGCTTAAGAACACGGACTCGACAGCTGCTTTCTTTGCTGCTGCTTGAGGGCGCAGGCGGAGCGCATGCTGCGCCCATACCGCTGCACGCGGCAGCATGGGGGCGGCAACAGCGAACTTTGCGCTTGCGCACGCTTCGTAAGAGATCAAGTTCGTCATTTTTTTGCCACCTCCATTTCGTGTCGGTCCGGATAGTTTCTGCGCACAGGTTGCCCCGTAACACTGAAAACCAGAGTAGAGAATCTGCCGAATCTGCACAACCTATTTTTGACCTGCGGTTATGTAACTCACCGTTGTCGATTCGGATGCATTTCAGATATCGAGTGTTGCCGCACGCAGTTCGCCGCGAATGACAGCTAGTACGTCTTCCCCGAAGTTGTCGAGTTTCTTCGGCCCGATTCCAGGGATCGAAACCAGTCCACGATTGTCTTGTGGTCGTTGTTCGGCAATAGCCATCAATGTGTTGTCACTGAAGACGACATAGGCCGGAACTTTGAGTTCTCTGGACTTGTCCAGACGCCAGGCCTTGAGGTGCTCGAGCAATTCCAGGTCGACATTGGACGGGCATTTTTCGCAGCGCCCGAGCATGGTCGCCGACGTCCCGATCAACGGTTTGCCGCAGACGCGGCAGCGCGGACGCTTCTTGTTTCCCGACGACGGCGCGGCGACGCGCGAGGCCGGCGAGTCCTCGGGGATTAGTCCGTTGAGAAATCTCGACCGGCGACGGGACTTGCGTCCACCCTCATTGCGGGCCAATGCCCACGACAGCTGCAGATGCTCGCGAGCGCGAGTAACCCCCACGTAGAGAAGCCGACGCTCCTCCTCCACCGCGACGTCGTCGGCGCCCGAATTGGCGTCGCCGAGAACGTGTTGGATAGGCAGGGTGCCGTCGTTGAGGCCGACCAGGAACACCGCATCCCATTCGAGTCCCTTGGCCGCGTGGAGGGAGGCCAGCGTCACACCTTGCACGGTCGGTGGGTGCCGCGCCTCGGCTCGGGCCGTGAGCTCCTGTAGAAGCCCGGTGAGCGTCAGTTCAGGTTCGTGGACAAGTTGTTCTTCGGTGAGCGCCACGAGAGCCGAGAGCGACGCCCAGCGCTCGCGTGCCTGAGTACCCGAAGGCTCTTCGTTGGTCAGGCCGAGCGGCGCGAGCACAGCGCGGACGAGTGAGACCAGCGCTTCGCCGTTGTCTGCACCTTCGGGGAGGTCGTCGCGTCCAGCTGCCTGACGCAGCGCTGCCACCGCCTGACGTACCTCGGTGCGAGTGAAGAAGCCCTCTCCACCGCGCACCTGGAACGGAATGCCCAGCTTCGTCAGGGCCTGCTCGTGCGCCTCCGACTGAGCATTGATCCGGTACAGAACAGCGATCTCGGCCGCAGGGGTGCCTGCCGCGATCAGCCGTTTGATCGCCCGCGCAACGCCGAGTGCTTCGGCCGGCTCGTCGTCGAACTCCATGAACTCCGGCTCAGGCCCCGGCGCGCGTTGCCCGATCAGCTGCAGACGCGTCCCGGCGATCCGCCCGCGCGCGGCACCGATCACGCGGTTCGCCAACGACACGACCTCAGGGGTGGAGCGGTAATCCCGTTCGAGCCGAACGACGGTCGCTTCGGGGAATTTCCGGGAGAAGTCCAACAGATAGTTGGGGGTGGCTCCGGTGAAGGAGTAGATGGTCTGATTCGCATCGCCCACCACGGTCAGATCGTCTCGGTCGCCCAGCCAGGCGTCGAGCACACGCTGCTGCAGTGGGGTGACGTCCTGATACTCGTCCACGACGAAGCAGCGATACCGCTCGCGGAACTCGTCGGCGACTGTCGAATGCTCTTCGAGAGCTGCCGCCGTGTGCAGTAGGAGATCGTCGAAATCAAGCAGCATGCCGTCCTGGCCGCGTGCTTTCAGCTCTTCGTATGCGGCATACACCTGGGCCACCTTGGTGGCATCGACCGGTGCCTCACGGCGAATCTTGGCGATCGCGCGTGGGTAATCCTCCGGCGCGATCAGCGACGCCTTCGACCACTCGATTTCACTGGCGAGGTCGCGGACGCTTTCCGTGCTGGTGGACAATCCCACCCGGGCTGCGGCACTGCTGACAACGGCGAACTTTCGGTCCAGCAGACGCCACGGCGTGTCGCCGACAACCTGCGGCCAGAAGTACTTCAGTTGACGGAGAGCAGCAGCGTGAAAAGTTCGAGCCTGCACCTGCGGCCCACTCCCGCCGACGCCCAGCTCACGGAGACGTCCACGCATTTCCCCGGCCGCACGAGCGGTGAACGTCACGGCAAGCACCTGACCGGCCGACACGTGACCGTCGGCAACCAGATGAGCGATCCGGCGCGTGATGGTGCGGGTTTTGCCTGTTCCAGCGCCCGCGAGGACACATACCGGGCCGCGTGGCGCGAGCACGGCGGCCGATTGTTCTGGATCCAGTCCGGTGTCCGCAGGCATGGGGACCATCATGGCAGGACGTTCCGACACTCCATTCGCCGCGCCCGACGGTATGTGGGCAAGAGAACACGGGCCGATACGGAACAACGCTCTCGGTCGTGGTGTTATATCGGCCGTGACTTCTACCGAAAATGCGCCTGCCCTGACCATCTACTCGACCACGTGGTGCGGCTACTGCCGTCGCCTCAAGACGCAGCTCAACGCGTCGGGGATCGAGTACACCGAGATCGACATCGAGAACGATCCGGCAGCAGCCGATTTCGTCGGCAGCGTCAACGGTGGCAATCACGTCGTTCCGACCGTGAAGTACGGCGACGGCAGCGTTGCGACCAACCCGTCGCTCAACCAGGTCAAGCAGGCTCTGGGTCTGTAGACCTTCTCCGGCTGCTACTTGACCCAGCTCTCGAGCATTCCGCGAGCGATGGAGATCGACCCGGGCAGCAGCAGTGGCGCGTCCGCTTCCGAACCCCAGTCGCCGAGTTCGAGAGCGGCGCGCACCTCGTCCTTCGTGAACCAGGTGCCCTCGGCGATCTCGCCGTCCGCGAACAGCAGCGGAGCGGCGGGGTCGCCGATTGCGGCGAAGCCCAACATCACCGAGCGAGGGAACGGCCAAGGCTGGCTCCCGAGGTATCGAACGCTGTGCACGTCGATACCGACTTCTTCCTTGATCTCGCGGACAACACACGTTTCGAGTGACTCCCCGGCCTCGACGAATCCCGCGAGAATCGAGAAACGGCGCTGCGGCCAGGTCGGCTGACGCGCGAGTAGAACTCGATCGCCGCCGTCGTGCACCAGGCAGATGACCGCCGGATCCGTTCGGGGAAACTCCTCGTGGCCGGTGGACGTGGAAATGCGTGACCAGCCGGACATCGTGGGTTCACTCGGTGCGCCGTCGATAGCGCTGAATCCGGCACTGTCGTGCCAGTTGAGAATCGCGACGGCACCGGTCAACAAACCGGCGTCCGCGTCGTCGAGTGTTCCGCCGAGCATCCGCAATTCAGACAAAGTGCCCGCCAGCAGCGACACCCGCACCGCCCAGACGTGGCGATTCTCCCGAATTCCCAAGAAGACCGCGCCGCGCACCGGTTCGGGCCCCAACTCGGTTGCCTCGGCGAAGACCAATTGACCTTCCGGCGACACCTTGACCTGACCCCGTGAATTCACACGGAGGAGCAGTGCGTCCGCCCAACCCGTCGTCAGTGCAGCGGCGTCCGACCGCAATTCCTCGGCGCGGCCGACGCTCGAGCGTGAGAGCAGAGGTGTTTCGGTCAGCTGGAAGTCGTTCACGCTCACGACATTACTGCGCGCACGAAGCTCGGTAACACTCAGTTCGTGACGCGGCGAATGTAGAGCAGTCGATCGTTCTCCTCGACGGCGTCCACCTCGGGCGAACCGACGCGAACCAGACGGCCGTCGCGAACGACCCCGAGCACGATGTCGGAGAGATGACGCGGAGAGCCGCCGACCTCGTCGCGCTCGACGGCACGCTCGGCAATCGCGAATCCGGCCTCCGGAGTCAGCAGGTCTTCGATCATCTCCACGACGGTCGGCGTCGTGGTCGCGATGCCGAGGAGTCGACCCGCCGTCTCCGAGGACACGACGACGGAGTCTGCGCCGGACTGACGCAGAAGATGCGCGTTGTCGGCTTCACGGATGGCTGCGGCGATCTTGGCTTTCGGCGCGATTTCGCGGGCTGTCAGCGTCACGAGCACTGCGGTGTCGTCACGGTTGGTTGCCACGATGATCGACGACGCATTCTGCGCACCTGCCAACCGAAGTACGTCCGATTTCGTCGCCGAACCGAATACCGTCACCAGGCCTTTGCTCGCCGCCGAATCGAGGACGGTCTGATCGGTGTCCACGACCACGATCTCCGACGCCGGTACACCGTCACCGAGCATTGCTTCGATTGCCGTCCGCCCCTTGGTCCCGTATCCGACGACGACGGTGTGATTACGCACGTGCTGCCTCCAACGCTGAATTTTGAACGCCTGACGCGAACTCTCGGTCAGAGCTGAAAGTGTGGTTCCGACCAACACGATCAAGAAGAAGATCCGAAGTGGCGTGATCAACAGGACGTTGACCAGGCGCGCCGACGGCGTGAACGGAGTGATATCGCCGTAGCCGGTGGTCGAGAGCGAAACCGTCGCATAGTAAATGCAGTCGAGCAGCGACAGCTCGTTGTCCTGTGCGTCCCGGTATCCCGCGCGATCGATGTACACGATCAACACGGCGGCGCCGAGAGCACCCAACGCGATGAGAACTCGCTTGTAGATGGCCCGCGCCGGACTTGTCTGTAGCTGGGGAATGCGCAGCACCCCGACAAGGGCGAAGTCAGGCTGATCGGTCAATGCTTCCGACCTGGTCAAACGCGCCCGGAGCTTACCGGCCATACATCGACTCTCTCACTCGAACTTACGAAATACCTACACGGACATCGGCAGGCAGCGTAACCCTCGAAGATCGACTTCGGAACTCGGGCGCCGAATAGCGCGCGGGTCGTGGCGCCGGTAGTGGCAAGAAGGTCCACCGTGAGGCAGGCTGGGCAAATGCCTTTCACCGGTTCGACGTCCACTCCCAGCCAAGCGGCCGCTCTTCGTTTGTCGGCCCTCCTTCTCGGCGCCGGCACCATGCATTTCGTGGCGCCTTCCTTCTTCGACAGCACCGTTCCCCGCCAGCTTCCCGGACAGGCCCGCACCTACACCCAGGTGTCCGGCGTCGCGGAACTGGCGATCGGCGCTGCCTTGGCCGTGCCGAAGACCCGCAAGCTCGGCGCGGGCCTTGCCGCCGCGCTCTTTGTTGCCGTGTTCCCCGCCAACATCCAGATGGCGATCGACTGGTGCCGAAGCCCGAAGACGTCCACACCGCAGAAGATCGGTTCGATCGCACGTCTTCCCCTGCAGGTTCCGCTGGTGACCGAAGCACTCAAGGCTCGTCGAAACGCAAGCTAATCTTGCGCGCCTGCCGTTCGGATGAGGCGAGCGAGAGCCTCACCGTCCGGCAGGTTCTCGGGTGCGATGGTGCGACCCGATCGAACGTAGTGAAACGCCGCCCGCACCTTGTCGGCCGGAAACTGTTCGTTGCGCCCCGCCGAACGGGCTCTGGCGGACATCAATTCGGCCCAGGCCACCCGATACGCGGCCAACTGCATCACAACAGCGTCCTCGTTGGCGGCCGACGGTTCGGCACCGGTCTTCCAGTCGATCACCGTCCATCCGCCGTCGGGATCGGCGAACACAGCGTCGATCCGACCGCGGAGAACCGTTCCGGCAATGGATGTTTCGAAAGGAACTTCCACTTCGATCGGGCTGCGATTGGCCCACGGGGACCGCAGGAACGCATCCTGAAGTTTCACCAGATCGGTCTCGGGACCCGCGCCGGTATCCGCGGCGCCGGGTAGTTCGTCGAGATCCAACAGTCGGGTCGCACCGAACCTTCGCTCGATCCAGGCGTGAAAAGCCGTGCCGCGCCGAGCGAGCGGGTTCGGTGGGTACGGCAGTGGTCTACGCAGCCGTGCCGCGAGTTCATCCGGATCTGCCTTGAGGTCGACGAGCTGAGTCACCGAAAGCTGCGCCGGGAGAATCACTTCGGCACGCGCGTTTGCCCGGGCTTCGCGCTCGGCCAGGAGAACGTCGACGTCCGAGGCCCAGTTCTCCGGATCGTCCTCCGGTTCTTCCGTCTCTTCGCTGTCTTGCGGCAGCGATGCAAGTGCGGACAGGACGCTTGCGGCTCCGGCCTCGACCGCGCCGCGCCGCGCACCCAGCGGATCCGGCGGCCACTGCGCCGTACGGGGCGTGGCGGCCAACGGGTTCTCGGTGTCAGGTTCCGGTGCAGGCGCCCACTCCTCCACGACGCCGATCGCACCGCGCGAGTCTTCTTCACCGGCATCGTTTTCGGCCGTGACCATCTGATGCAGCTCGTCCAGGAACGCCGAAGGCCCCTTCGGTTCCGAACCGGATTCCGCCCAGTGATGCGCCGAGATGAACAGCGCCCGTTCGGTTCTGGTCAGCGCGACGTAGAACAACCGCCGGTCCTCGTCCAGTCGACGGTTGGACAATGCCTTCTTGTGCGCCGTGATCGCGTTCTCGAGGTCCTTGCGGTTGTAGAGCTCCTCGAGGTCGAGCACCGGAACTCCGTCGGCCGAATCCGCGTCGACCGCCCGGTCACCACGCAACGACGGTGGCAGTTCGGCGAGCGCCCCGAGCCACGATCCGGACGCGGTGGACGAGGGGAACACCCCGTCGCTGACATGCGGGATCGCCACTACTTCCCATTCGAGCCCCTTCGCCGAGTGCACGGTCAAGATCTGCACGCGATCCGGCGCCACCTCCACTTCGCCCGGAGTGAGGCCCTTTTCGATCTGTTCGGCGGCCGCGAAGAATGCGAGCATCCCGGGCAGATTGGCTGTTGGACGCGTCGCGTAATTGGCGACGACGTCGGCAAATGCGTCGAGATGCTCGCGGCCCGCGGTCCCGACGACACCGACTCGGGTTCGCGCGCCTGCCTCGATTCCGATACCGAGCACCCGCTCGACCTCCGCCACCAGTTCGGTGAGCGGCTGGCCGATACGTTCGCGCAACGACGCCAACTCTGCCGCTATCGCGTTGATGCGTGTGTACCCGAGAGCTGAATAACGTTCTGCCGGGCCTGGATCGGAGATCGAATCGACCAATCCTGCTTGCTCGGCGTTCTCCCCCGGCAGCGCGTCCTGAACTGCCGAGGTGAGCGCCTCGGCGTCGGTGACCGCACCCGCTGTTCCGTATCCGGCGGAGATGGCAAGTTCGCGGGAGCGTTGCGAGAGTGCGGCGAGGTCCTTCGCGCCGATCTGCCATCTCGCTCCGGTGAGCAGCCGAACGGCGGCGCTGCCCGCCAGCGGATCGGCGACCACTCGGAGCATGGCGATCACGTCCGCCACCTCGGGTGTGTGCAGGAGCCCACCGAGTCCGACCACTTCGACCGGCAGACCTTTGGACCGCAAAGCCTCGGCCAGCGGGGCAGCATCGGCGTTGCGGCGGATCAACACCGCTGCTGTGGGCGTCGGGCGGTCTTCGGCACGTGCCGCCTCGTATTCTTCGGCGATCTTCTCCGCAACCCACTGACGTTCCTGTTCGACGTCTCCCAGCAGCGCCAGTCGAACGTCTCCGGCGACGGCTCCCGGCCGCGCACGAAGTGTGCTGACGGCCACACCGCGTCGGCGCAACGGTGCCGACGACAGGTTTGCCAATTCGAGAGCCTCCGGCGGGTTACGCCAACTGGTGAGCAGTTCGAGCGTCGGAGCCGGCTTTCCGTTGGCAAGCGGGAAGTCGGTTGCAAACCGTGGCAGGTTGGCCGCCGACGCGCCTCGCCAACCGTAGATCGACTGCATCGGATCGCCGACGGCTGTCAGCGCCAACCGGCCGTCGGCTCCCCCGCCGAACAACGAGGACAACAACACTCGCTGAGCGTGACCGGTGTCCTGGTACTCGTCGAGAAGAACTACCCGAAAGCGCTCACGCTCGGTTTGCCCGACCTCGGGATGTTCGGAGGCGACACGGGCCGACAGCGACATCTGGCTGCCGAAATCCAATGCGCCTTCACGCCGCAGCGTCTCACCCAGCCGGGCAACGAGGGGCAGTAGCTCGATGCGTTTGTGTTGCACATCAAGGTAATTCAACAGCTCCTTGCTCGGCCCACCCCGCTGTTTCGGACCGGCGGGCAGAGTGTGAATCAGCTTGTCCAACTCGGTGTGAGCCTCGAGCAACTGCTCGGGGTCGACCAGGTGCTCCGCCAACTGACCGGCAAGGGCCAGAACGGTTTCGGTGATGGACCCCGGATTCTTGTCGGTGTCCAGATCACTGTCCCAGCCGCTCACGACGCGGTGCGCAACCTGCCACAGTTCGGTCTCGGACAACAGCGTCGCCGAGGGTTCGATCGGCAACAGCAGTCCGTGCTCGGACAGCAACCGTCCCGCGTAAGCATGGTAGGTACTGACTTCGGGTTCCCCGGCCAGAATCCGGGAACGCACTCCGCCGGTCGGGTCGAGTGCCCGCAAAACGTCCGAACCCGCCAGTCGCGCCAAGCGCTTGCGGATTCGCGACGTGAGCTGTTGTGCCGCTTTGCGCGTGAAGGTCAATCCGAGAACGGCCTCGGGATCGACGAAGCCGTTGGCCACCAGCCACACGACGCGAGCAGCCATCGTCTCGGTCTTACCGGCACCGGCACCGGCGACGACCAATGTCGGACCGAGCGGTGCGGCGATGACTGCCGCCTGTTCCGGCGTCGGCGGGTGTTGACCGAGCGCGACCGCCAGGTCGACAGGATCGATCTTCGGTCGGCGTGCCTTCTGCGTCGCGGCAGCCACTTAGTTACTCACCTGTCGTCCCTCGTCGTGTGCCGGGCAACTCGAGCGCACCGGGCAATGTCTACATCCGTCGTTGACCCTGGCCAGATACTGCGGCCCTTGGGTCGCTGCCGCTGCGTTGTGGATGACGTCTCGCCACATCTCGACGGCTTCGGCCGTCAGCGGCGGCTGAACTCGCTGCGCCGCACCGTCTTTCTTGTTGGACTTGGCCACGAATACCAGGCGTGCACCGCCGGGTTGTGTGGCCGGTTCGCCGGCAATCGCACCTTCGGCCGCTGCGACCTGGTACGCCGCCAACTGCGCGTGAGATTGCGCGGCCTCGTTGCTGACAGGGTTTCGCGCAGTCTTGACGTCGACAACCACCGGACGGCCTTCGGTGTCGCGCTCGAGCCGGTCGATCCGGCCACGAAGCTTGACCGCAGGCGCTCCCTCCTCACGTGGTTCGAGGACCCCCTCGACCGCGACCTCGACGCCGACTTCGGTCAGTTCACCGCGAGTTGCGTTCATCCAGGCGGTGAACGTCGCCAGCATCTCCCGAGTTCGATTGAGTTCGCGGCGCGAGTACCACTGCGATCCCAGATCGATGGATTCCCAGGCATTTTCGAGTGCCTTCTCGACCTGATCCGGTGGAATCCGGCCGGCCAATGCCTGCACCAAGGTATGGACCAGCGTACCGGCGATCGCATGAGTGTTGTCTCCGTCGCTGCCGCCATGACGCTCGAACACCCATCGGAGAGGGCATGTTTCGAGAAGCTCGATGGTGGACGGCGATAGTGAAACCGGTCCGTCCTCGGGCTGCCACATGGGAGCAGCGGTACTCGGCTCGGCTGTGCCGTACCACTGATCCGGGTGCGCGCCGCGTACCCCGGCAGCAGCCAGACGTGCCAACTGGCGAGCGGCCCGGGAATGCTTCTCGGGGTCGAAATGCGCGATGTCGGGATCACACACGACGCTGCGAAGCTGTGCGACCAGTGCAGGCAGCGACAGAACCCGGGTATCCCCGGTCTCGGGTGCAACGACGTCGAGATCGGAGGACGGATCGTCCGAGTACGCGTCACCACGGATCAATTCGTCCACGAACCGCGAAGGCACCAAGTCGGTGTCCCCCGAAGCCGATTCGACTGCGGTGATCAGCAGACGGCGACGAGCACGGCTACAGGCAACCAGGAACAACCTGCGTTCTTCGGCCAGAAGCGGTGCGGTTCGCGAGAGTCGTTCGGCAGCCGAGTCACTGCCGTCGGAGACTCCGTTGACCAGGTCGATCAGCGCTTCGGTACGCAGTAGCGATCCGCGTGCCCGCAAACTCGGCCAGAGCCCCTCCTGCACACCCGCCACCGCCACGACCGCCCATTCGCGACCCGCCGCGGCGTGAGCGCTGACCACGGTGACGGCGTCGGGAGTGATGACCGATCGGCTCCGCGAGTCGGTCGGTATCTCCTGGCTGGTCAAGTAGTCGACGAAACCGGCGAGTTGAGAACGCGGCAACCGGTCGACGTAGTTGGCGGCCGCGTCGAAAAGTGCGACGACTGCGTCGAGGTCTCGATCGGCCTGTGAGCCGATAGGTCCGCCGCGCGCCGACGCAGCCGCCCAGCGTCGTTCCAGCCCCGTCGCCTGCCATGCTGCCCACAGAACTTCTTCGACCCCGAGACCTCGCTCGAGAGGCACTCGGGCCTTGCGAAGGACCGACAGCACGCGATTGAGTGCCGCAGCTTCGACGTCTGTCAACTTGCCCATGAGGCGCTTGGACTGCGCACGATCCTCGTCGATCAGAATGAGCCGCAACAACTCCGAGGAGTCCCGATCACTTCCCGATGCCAACTCGACCCGGCGCAGGCCACGACGCAACCGGCGCAGGGTGACCGGCTCGGCGCCGCCGATGGGACCGGCCATCAGGGCAAGCGCGTCGTCGCCGGTGAACTGATCGCCGCCGAGCGCCCGAAGGACCAGCAGCAGGCCGGACACTCCGTGTTGCCTGGCCAGCGGCAATTCGGTGGCAGCGGTCGTGACGGGTACCCCGGCCGCGAGCAGGGCTCGCCGGAGAGGGGCGAGAGTGCGCGGGACCGACCGAACGATGACGGCCATGTCGGACCAAGCAATCCCGTCCAGCAGATGCGCCCGGCGCAAGGTATCTGCGACGACTGCCGCTTCTTTGGCCGTCGTACCGAGAACCCGCACCGACGCCCGCCCCGGGTCCTCATCGGCGAGATCGGATGGAACCGCGATGCGATGAGCGAGGTTGCCGGGCAGCCGCGCAGCGATCTTCGCCGCGATCGACGCGACGTCGGCGTTGTTGCGAAACGTGGTGGGCAGGACGATCTGGCGCTCGTCTCCGCGCTCGGCGAGTCCGAGTAGGAACGCCGAATCCGCACCGCGGAACCCGAAGACCGACTGATCGGGATCACCGGCGATGACCGTGCCCGCAGTTGCGGTTCCGATCAGCCGAACCAGTTGCGCCGCCTGCGGATCCAGATGTTGTGCGTCGTCGACGAGTAGGTGCCGGATCCGAGCGCGCTCGGAGCGAAGCAATTCGGGATCGGTGGCGAACGCGGTCAATGCCGCACCGATCAACTCGGCCGCGTCGAGCGCCGGCGCCGTCGCCTCCGGAGCCTCGACACCGACACTGCCGCGCAGCAGCACGCCTTGCTCGTAGGCCTCGGCGAACCGCCCGGCCGCCACCCACTCCGGACGTCCACGCTTCTTGCCGAGCTTGACCAGATCTTCGGGGCCGAGTCCGCGCTCGTTCGCTCGCAACATCAGATCTCGAAGTTCGACGGCAAAGCCGTTCAAACCCAATGCGGGTCGCAGGCGCTCCGGCCACCGGAGCGCACCGTCTTCGATGTCGCCGCGCAACATCTCTCGGAGCACCGAGTCCTGCTCGGCGCCGGTGATCAGGCGTGGCGGCGCGTTGCCGTGCGCTGCGGCTTGAAGCCGGAGTACGGCAAAGGCGTACGAGTGAACGGTGCGGACCAACGGCTCACGAGTTGCCTGCGGTCCGCGTTCTTGTTCGTACCCGAGCAACCCGGCCGTGATCTGCTCGCGGACCTGCGTCGCTGCCCGGCGCGACTGGGTGAGCACCAGGACCGATTCAGGATCTTCGCCACCGGAGATCTTCTGCACTGCCAGATCCACCAGAAGGGACGTCTTGCCGGTTCCGGGGCTGCCGAGTACCTGCCAGGGACTCCAGGCGGCCCCCGAGCCGAATGAAACAGGGCCGAACGCGAGTTGGAAAGGATCCTCGGACGGCGGCGCGAACAGCCGGGCCGTCCCTTCGTCCCACGTTCGGGGTATCGGAGACGGCGCAGTTCGGTGCACCAACCGCGCCCGCGGAATGGTGACCTTGCTGCGTGTTGCCGTCTCACTCACCCAGGCATTCCACCAGAGCGCACCGACAACTCACACATCGCCTGCATCCGGCATGATTGACCTCGTGTCTGCACTCCATACGTATCTCTACGGACCCGTCGGGGCACCGGAGATCCTTTCGCTGCACGGTCTGACCGGTCACGGCCGACGTTGGCAGTCGATGGCCGAGAACCAACTGCCCGAAGCGCGCTGGATCTCGCCGGATCTACGCGGTCACGGGCGTTCCACCTGGGCTCCTCCGTGGAACATCGAATCCCACGTGGCGAGCCTGCTGGAGACGCTCGACGAACATGCCACCGGACCGGTGGTGATCGTCGCGCATTCTTTCGGCGGAATGCTGGCGCTGCACCTCGCGGCCACCGCACCGGAACGCATTCGTGGGCTCGTCCTGCTCGACCCGGCGATCGGGTTGGATCCGACTTTCATGCAGGAAGTGGCCGAACTCACAATCGGCTCACCGGATTACACCGATGCGGCAGAGGCCTACTCCGAGAAGATTCACGGCTCGTGGGGTGAGGTTCCCACACAGGACCTCGACGTCGAGATGGCGGAACACCTGATCGAACTGGACAACGGACGCGTCAACTGGCGCCTGTCCACGCCCGCGATCGTGACCGGGTGGGGCGAACTCGCTCGCCCGATCGTGCTGCCTCCGTCGTCGATGCCCACCGTGCTGGTTCAGGCGATGAAGGTCCAACCGCCGTACGTCACCGACGAGTTCCGGGCAGCGCTCACCGAGCACCTCGGTGAAAATCTGACCGGTGTCGAATTCGACTGTGACCACATGGTCCCGCACGTGCGGGCCGACGAAGTCGCCGCCCTCGTTCGCAGCATGCTCTGAAGGAACCGACATGGCAGCCACCACCGAAGAGCAGATCGAAGAGGTACGGCGCCTCATCGCGTCGATTCCGGCCGGTTTCGTGGCGACGTACGGCGATATCGCTGATGCTGCAGGACTTTCCAGTGCTCGCACGGTCGGTTGGATCATGCGAACGGACTCTGCCGACCTGCCGTGGCATCGGGTTCTCGGCGCCTCCGGCAAACCGTCGGCGCACCTGGCTCATCGTCAGATCGCCAAGCTCGAACTCGAAGGCGTGCCGATCAAGGACGGTCGGATCGACCTGAAGAAAGCTCGGTATCACTTCTGATTCACGTGTCACCGGTCGTCGTGACGCGGGCGATGGGGCAGCATGGAGGTATGACCGTCACGCCGCCGACCGCCGCCCTCATTCTGGCGGGTGGTCGCGGGACCCGAATGGGTGGTGTCGACAAACCCGGCCTGCTCGTTCACGGCCGCAGGCTCCTCGACATCGCGCTTTCAGCGACGGCGCATCTGGACGCCGTCGTCGTGGTCGGTCCACATCGCCCTGAACTTGATCCTGGCATCACTCAAACTCAGGAAACTCCGGCCGGAGCCGGCCCTGTCGAGGCGATCTGGGCCGGATTGTCTGCGACCCGGTTACCCGACGACGCCGTGGTGGTGGTCCTGGCGTCCGATCTGCCGCACATCGAGGCCGTATCAGTCGACGCTTTGATAGCTGCCACGTCGACGGACAGTCCGCTGACGTGTGCCGTGGACGAGAACAACCGAACCCAATTCCTGCTCTCCGCGTGGACATTTCGCGAGCTCCGGCAACGCCTGTCCACATTGCGGGAGAGTTCGGGGTTGGAGAATCAACCTATGAAAGCGATTGTCACCGAACCGTTCTCGACGCTGCGTGTCACTGGCACCACTGACTGCGACACACCGGCGGACATCGACCGCGCGCGAAACCATCCGCGCCTGACGATCGAGCAAGCCCGCGCCGCCGTCAGGAACTCACTGACAGCATTGTCACCACACCGGGCCGCCCTCGCCGACAGTCTCGGAGCAACGCTCGCGCAGCCTCTCGTCGCCCTGGGTGATCTGCCTCGATCCGATGTCTCGGCGATGGACGGGTACGCCGTCTCCGGCGAGGGTCCCTGGCGAATCCGCACCGAGATCCGTATCGCGGGCGCCGACGGGCAACTCGAACTCGGTGAAGGCGAAGCGATTCGCATTGCCACGGGAGCACACCTGCCCCTCGGCGCCACCTCGGTGATTCGTGACGAGTATCTGTCCGTCGACGAGCCATCTCGGATGGTACGGAGACTGCCGGATGCGCCGCACCGCAACGACGCTCGACCACGAGGGGAAGATTGGACCACCGGATTCACGATCGCCCCGACTGGTACCGCGGTGACTCCGGCGGTGGTCTCCGCAGCTGCCAGCGGTGAAGTGTTCGACGCCCTCGTCCGTGGTCCGGTACGGGCACGCGTGACAGTCACCGGCGACGAGATCCGGCGGACCGGTCCACTGCGTGAAGGTCAGACCCGCGACTCCGTCGGTGGGATTCTCCCCTACCTACTGGAAAGCAACGGCGTACGGTGCGTGGCGGATTCGCACCTGAGGGACACGGCCGACAGTTTCGAGCGTGTACTGGCGGATGCGACTGAACAGGACCTGCTTGTTGTCATTGGTGCCACGGGCGGCGGCGCTGCCGACGAAATGCGCAGTGCGCTCGATCGACTCGGCGCTCGCACGATTGTCGGGCGAGTCGCCTCGCGCCCGGGCGGATCTCAAATAACGGCTGTCCTGCCCAGTGGTCGGGTGGTTCTCGGCCTCCCCGGCAACCCGTACGCCGCAGTGACCACCCTGTTGACGATGCTGCCCACCGTCGTGGCCGCCTTGACGGGAAGCGACACACCACCGCGACTGCTCGGCATCATCGAGAACGCCGCTGCGGTGACTTCCGATGCGGTACGCCTACTGCCGGTCACACAATCCGCCGACGGTCGCTGGCGCGCCGAACCGTCTGTACGTACCGCACACCTGGCGGGGTTGATCGGGCGCTCCGCGTTTGCACTCGTTCCGCCACACGCGGAAGACGATGCCGTCGCCGAAGTGGTTGTCCTCCCACGCTGATCGGGTCAGTCGTTTGGGCGCCTACGCCGGTTGACCCCGACCACGCCGACCACTATCGCAAGCACCAGCGAATACACGCCCCACAGCACCAAGAACGGCAGCAGCCACCCGGCATCAACGGTCTGACCGCGCGGTCCGACGCAATACAGCGTGAAATTGGTGGACGTACCGTCGCCGTCGGAAAAGGTATCCGAGACGACCATCGCGCTCGATGTGGGAGCTTCACAGAAAATCGGCGCCAAATGAGCGACCTGTCCTGGCCAGATCACCGAAGACAGTAGTGCAGCAAAGATTCCCACGACCACGATCACCACTACGGAGATCAGCAACGGAGCGATACGGCGGCTCACAGCGGGTGCACCAGGAAGGGAGTTCCGTCAGGCTCGAAGACCACCAGCGCCCGCGAGCGTGGAGATTCCACCATCACGGATGCGCGAATCGCCTCGGTGCGAGTGACCGAGATCCCGGTGACTTCGCCGTCGTCGACACCGCTGTTCTCCAGCGCGTCGTCGACCAACTTCTCGAGGTTCGTCAATGCCGGCACTTGATCCAGCGTGAACGATCGTGCATCGAGATCGTCGGTGACACTGACTTGCACGGGGCTCGGCTCGCCGAGAATGACTCCGTCGAAAGAGAATCTGTCGAGCTGGGTCGGCTTCCCGGGGTCACGAACGGTGACCCCGAGCGTCTCGATCGGGCTGATGTCGATGCTGGTCACCGATATCGCGTCGACGCCGTATCTATGTGCGAGGCTGTCGAACCCGCCTCGCACCAACTCCGACGTCATCCCACCGCCACGTTCGCGCATCTGGTTGTCGAAATCCATCCGATCGACGGCACCGATGCATCCGCTCAGACCCGTGGCCGTCAAGGCGATGGCTACCGTCCACAGCGCCGGACGCACCCTCGAGGACGCCGATTTCATGAGCGGAGCGTACCGCGAGTGTCCGGTTCCATCTCGGTGACCTGCGCGTCGGACGAATTCCTGTCGGCGACTCGTGGGATCATCGCGCCATGAATCGTGTCGACGAAGGATTCGAACCGCCGGACGCATTGGTCGAGTGGTGCCGCTCCCGCACCTTTCCACTGCACGTCCTCGACGACGAAGCGACCGTCGACCTGGATTGGTGGAACGCGCACCTGAAGGACGCCGGCCACACCATCAGCCTGCGCGGGCGTGATCTCGACGGCAAAGTGATCACCGAAGGTCGAGCCATCGTTCAACGCAACGACCTTCGCCCGTCGAGCGATCTCGTTGTCGCCCAGCACGACGGCCTCGGACTACTGTTTCTCTGCGCGGCCTGGCAGGGCTCGCACGAGAGCCGACGGTTCACACGGCGGTTCCCCAACGTCTTCAATCCCCATCACCGCGAGGACGAGGATCCGCTGACCCAGATCACAGCCATTCTCGATCACTGCTCGAAAAACAAGTCGATGCCCGTCGTCCGGCGCGACACCTGGTCCGGGTGGCCACTCACCCCCGGTGTCGGGGTATCGCTGATGGCCGCTTTCATGTGGGCAGTGGGCGTACAGGACGAAGGCCGACGCGCTCAGATGATCGACCAGTACGGAGTCTCGACGCTCATCCACGAGGGCTGGCTCGAGGATCCTTCCGTCACCGGCTTCACGACGCGTCGCTACCGCCGGTACTGCGAACTTCTCGACAGCTGGGCCTATGCCGCCGGCACCCAACCCGAGATCGTCGAGATGTGGTTGGTGAAAAGGTGGAGTGCGCGGTTGGCCCAAGCACGCAACGACGTGAGCGCCCCCACCCTGTTCTAACTCTCAGAACGGCTGCATCTCAGAACGGCTGCATCTCAGAACGGCCAGGCAGGGAGAGTCGGCAGCCCCACCCTCGTCGGCCTCCCGACCAACCAGGCCAAGGTCTCCGCGTCGGACAGTGACGGCACTCGTACACCCGGGACCGCCGTCTCGAGTGCGCCCAACTGACTGGCGAGAGTGAATTCCACGAACTCGGCAGGCCAGTCGTGGCAGGTGTAACCGATGTCGAGGTCCATCAGGTGAATCTCGATCTCGTTCCAGCGCAGGATCGGTAGATCGAATGCCGTCACAGGTTTGCGCCACGGCACCGGTGTGTCCAGTCGATCTGTCGGGATCTCGCACAACGCGTCGACCAGCCTCGTTCCCGAGAAGCGGTAGTCGAGGGCCAACAATTCAGCCGGGCGATCTGCGCCCTCTTCGATTGCAGCATTGCGCGCATCCGGCCCCCCTGGATACATCTCCCCCGATTCGCCGCCCTGCACGCCGGCAACAAATCTGCCCAGCGCGTCGGCGTTGCGCGACATGTGCGTCACGACGTGTCCCCGACTCCACCCGGGGAGCCCGGAGGGCTCCCGCGCCTGCTCTTCGGTCAGTGCACCGATGAGAGCCTGTGCCTTGACGTCGGATTCACGAACTGCTGCGACCAGGTCGGCATACGTCGGCGTTACGGAGTGAGACGTCATGCAGCGATACTAGTTCCCTTCGCGCACTCTCATACCGATTCACGACAAGGTCCACCACTCCCGGATCGACGCCGAGCGGTTCGGTCACACCATCGGCTCCTGCAGCGTGCAACCTTTCGTGGAACAGCCCGTGCGCGAGGAGGTACGAGGCGACAAAAACTCGCTTCGCGCCGCGAACGCGTTCTGCTGCAACAACATCGGCTACCTTCGGCTCCCCGGTCGCGATGTACCCGATGTCGACACGAGTCCCCGCCGCTTCGGCAAGCATCAGCGCAGCACGCTCGACGTCTCGCAGCGCCCGCGCATCGGACGACCCGGCGGCAGCAAGCACTGTCGCGTCACCCGGATTCCACCCCGCTTCGGTCAAGCGCCGAAGCAGCACGCGTGCAAGCGCCGGATCGGGTCCGAGTGCGGGCGTCACACTCACAGCCGAGTGCTCACTGATCGCCACTTCGCGTCGAACATCGGTGTGAACGTGGTAGCCGGACGCCAGGAACGCCGGTACGAGAATCGCTCGCCCCGGAGTGTCCCGGAGGACTTCCGAAGGTGACGGACCGAGCACATCGACAAAGGCAACGCGCGTGCGTCCGACGCGCGTGCCGACGGCGTCGGCCAGTGCGGCAACCATTTCCACGCCACGTGCACTACGCGTGCCATGAGCTACCAGGACGAGGACATCGTCATCGCGTTGCATAGTCACCTGGATTCTGTACGTAGTCGCCGGGGTCGAGGGCAAGTCGATAGCCCCGCTTGACCACCGTCTGAACGGCTTTGGGCGCGCCGAGGCACGCGCGCAATCGGGCGACGGCGGTCTCGACGGCATGGGTGTCGCCGCCGCCGCCGGGAAGAGAAGCCAGCAGTTCGTCGCGGGAGACGACTCGACCGGGGCTGGCACCGAGAGTGCGGATCAACGACATCGCAGCCGGCGGCAATTGCTTCACTTCACCGTCCACGACTACGCAACCGCCGCGAATGCTGATTTCGTGTTCGCCGGCTTGAATCTTGTTGGCTCGCTGCGGGAGTTCGTCGACGATGTGTCTCGCGAGCGCGCCCAGACGTGCCCGCGCCGGGGCTGTGGTCGGTACATTCAACGCTTCGAGCGGCGCCGAGGTGACCGGGCCGACGCACATGGCCGCCACCGGACCCCGCATCGCGTCGAGAATGTCTCCGAGATCCCCGGTCTTGTCGGCGCGCATCAACATCGAGGCTACGGCCGGTGCACTGGTGAAACTGACGGCGTCGATTCCGGCTGACGCTATGGCGTCGATCATCCGGTCGAGCAGCGTCGGATCCTCCGGCGGTTCCCATCGATAGACGGGCACCGCGATGACCTCGGCGCCGGCCTCGCGCAACACCTGACAGAAGTCGGGAATCGGCTCCCACTCGGTGGTCGCACCATGCAGTTGTACAGCGATCCGCTTTCCCGAGACACCTTCTGCCAGAAGATGTTCGAGCACCTCGGCGGAAGACTCGGATGCCGGTGACCATTCCTCACGAAGGTCGGCCGCGCGGATTGCTCCCTTGGCCTTCGGTCCTCGCGCGAGCAGACGAGCCGAGCCCAACGCGGATCCGAGATTTTCCGCCTCACCCCACCCGTCGGCTGCTTCCAGCCAACCCCGGAATCCGATCCCGGTGGTGGCGACAACCACCTCGGGAGGATCCGAGATGATCTGCTGTGTCACCCTTTCGAGCTCACGGTCGTCGGCCAACGGAATGATTCGAATCGCCGGAGCGTGAACGACATCCGCTCCCCGACGAGTCAGCAAGGTCGCGAACTCCTCGGCGCGGCGCGAAGCAGTGATACCTACCGTGAATCCAGCCAACGGCATGTCGTCACTCACGAGACTGCATCGGCGACAGTCGAGCGAACACCCTGCATCTGCAAGCTGTGTACCTGAACGACTCCAGCCCACACGCGAACGCCGTACACCGGCAGCGCAACCGACGAGTCGTCCAGCGCCCGGCCGTCGACCAGCGAGAACGCCTGCTTGAGCAGTGGCGAGACCACGATCGGCTCACCGTCCCGGTCGCCGACGAGTCCGCGAGACATCACCGCGGCGCGGCCGTACGGATCGAAGTTGCTGACAGCCCGGAGTGTGCCGTCCTCGAGTAGGAACAGCGCCACCTGCTCGCCGCCGCGAAGAAGCACGGCAACTCCGCGTCCAGGGATCAGATGGCTCAGCGGGCAGGCCGACGTCCATTCGAGTCGATCCGAATCCAGCTTGGCGATCTGCGCATCGATGACACTCATCGAAGTCCTCCTGTCGATCCGGCGACAACGTCGCGCGGGTTCTTGTCTACGTTTCTACGGATCCCGTGTTTCCCACGGGTTACGCGACTATTACCGGCGCGTGGGGATGCTCGGCATGCCCATCAGGACCGGAACCTTGCGCACTCCGGTCTCGTCGAACACAACCGTCGGGTCGGCTTCTTCCGGTGCGTTGACGAACGAGACGAACCTCGACAATTTCTCCGGATCACCCAGCACACCGGCCCATTCGTCCTGGTAACCCTCGACGTGCTTGGCCATCAGTGCCTCGAGTTCCTCGCCGATACCCAGGCTGTCTTCACAAATCACGGCCTTGAGGTGATCGAGTCCGCCTTCGAGTGATTCGACCCACGGCGCCGTGCGCTGGAGGCGATCGGCAGTACGGATGTAGAACATGAGGTAGCGGTCGATGTACTTGACCAAGGTCGCGTCGTCGAGGCCTCCGGCAAGCAACTGAGCGTGTTTGGGCGACTGTCCGCCGTTACCGCCCACATACAGATTCCAACCGTTCTCCGTCGCGATGACGCCGACGTCCTTGCCTCGCGCCTCGGCACATTCACGGGCGCAACCCGAGACGCCGAACTTGATCTTGTGCGGCGAACGCAGACCGCGGTAGCGATTCTCGAGGTCGACGGCCATACCCACCGAATCCTGGACACCGTAGCGGCACCAACTCGAACCGACGCAACTCTTGACCGTCCGGAGGGACTTGCCGTACGCCTGACCCGATTCCATCCCGGCGTCGACGAGGCGCTTCCAGATCGCGGGCAACTGTTCGACGCGGGCACCGAACAAGTCGATGCGCTGACCGCCGGTCACCTTCGTGTACAAGCCGAAGTCTCGCGCCACTTCTCCGATGACGATGAGTTGCTCACCCGTGACCTCGCCGCCAGGCATCCGAGGTACCACGGAGTACGTACCGTTCTTCTGGATGTTCGCGAGGAAGTGATCGTTGGTGTCCTGCAACGACGCCTGCTGGCGGTGCAGGATGTGATCGGAGTCCGTCGATGCCAGAATCGAAGCGACTACGGGCTTGCAGATGTCGCAACCGGCGCCCTTGCCGTACTTGGCGATCAGCGCCGAGAAGGTTCTGGTCTGCGTCGACTGGACGATCTGGAACAACTCGGCCCGCGACTGCGCGAAATGTTCGCACAGTGCCTTCGACATCACGACGCCGGAATCGGCCAGCAGCTGCTTCACGGTGGGAAGGCAACCGCCACAAGTGGTTCCGGCGCTGGTGCACGCCTTCACCGAAGCGATGTCGCATGCGCCGGCTGCGATTGCACCGCAGATGGCTCCCTTCGTCACGGCGTTGCACGAGCACACCTCGGCGTCGTCGGGCAGCGAGCCTGCACCCGGCTTCTCCCCCGCAGGCGAGATCAATGTCGCCGGGTCACCGGGTAGTTCGCGACCGACCAGCGGGCGCAGCGACGCGTAGGCCGATGCGTCACCGACAAGAATGCCGCCGAGCAGGATCTTCGCGTCGTCGGAGACCACGAGCTTTGCGTACGTCCCCTTGGACGCGTCGCTGAGGACGACTTCGAGGGCGCCCGGTGAGGTCGCCATCGCGTCACCGAAACTGGCGACGTCGACGCCCATGAGCTTGAGCTTGGTGGACATGTCCGCGCCCGGGAAATCCGCGGCGCCGCCGAGCAGACGATCGGCCACGATCTCGGCCGTCGTGTAACCGGGAGCGACCAGACCGTAGCAACGGCCTTCCACCGCAGCACATTCGCCGACGGCATAGATGTTCTCGTCCGACGTCACGCAGCCGAGGTCGGTCAGAATGCCACCGCGCTCCCCCACTGCGATGCCGGCGTCGCGGGCCAGCTGATCACGCGGACGTACTCCGGCGGAGAAGACGAGCAGCGACGCGTCGATGGTGGAGCCGTCGGAGAGTTCGACCACGATTCCATTGTCGGCCTGCGAAATTCCCGCCGTCCCGACACCGGTGTGGACAGTGAGCCCGAGTTCGGTGACGAGGCGAGCGAGTAGTGCGCCACCACCCTCGTCGACCTGCATCGGCATCAATCGCGCATTGTGTTCGACGACGTGTGCCGTCATTCCCATGAGCGAGAGAGCATTTGCGGCCTCGAGTCCAAGCAAACCTCCGCCCACCACGACGCCGACAGCGCCAGGACCAGCCTTCTCGGCGGCGGCCCGGATACCGTCGAGGTCGTCGAGGGTGCGGTAGACAAAACATCCGTCGCCCTCGTGCCCCGGCACGGGTGGCACGAACGGATACGAACCGGTCGCCATCACCAGAGCGTCGTAGGAGATCGTCTCGCCGGTTGTCGTCGTGACCGTGCGTGCATCTTTGTCGATCGAGAGCGCGCCTTCCCCCACACGGAGGTCGACCAGGCTGTCGCCGTCGTAATCGTTGCCGGCCAGTGCCAATTCCTTGGGGTCCCACGCTCCGACGTACGAGGACAGCCCGACTCGGTCGTACGCTGCGTACTGCTCGTCGCAGAGTACGGTCACCGACCAGTTGTTCGCTTCGTCGCGCGAACGCAGTGCCTCGACGAATCGGTGTCCGACCATTCCGTGTCCGATGACAACAACCGACTTGCTCATGACGCCTACTTCCTGAGGTACGAGATAGTTCTGAGATTCTGCGGACCGCTCACGCCGTGACTGCGACCTTCGCCTCGTCGACGTCTGTGGTCAGCGTCGACGGCTTGCGCAGGAAGACGAACCAGGTGACTGCGATGCAGGCGATGTAGAAGGCCAGGAACACCCAGAAGGCCATGGTCGCCGACTTCGCGGGGCTGCTGTACGACGCGCGCAGCACCAGGTTGATGCCGACGCCGCCCAAACCGCCTACCGCACCGGCAAATCCGATGAGAGCGCCGGAGATACTGCGCGACCACGTTGCCTTCTCGCTTCGATCCATGTGGTCGAAGCTCTGGGCCTTCGCCTCGAAGATCGCCGGGATCATCTTGTAGACGGATCCGTTTCCGATGCCCGAGAGCAGGAACAGGGCGATGAAGCCGAGAACGAATGTCACCATGATTCCGGCGCTGGCGACGCCCGCGGTGTTGTCGTCCATCGTTCCGGCCGTCACGAGTATCGATGCCGCGAATGCCATGGCGACAAACGTCCACATGGTGATCTTGCCGCCGCCGATGCGGTCGGCCAGTTTGCCACCGAGCGGCCGGGCGATCGAACCGAGGAGTGGTCCGATGAAGGCGATCTGTGCTGCATGCAGCGCCGCCGCGGCCGGAGTGGCACCGCCGGCGAGGAAGTTGATCTGCAGAACCTGACCGAAGGCGAAGCTGAATCCGATGAAGGAACCGAACGTACCGATGTACAGGAAGCTGATCACCCACGACTCGGAGAACTTGAGTGCCTTGGCCATGGAGCGCAGGTCCGACTTCTGGTTGCCCAGGTTGTCCATGAACAGCGCGGCACCGACGGCGGCGGCCGCAATGAACACGAGATAGACGGCGCAGACGATCCACGGAGCGCGGTTACCGACGGTGGCGATCACCAGCAGACCGATCAGCTGAATCATCGGCACACCGATGTTGCCGCCGCCGGCATTGAGACCGAGCGCCCACCCCTTGAGGCGTTGCGGGTAGAAGGCATTGATGTTGGTCATCGACGACGCGAAGTTGCCGCCGCCGATACCTGCAGTGGCCGCTACCAACATGAACGTGGTGTACGACGCACCCGGGTTCATCATCAGGTAGAGCGTGAGAAGTGTTGGCACGAAGAGGAACAGCGCACTCATGACGGTCCAGTTGCGACCGCCGAACCGTGCGGTGGCAACCGTGTAGGGAATACGGAGGACCGACCCGACAAGTGTGGGCACTGCGACGAGGAAGAACTTTCCGGCCGCGTCGATGCCGTAGATATCCGTCGGCATGAACAACACCATCACGGACCAGATCGACCAGATCGAGAAGCCGACGTGTTCGGCTACCACTGACCAGATCAGGTTCCGCTTCGCGATGTCCTTGCCGCCGGATTCCCAGGCGTCGACGTCCTCTGCATCCCAATGCTCGATGTAATGACTCACCAGGGCCTCCTGAATATGTTGGAGACCCAAAGGTAGAAAACGGTTATTGCGCCGGTGCTGCGTGCGATGACCGCGAAGTCAATTGATCCTCACCCGGTAACAAGACCGGGTGTGAGCTAGTTTTTCGCAGGTGCGTGCCAGGAATCCTCGAGCATCCGAGGCTTGCATGCCTGGTAGGCGCCCAGGAGCACCACGATCACAGCGACGACGAGCAGGCCGAACGGCGCAGCGTATCCACCGGACACGTCGTGAAAAACGCCGAACAGGAGCGGACCGAGGCAGGCAACGGAGTAGCCGATGCCCTGGGTGAAGCCGGACAGTGCCGAGGAACCGATGTGTGAACGAGTACGCAGGTTGATCAGTGTGAGCGACATCGGGAACGTGCTCGGGCCGAGGCCCAGGACGACAACCCACACGACCGGCGCCGCCATCGGGGCAAAGTACAGCCCGCCCATGCCGACCAGGTAGCAGACGGCACACGCGATCACGACAGGGAAGGGATTGGCCATGCGGGCGCACAGCGTCGGTGCACCGAACGCTGCGACGAGCCCGATCACCGAGAACATTCCGACCATCGTTCCGCCGAAGGCATCACTGGCTCCGGCGTCACGAAGGATCGACGGAATCCACGTGAACATCGAATACGTGATCAGTGAGGTCATGCCGAACATGCCGGCCATCCCCCAGGCCACGGGAGAACGCCAGACCTGACCGCGTGGCTGTTCTGCCACTGCCGCAACCGAATCCGATGAATTCTCGACGGACCCGGCTTCGTTCGCGCGAGCCTTGCGCGAGCGAGCGAGGGTGATCAACCACGGCACTGCTGCGGCGAAGCCGAAGGCGGACCACCAGCCGATCGAGAACCGCCACCCGAAGGCGTCGGCGACCGGGACTGCGACGAACGCCGGAACGATGGTGCCGATCTGCACGGCCACGATGTAGACCGAACTCATGGTGGCGAGGCGATCCGAGAAGTACCGCTTGACCAACGGCGGGATCACGACATTGCCGATTCCCATGCCTGCCAGTGCCAGAGCCGAGAGGGCCAGCAACGACCATGTCTGAGACATCATGGCGCGCAACAACATTCCGACGCCGGCCATGAGCATTGCAACGAGGGCCGTTCGCTCGAGCCCGATACGTTTCGCGATGGCGGGAGTGATGAGACCGAAGATGGCGAACATTGCGGTCGGAACCATGCCGAAGACACCGACGATCGAGGCGGAGAAGCCGATCTCGTCGCGAATCTCGGCCGCCAAGGACGAGAACGAGGTCACCGCAAGTCGAAGTACGAGCGCAGACATCGCAATCGCAGCGAAGACGAGCACACGGCCTTGTATCAACGAGTGGGTTTCGGTTCTCTCCAGTTGAGCAGTCACCGGCAAATCATAGGATGACCGGACGAACTCGCACAAGCGCGGTAATCTAACGTCACATTCACACCACTTACCCGGACCCGAGGAAACAACCACGTGCAACCCGTTCGACGCGCAAGTCTCATCTCGCAGGTCACCGAACAACTCCGCAACGAGATCCGGAGCGGAACCTGGCCGATCGGTTCCAAAATCCCCACCGAACCGGAACTGTCGGAGCTGACCGGGACCGGTCGCAATACCGTGCGCGAGGCGGTCCAGGCGCTCGTACACGCCGGAATGCTGGAACGTCGTCAGGGATCGGGCACCTACGTCGTTGCTGTCTCCGACCTCGGTGGCACTCTCGGCAACTACTTTGCCGGCGCCCACCAGCGGGATGTACTCGAACTTCGGCGCGCACTCGACATCACCGCGGCCACCCTGGCCGCCGCACGGCGAACCGAAGACGACATCGCCGAACTGACGCGGCTACTCGAGCTTCGCACCGCGTCATGGGAGGGTCAGGACGTCGACGCCGCCACCACCGCGGACGTCGCCCTGCACCGAGCAATCGTCGCGGCCAGCCACAACGAGGTCTACCTGGAGTTCTACGACTCCCTGCTCCCGGTCATCGAGACCACGATCCAACAGCACATCGATGCAACCGGCGAAGGATTCCACTCGCAGCACGCGAACCTCGTCAACGCTGTCGTCGACGGGAACACCGTGGCCGCCTCGAACGCCGCACGCGAGCTGTTCGAGGGCCTGGTCTCGGACTTCGGTACCGGCGCCCCGATCTAGAGCAGCAAGCGCACGATGTCGGACGTACGGGCCAACCCCGGGAACGCGTCCGCCGTCGAGCGAGGATGCAGAACATGAACCGCCAAGCGGAACATCACCGCACGTAGAAGCATCTGCGGCCACTCGGGGAGATCTTCCCACCGGCCGACCAGTGCCTCGTCGGCACCGCCCCACGAGATCGCGTCGACCACAGCGACGGCGGCGGCCCACGCGGCCGGCCGCCAATACGGCGTGATGTCGGTGATTCCGGGCGCCATACTGCCCGAGAACAGCACTGTCCCGAACAGATCGCCGTGCACGAGCTGGTCCGGGCTCTGCACCGGCTTACGCAAAGTAGCGAGCCCGGCGATCAGTTCCAGACTTTTGCGACCGTCAGGAGTGGGCGTCTCGAGTTGCTCGACGCCCTTCGCGATCCTCAGCGGAACCGTTTCCCATGCCGCGCGATCAGCGGCGACGAATACGTCGACCTCGGCCCACGGCGGCACGGGCGGTTGCGCAAGGAAGCGCGGGCGCTCGAGCGAGGCCGTCGCCGCATGCAGTCGGCAGGACATCGAGACCACTTCGTCGTGACGTGGTTCCGGCGATCCGACGATGAAGGTGTCGGCACGCCAGCCCGAGACGACGTAACGACCGTCGGTCGAACGCACCGGTCGAGCCAGCCGAACGCCGTCGACTTCGAGGTTCTCTCGCACCTTCGCCGACCACGCTGCGCGGGCATGATCCGCGACTGCTGAAAGGACGACGTCTCCACACAGCCACCCGCCGTCCCAATCCGCACCGAGTGGGATGGGATCGACTTCACGGAGGCCGAAGGTGGAGCACACGTGCTGGGGAGGTTGGCCTGTGCTCACACCCCAACGCTACCGGTGCGCGGCGCCGCCTCCCGCGAGGCGCGCCTAGTAGACCGGCAGACTCGCATCCACCTGGTTCGCCCAGGCGATCGCGCCGCCTTGAACGTGGACCGCGTCGGAGAAACCGGCGTTCTTGAGAAATGCCAATGCCTCGGCGGAACGAATGCCGGTTTTGCAGTACAGCACTATCTGCTTGTTCTGCGGCAACGTCGCCAGAGCTTCACCGGACAGGATGCGGTCCTTCGGGATCAGCACGGCCCCCGGCAGATGCATGATGTCCCATTCAACCGGTTCTCGTACGTCGACCAGCTCGATCGACCGTCCCTCGCCGATCATGGCCTCCAGTTCGGGCGCCGTGATCGTCGAACCGACAGCAGCGGCACTCGCCTCTTCGGACACGACACCGCAGAACGCGTCGTAGTCGATCAAGGCGGTGACCGGCACGCGGGTCGGATCACGCTGAAGGCGGATCGTCCGGAACGTCATCGCAAGTGCGTCGTAGATCATCAGGCGTCCGAGAAGCGGTTCGCCGATCCCCGTGATGAGCTTGACCGCCTCGGTCGCCATGATCGAACCGACGGTCGCAGGCAGGACTCCGAGCACACCACCCTCGGCGCACGAGGGGACCATGCCTGGCGGCGGCGCCTCCGGGTAAAGATCGCGATAGTTCAGTCCCGCGCCGTCCGGGGCGTCTTCCCAGAAGACCGAGACCTGCCCTTCGAAGCGGTAGATCGAGCCCCACACGTACGGCTTTCCCGCGATGACGGCAGCATCGTTGACGAGGTACCGCGTCGCGAAGTTGTCCGTACCGTCCAGGATCAGGTCGTACTCGGAGAACAGTTCGACCGCGTTGGAGTTGTCCAGGCGGAACTCGTGCAATCGGACGTCGACGTGCTCGTTGATTTCGAGAATCGACTCCTTCGCACTGAGCGCCTTCGGGCGTCCGACGTCGGAGCGTCCGTGAATCACCTGACGCTGCAGGTTCGACATGTCGACCTCGTCGAACTCGACGATCCCGATGGTGCCCACTCCTGCGGCCGCGAGGTAGAGCAGTGCCGGTGAACCCAATCCACCGGCGCCGATGAACAGGACTCGTGCATTCTTGAGCCGCTTCTGACCGGTCATGCCTACGTTCGGGATGATCAGGTGCCGGCTGTATCGGGCAACTTCCTCCCGGCTCAACTCGGCTGCCGGCTCCACCAGTGGTGGCAATACGACGGGTGTTGCAGACACCGCGAAACACTCCTAGTTCAAGACGAGATCAGGGATTCTCGATCCGGTCACGCTCGGGGGTACGGCCACGGATTGAAGCGGCACGTGAGTCCGTTCATCGGAACGACGCCCTCGGGATCAAGCCTAGCGATGTCGTTGTTCGCGGTTCCGAAGGTCTGCTGCATCATGATCGGTGCGAGTCCGCCTTCGGTCTCGCACGGCTGATGAGCGGCGTATCCGATGGCATGGCCGACCTCGTGATTGATCTGATACTGCCGATACGAGCCGATGTCGCCCTGGAACGAAATGGCGCCTCGCACCCATCGCGGTTCGTTGAGCAGGACTCGGTCCATGCTCGGGTTGTAGCAGGATCCTTCGAGTTCGATTTCGTATCCACAGCCTTCGCGGATCGTCATCTGTGAGGTCAAGGAGATCCGGAAGTCCGGCTCGCCGGCGTCGACGCGCCGGAACGCGACCTTGGGATCGTTGGTCCAACTCTTCGGATTGGCCAGTGTCTGGTCGACCATGCGTCCGTACGATTCGTCTCCGCCGAAGCCGGTCGTGTCGACGCCGTCCTCGATCTCGACCGTGTACGTGAACTCGCGTTCGGTTCCCTGTCCGACCTTGCCCGTCGTACCTGGTACGACGTGCCACGTTCCACCCCCCGCGACGGTGAACGGACCACCGTCGGGAAGGGCACCGGACGGTATCGACGAGGCAAAAGTTCCGTCTCCGGCCGGTGGGGCACCGATGACATCGGTTCCGTCGGTGCTGTGCGCGAGGTCGGCGGTGGCCGACGTCTTGCTCGCGGAGTCTGTGGCGTCCGGCCGTACCGCATCGACGATCACAAGAATGGTGAGCACCACGAGAACCGGAATCGCGTAGGCCCGCCAACCGTAGGTCGAGACGAAGCGCCCGAGCTTGCTCTGCTTTCGCGCTGCCCGGTCCGGTCGCGGATTACGCGGGGTTCGGCCCACTTCTCGTTTGGTCGGATCCCATTGGGCGCGCAAAGGCTGATGGGAGGAAATGCCGCGATAGTCGCGTTCGCCGTAGGCACGATCATCCGGCACCTCCGGCCGACGTTCGTCGCGAGGCGCTCCAGTTCCGCTACGCATTCGACGTTCCTCACGTTCAGGGTTCTGCGTAGTTCGTCCACGCATGCGCGGTCCCCCTGGGTCAGTCACGTCGTCCAGAATCTCACACACGGCAAGTCGCTCGCCCGGGCTGACCGAAACTTGCTGGTCCTGGCGTGTCATGGCAGCCCGTCCTGTAACGAGAAAGACCGCTGGTCTCGCTCACCGAGGCACGCGCGACTCGCCCGGGCGACACACGGTATCGTTCATTCGGCTACGACCGGTGTGACGGAGGATACTGGCGGGTACGCACACGCGACTCGCGGATCCGCGCGCCGACCGAATTACTTTTGCTCAGATTGGAAGCGACATGACAGAACTCGCGGATCGGACTGACTCCGATCGCGGTACAACGGCTGGCAAGCCTGCCGGAACACGTCGCAGCACCCGCCTCCCCCGCGATGCGCGCCGCCTCCAGCTCCTCGCAGCTGCAAGTGAGGTATTCGTTGCGAACGGGTACCACTCGGCCGGCATGGACGAGATCGCCGAATGTGCCGGTGTCAGCAAGCCAGTTCTGTACCAACATTTCCCAGGCAAACTCGAACTGTACGTCGCAGTCCTGCAGAGTTACGTCGACAGCCTCATCTCGGGTGTACGCCAGGCCCTGCGATCGACGACGGACAACAAACAGCGTGTCCGCGCCGCGGTCCAGGCGTTCTTCGACTTCGTCGACAACGACTCCCAGGGCTTCCGCCTGGTGTTCGAGTCCGACATCATGGGCGAACCTCAGGTCCAGACACGCGTCGAACAAGCCACCGAAGCCTGCGTCGACGCTGTGTTCGACCTGGTGAGTCAGGATTCCGGACTCGATCCGTACCGCGCGCGCATCCTTGCGGTCGGTCTTGTCGGTGCCAGCCAGTTCACTGCGCGGTACTGGCTCGAGGCCGCGCGGCCGATCCCGAAGGAAGAAGCCGTGGAAATCACCGTGACCCTCGCGTGGGGCGGTCTCTCACACGTGCCGCTGCAAGCCGAAACGAAGTAACCGGAACCCGAACGAGAATGGGCGGGCAGTCTCACGACTGCCCGCCCATTCTGCTGTTACAGCTACGCGTCAGACGGTAGGCGCGAATCCGACCTTGCGGATATCGGACGGACCGATCTCCACGTACGCCACACGAGAAGCCTGCACCAGGAACTTGCGGCCCTTGTCGTCGACGAGAGCCAGAACCGGCTCGCGGCCACCGAGGACAGCCGCGACCAGTGTCTCGACCTCGTCAGGGGTCTGTTCGCTGTTGACGATGAGCTCACGCGGGCTGTCGATTACACCGATCTTGACCTCCACGGTCAACCTCCGAACTGTTCGTGAATTACATCCGTTGTCGACGCAAGGCTAATGCAGCAACGACCGCCCACGCTCCTCTGCACGCTGTGCCCAGAGCGAACAGGCACCTAGACGAGTCCGAGAATCGCCATCCGCTCGGCATGCTTTGCCTGCATGCCGTCGAACAACGCGACAACTCCGTTGAGGTCGCCGGAGGCGGAGATCACCAGATCGGTTAGATCTTCACGCTGCGCCAGCACGAACTGTGCCTGCGTGATTGCTTCGCCCAGAAGACGGCGTCCCCACAGCATCAACCGGTCCTTTGCGCGAGTACTGGCCTCCACTGCTGCCTTCACCTCGAGCACCACGAACTCCGAGTGGCCCGTCTGGGACAGCACGTCCTCGACGATTTCCGCGACATCCGCCGGGAGGGAGTGCCCGATCTCGCGATAGAAGTCGGCAGCGATTCCGTCGCCGACGTACGCCTTCACGAGCGATTCCAGCCACGTCGACGGTGTCGTCGACGCGTGGTAGTTGTCGAGAGCTCGAACGAACGGGTCCATGACGGCGAAGATCTCGTGGCCACGTTCCGTCAACGCCGTTTCCAGAGTCTCGAAGTGGTCCATCTCGGCGGCGGCCATGCTGGCGAACGCCACCTTGCCTCGCAGGTCCGGTGCCATTTGTGCGTCCTCCGCCAAGCGGTAGAACGCCGAAATCTCGCCATACGCGAGAACGGCAAACAAATCGATCACGCCAGGGTGATCGGAAGCGACTCGGCCTCCGGTTCCAGCGTCCGTCGAAGCATCAAGATCGTGTGCGCCCATGACTACGAACTGTAGTGCTTCGACGGCCGACGCGACCGGCAAGGACCGCATGTCCGATTCGGTGATCTTCGACATGTCATCGCGAGGGACGGACAACGTGCAGCTACAATGGTCTTGGGAGTTCGCCAGTTCCCCCGGGCCATTTGGTTAGCCGGGACGGCTGTATTCACACGAACCCCACCGATAATGTGCGCGCACCTGCATCGACGGTTGTCGCCCGCTTCGCCGAGATCGCCGGACGGTTCGAATTCGTCCGAGTGGAATTCAGTGCTGAGGCGTAGGCATGACCGAAGAAAAAGAGGGCATCGACATCGGCCGACTTACGGCCTGGCCCCTTACCTTGTGCGTGCGTACCGCCACGAGGAAAGGCTAGTCCCCTGAGCAAGATCACTGTCGACCACGAAGACGAAGCAACCGAGAACACCGTTTCCGTCCAGCTCGACGACACCCATGTACCCCCGAGCTTCGCCGAACTCGGTGTCCGCGACGAAATCGTCCGCGCACTGAACGAGATCGGCATCGAGCGCACCTTCGCCATCCAGGAACTCACCCTTCCGTTGGCTCTCGCCGGTGACGACCTCATCGGTCAGGCCCGCACCGGAATGGGCAAGACCTTCGGTTTCGGCGTCCCGCTCCTGCATCGCATCGTCACCGCCGAGAACGGCACAGCTGTTCTCGACGGCACGCCCCGCGCTCTGATCATCGTTCCCACCCGCGAGCTGTGCATCCAGGTCGCCCGCGACCTCGAGAACGCCAGCAAGTACCTCCGGGTCGGCGACCGCGGTCTCCAGGTTCTGCCCATCTACGGCGGCCGTCCGTACGAGGCGCAGATCTCGGCACTCCAGAAGGGCGTCGACGTTGTCGTCGGCACCCCGGGTCGCCTGCTCGACCTCGCCAACCAGTCGCACCTGATCCTGGGCAAGGTGGGCGTTCTCGTCCTCGACGAGGCCGACGAAATGCTCGACCTGGGATTCCTCCCCGACATCGAACGCCTCATGGGCATGGTCCCCGACAAGCGTCAGACGATGCTCTTCTCCGCGACGATGCCCGGCCCGATCATCACCCTGGCTCGCACCTTCCTGACGCAGCCGACGCACATCCGCGCCGAAGAGGCCGAATCCTCCGCGGTGCACGATCGCACCAGCCAGCACATCTACCGTGCACACGCGCTCGACAAGGCCGAGATGGTCGCCCGCGTCCTGCAGGCCGAAGGCCGCGGCGCGACGATGATCTTCACCCGCACCAAGCGCACAGCCCAGAAGGTGGCCGACGATCTCGCGGAACGCGGCTTCTCCGTCGGTGCCGTCCACGGTGACCTCGGCCAGATCGCCCGTGAAAAGGCGCTGAAGGGCTTCCGTAACGGCAAGGTCGACGTTCTGGTCGCCACCGACGTCGCTGCCCGCGGTATCGACATCGACGACGTCACCCACGTCATCAACTACCAGTGCCCCGAGGACGAGAAGACCTACGTCCACCGCATCGGTCGTACCGGCCGCGCCGGACGCACCGGCATCGCCGTCACGCTGGTCGACTGGGACGACATCCCTCGCTGGCAGCTCATCGACAAGGCACTGAGCCTCGGAATCCCCGACCCGGTCGAGACCTACTCCAGCTCGCCGCACCTCTACGAAGAGTTGTCCATTCCGGCCGATGCCAAGGGCACTGTTCGCAAGGCCAAGGCCGCCCCGGAGAAGGCAGCAACGGACAAAGCAGACGCGCCGAAGTCGACCGACTCGGACGGCAACGAAGAGAAGGCCGCTCCCCGCCGCAACCGGACCCGTCGCCGCACCCGCGCCGGCGCTTCGACCGACGCCGCGACGTCCACCACCGCCGGCGCCACCACAGCTCCCCCTTCGGCACCCGCGGCAACCGCTGCCGAGAACTCGGACGAAGACGGAGCGGCCAAGCCGCGTCGCCGTCGGCGTCGTCGCCCCGCGGCTTCCGCGACAGCAGGCGCCGCAGAGTAAGCTGCCGATGTGCTGGCTCCCGAAAGGCGTACTCGCTCAGATGTCATCGGTGCGCTGGCAATCGCGCTGGCCGTAATCGTGGCGGTGACCGTTGTGTGGTTGCGCAGTGATGCGCGCGGAACCACCTCGGTCACCGCCGAATCTCCACTCCCACCTCTGTCGACGTCGGTGTTGTTACCCGACATCCTGAAGCAGACGTGGGAATCTCCCAGTGCCGACTCGACGGCACCGATCACCGTCGGAAATGCCGTCGTCACCGCCGACGGCTCCGAGGTGATCGGCCGCGATCCGGCAACGGGCGAAGAAGTATGGCGATACGCGCGCAACATTCCGCTGTGCGGCGCGATCGGTTCGTGGGATCGCGTCGTCAGCGTCTATCAGGACGATCGCGGTTGCTCTCAGGTCACGTCGCTGGTCGCCGACACCGGCGCCCGAAAGGACCAGCGCAACAGCGACGCCGATTCCGCGGTCAGCCTTTCAGCGGACGGCACCTACCTGATTTCGCGCGGCAGTGAGCGAATGGAGCTGTGGCGCTCGGACCTCGTCCGAACCCTCGAGTACGGCCGGGTCGACGCGAAGGTGAACCCCAACAAGCAACCTCGCACCGGATGCACGCTGCTCGACGCTGCGTCGAGCGCCAACCGAGTCTCGGTACTCGAGAGCTGCCCCGGTGAAGCCTCCAACAGGTTGACGGTGATGAATCCCGCACCGAAGGACGCCCAGGAACCCGAAGAGTACGGATCCGCGATTCTCCTCGACTCCGAGGGCGCCCGCCTGCTTGCCGTGGCCGGCGAAAAGACGGCCGTCTACCTCCCTGCCGCCAACGGAACCGTTTCTCGCATCACTATTTTCGACGGATCCGGCAATCCGATCGTCGACTATCCGATCGAGGGAACGGTGACCGAAGGCGCCCGCACCCACGCCGACAAGGCTTCGATCACGTGGTGGACCGGCTCGCAGACCGTCAACCTGCGCCTGAGCGATCTGGCTCCGACGTGGATCGTCAACGGAACGTCCGGACCCGGAAGCATGGTTGCCGGTCAGATGCTCATCCCCGTTCCGGGCGGCATTGCAGCCGTCAGTCCGTCGGACGGAGCGGTGCAGCGCATGATCGCAGTCGACCGCGGTGAGACGGCGACACCGATCGTGCTCGCCAGTGCGGGCGAGACGATTCTGGAACAGCGCGGCGATACCTTGTTCGCGCTGCGCTAGAAGCTCGCCTTCCTCAGAGCGCCAGCTCCGGCGCGAAAGTCACGACTTCGTTTCCAGCCCAATGCTTTACGAGATTGTCCGCGAGTTCACGATAGGCATCCGCACCCTTGTTCTTTCGTCCGGCGAGGACCGTCGCACCCGACGCGGACGCCTCGGCGAACTTGACGGTGCGTGGGATCGGAGGCGCCAGAACGGCCAGGGAGTAGCGGTCGCTGACGTCGGCGAGCACGTCGCGACTGTGCGTGGTTCGAGCGTCGTACAGAGTCGGAAGTGCGCCGAGCAGAACAAGATCCGGGTTGGTGATGGCTTGGACTTCACGAACCGTACGCAGCAGCTGTCCGACGCCGCGGTGTGCGAGGGTTTCGCATTGCAGTGGAACCAGAACCGACTGCGCCGCAGTCAATCCGTTGAGTGTGAGCACACCCAACGACGGTGGGCAGTCGATGATGATGACGTCGTAAGAGCCCAGGAGCGGAGACAGCGCCCGCTTGAGCGCGAACTCTCGACCGGGTCGCATCAGGAGCAGCGCTTCGGCGCCCGCGAGATCGATCGTGGCCGGCAGGAGATCCATACCGTCGTCCGTCTTCAGCACGGCGTCGACCGCGTCGAGATCACCCGCCAGGACCTCGTTGACCGAACGCTCGAGGCGATCCGGGTTGTGTCCGAGCGAGAACGTCAGGCAGCCCTGCGGGTCGAGATCCACCACCAGAACTCGTTGTCCGAGCGCGGACAAAGCCGCACCGAGAGAAGCGACGGTGGTGGTTTTAGCCACGCCGCCCTTTTGATTCGCCACTGCGAGAACCGTCGTCACACGTAGATCCTTGCGCACTTCGCGCCAGGAGGCGAGCTACACACGCGAGGCAGCCTGCAATGATGGTCGACATGACGTCCCAGTCCGCCCCCTCGTCGATCCCCCTCGGTGCTCGCGTCGTACTCATGCGACACGGTGAAACCGAGTGGGCACGCACCGGGAAACACACGGGCCGGACCGAGGTTCCGCTGACTCCGCTCGGCGAGATGCAGGCAACCGCGACCGGAAATCGCTTGCGAACCCTCGACCTCCGGAACCCCATGATTCTGACGAGTCCGCGGCTGCGCGCACAGTTGACGGGCGATCTCGCCGGCTTGCCGGAAGAGCGAACCTGGGATGCACTGTCCGAATGGGACTACGGCGACTACGAAGGCCTCACGACGCCCGAGATCCGCGCAACGGTGCCCGATTGGACCGTCTGGACGCACCCGTGCCCCGGCGGCGAGCAGGCCGATCAGATCCACGCCCGCACCGACATGGTGCTGTCGATGGTGCGTTCGCAACTACCCGAACGCGACGTGATCCTGATCGGGCACGGCCACTTCTCACGCGCACTCATCGCCCGCTGGCTCGAGCTCCCGGTGACGGAAGGAAAGCGTTTCGCCTTGTCCCCCGGCGCATACTCGGTTCTCGGTTACGAGCACGGCGCCACCCACCTCGTCCATCACAACGTGCCGCCGCTCGTCGAGGCTTGAGGCCTAAGATTCTCCCTATGATCCGACGCGCCACGCCCGCAGACGTCCAGCCGATCACCGACATGATCTACGAGTTGGCCGACTACCAGAAGGCCCTCGACGAGTGCACCGTGAAGGCGGAACAGATCGGCGAGGCGTTGTTCGGGCCGGCCGCGACGGCCTTCGCGCACGTCGCTGTGAATTCGGCCGACGACGTCGTCGGCATGGCATTGTGGTTTCGCAATTTCTCGACGTGGGACGGCGCTCACGGCATCTACCTCGAAGACCTGTACGTCAAGCCCAGTCAGCGCGGATCAGGCCACGGGAAGGCTCTTCTGGCCGCACTCGCCAAGGAGTGCACCGACAACGACTACACCCGGCTGTCCTGGTCGGTGCTCAACTGGAACACCCCCTCGATCAAGTTCTACGAGTCACTCGGTGCCGACGCGAAGACGGAGTGGACCACGTATCGCCTGACCGGTACTCACCTCGGAGCTCTCGCCGCCGAAGCTGAGTAGAGCGGAGGCTGAGTAGGTCTGAAGCAGCGTAGGCGTTCCGTCCTACTTGTCCCGCGGCTCTTCGGTCTCGTCCGGGCGCCCCTCTTCCGGCGACACCTCGTCTGCGTACGCTCCGTACTCCGCTGCCATCCATCGAGACGTCGGAGCCGAGAACAGGCAGCCCAGAGCGCCGAGAACGACGACACCCAGAACGATGCCGAGTGGCACCTGATGCGAATCGGTCAGGAGCGACCAGGCGACCGGCAGGAGCAGCAACTGCGCGACGACGGCAATTGCCCGGCCCCACCGGCGGCCCGTCAGCAAAGCGATACCGGCAGCCAACACCGCGCCGCCGAGGATCGCGACCCAGGCGGCAAATCCGTATCCGTTGGTGACGCTCTGATCGTGGCCGGTTGCACCGCGAATCACTGCGACGATCGCGAACCCGGCGGCAACCAGCCCTTGAAGCGTCACGAGGGCACCTGCCCATGTGACTGTCTTGGGCAGGGCGTTCGGACTGGCGGTATTCGGCACGAGGCCAGCCTAGAACACGACACCGGATAGGCTCATGCCCCGTGCGCGCACTGCTGATCGTCAATCCCAATGCCACCTCCACCACCGCTGCCGGTCGTGACCTGTTGGCACACGCCCTCGAGAGTCGGGTGCGACTTACTGTGGCGCACACCACACATCGGGGTCATGCCGCCGAACTGGCGCGCGAAGCCCACGAAGACGGCTTCGGCTCGGTGATCGTCCACGGCGGCGACGGAACGGTCAACGAAGTGGTCAACGGACTGCTCGGGTCACCGCATCCCGCGTCGATGAAATCGGTTCCGGTCGGTCCGATCCCGACGATCGCTGTCGTCCCGGGAGGCTCGGCAAACGTTTTCGCGCGCTCACTCGGTATTGCCGCCGACCCGATCGACGCCACGAACCAGCTCGTCGACCTCCTCTCCGAACGGACCAGGCGCCGAATCGGGCTCGCACACTGCGACAACCGTTGGTTCACGTTCAACGCCGGAATGGGCCTCGACGCCGATGTGTGCGAGGCCGTCGACGCCAGCCGTAAGAACGGTGACGCCGCCACACCCGCCCGGTATGTCCGAACCGCGATCGCGGCGTTCTTCCGTGCCAAGCGAGCCGAACCAGCGCTGACCGTCCACCTTCCCGATCAGGATCCCGTCTCCGGAGTCCACTACGCATTCGTCTCGAACTCGAGCCCGTGGACATATCTGGAAGAGCGTCCCGTCCACACCAATCCGGGAACGACCTTCGACAGTGGACTCGGCATCTTCGCCATGACGAGCACCAAAGTTCTGCCGTCCCTGCGGGTGGTGCGGCAACTACTCGCACGCGGCGCGGAGCCGAAATCGAAGGTCCTCTTACGCACCGACGACGTCCCGACAATCACCATCGAATCGTCGCGACCGATCGGACTCCAGATGGACGGCGACTACATCGGACTTCGTGAAAAGGTCGAATTCACCTCGGTCCCGGATGCACTGGAAGTGTTCGCACCGATTACGACGTGAGTCAGGCAACACGTTTGACCTGCAAAAACTCTGGTGCCAAAAGGTCGAAATCGGGTAAAATGCCGGTGACGCCCAGGTGGCCGTCAGGTGTGTCACAAATTAGTGAGTTGGCCCACGAACCCGTTCAAACCTATTGACATACCGCGAGTTCGTGAAAGCATTCACAAGTAACAGTGCGGAAACATTGATGACGCACACACAAACTCATTGGTACCAAATGGTGTGAATACACACCCAATTAAGGAGCGAAAAAAGATGGACTGGCGCCACAACGCAATCTGTCGCGACGAGGATCCCGAACTGTTCTTCCCTGTGGGAAACAGTGGACCGGCCCTCGCTCAGATCGCTGATGCCAAGGTTGTCTGCAACCGCTGCCCCGTCACCGCCGAGTGCCTGTCGTGGGCTCTCGAGTCCGGCCAGGATGCAGGCGTCTGGGGCGGAATGAGCGAAGACGAGCGTCGCGCACTCAAGCGTCGTAACGCACGTACCCGTGCACGCACTTCCGTCTAGGTAGAACCGAGACGTTCGACTCGCGGCGGAGAACAGCCCCTCTGCACAGTCGAAGACGACAGCCCGGCACCACATGGTGCCGGGCTTTTTGTCTGCTCGAATCGCTAACGCGGCTCGAATCAGTAACGCGCAGAACGTCTACCGAGCGGCACACGCAGAACCGCGTCGGTACCGCCTCCGCTTCCCGGGTGCAGTCCGAGCGAGCCACCGAGTTCGGCGCCCAGCAAAGTCCGCACGATCTGGAGTCCGAGGCGATCGGATTTCTCGAGGTCGAAGTTCTCCGGCAGGCCGCGCCCGTTGTCGTGGATGATCACGTCCAACCAGCGTGCAGAACGCTCGGCACTGAGTGTGACCGTGCCGGTCACACCCGGATCGAAAGCGTGCTCGATCGCGTTCTGCACCAACTCCGTCAGCACCATGACCAGCGGGGTGGCGCGCTCGGCGGAGAACACTCCGAAACTGCCCTCACGCCGAATCGTCACCGGCACACCTACTCCCGCGACATCGGAGAGCATGGGAACCAACCGGTCGATCACCTCGTCGAGATCCACCTCTTCGTCCACCGACATCGACAAGGTGTCGTGAACGAGGGCGATGGACGTCACGCGTCTCACCGACTCTGTCAACGCTTGTCGCGCTTCGTCGTTGCCGGTTCGCCTGGCCTGTAGACGCAGAAGCGCCGCGACGGTTTGCAGATTGTTCTTCACTCGATGGTGAATCTCGCGGATGGTTGCGTCCTTGCTCAGGAGAGCGCGATCACGACGCTTGACCTCGGTGACGTCGCGGACGACGACCGCAGCACCGACATGCCGGCCGCCAGGCTTGAGAACCAGGGCCCGCAGCAGAACGGTCGCCCCGCGCGCCTCGATCTCCATACGGCGACCGGGCTTGTCCGCCAACGTATCTCGGATGTATCCCGCAGCTTCCTGAGACTCGAACGGGTCGGTGACCAACGAACGGGTCAGCGCTGCGAGGTCTTGGCCCACCAGATCCGAACTCAGACCCATCCGGTGATAGGCCGAGAGCGCGTTCGGGCTGGCATAGACGACTGTGCCTTCGGTATCGAGACGGATGAAGCCGTCGCCCGCACGTGGGCTCGAGTTCGTGTCGGAGCGCGATTCTCGGATCGGGAAGGTTCCGTCGCTGATCATCTGACACAGGTCTTCGGCGCAATCGAGATACGCGAGTTCGAGCGGACTCTGCGCTCGCTGGTGCGACAGGTTGGTGTCGCGGCTCAGAACAGCGATGACTCGCCCGTCCAGACGCACCGGAACGGCTTCCCGACGCGGCGGCATTCCTTCACGCCACGTCTCGTCTTCCCCGCGCACGACGCGGCCCTCCACGAGAGCGCGAAGAACCTGCGGGTGCTCGGACTCGGAAACGACCGTTCCGACCGCATCCTCCGGAAAAGCCGTCGATGCCGTTGTCGGCCGGCAATGCGCGACGCAGATGACCGTCCCCTCGGATCGGTTCTTCTCCGATTCGGTGCCCACCCACAAGAGAACGTCGGCAAAGGAGAGGTCGGCGAGCAGTTGCCACTCCCCCACGACGCGCTGGAGATGGTCGACCGCCGCACCGGGAAGGTCGGTGTGTTCGGCGAGGAGGTCGCTGAGAGTGGACATCGTCCGGCTTAGGAGATCACGGCGATCAGATCGCCTTGCTGAATCACGTCGCCGACCTTGACGCCCACCGTCGTCACCGTTCCCGGAACCTCGGCCAGGACGGGAATCTCCATCTTCATGGATTCGAGGATGACCAGGGTGTCGCCGTCCGCAACGACGTCTCCCTCGCTCACGACGACCTGGTAGACCGTCGAAACCATCTCGGCGCGCACGTCTTCTGCCATCGTGAACCTCACTTCTGTCGGAACTGCACTCTGACCACGAAAATACGTCGACGGATCACTCGATCGACCTGCCAATGGAACCACACCGGCATCGGCGTGAAACAATGACGCGAAAGAAACAGAAGGGAGACCAATCATGGGTAAGCGTGGTCGTAAGAAGCGCAGCCGTAAGGGCAACGCCGCTAACCATGGCAAGCGTCCAAACGCCTGACATGTAGCGCAACAAAACGTCCGAGGGGCGGGGAAGCATTGCTTCCCCGCCCCTCGGCGTTACTGCCTTCCGACTGCTGCCGCTCAGATCTTCGCTGACGGGCTAGCTGTCGGTTTCGGTAGTCGTTATGACGATGGTCCGACGCAACTCGACGGTGAGCCTCTGACGCAGGCTTTCCGGCGCATGGTCTCCGCCGCACTTACGGTTGATCAGGCTCTTGACCTTCTCTTCGATCCCGTAGGCCTCGAGGCACGATCCACAATCGTCGATATGACGCTGCAGGCGAGCACGACTTGAATCGTCGCATTCACCGTCGAGCATCAACCAGACGTCGGCGATGACTGCCGAGCAGTCGAGCCTTTCGAATTCGTCCTGCTCACTCATCGTGTGACACCTTCCGTCTCGGTGGCTGCGACTGTGGCTGTGTCGACCGCGCCGTCCCGATTGAATCCCCGGTCTTTTGCGACATCGGCCAAAAGACCACGCAATTGCTTGCGACCACGGTGCAGTCGCGACATCACCGTTCCGATGGGTGTGCCCATGATCTCCGCGATCTCCTTGTACGGGAATCCTTCGACATCGGCGTAGTACACGGCCATACGGAATTCCTCGGGAAGCGACTGCAGCGCCGCCTTGATGTCGTCGTCAGGCAACGCGTCGAGCGCCTCCACCTCGGCCGATCGCAGCCCCGTCGAAGTGTGCTCGGCGGTGGCGGCCAACTGCCAGTCGGTGATCTCGTCCGTCGGATACTGCGCGGGTTGGCGCTGCTTCTTGCGGTACGAGTTGATGTAGGTGTTCGTGAGAATCCGGTACAGCCAGGCTTTCAGGTTGGTACCGGCACGGAACGAACGGAAAGCGGTGTACGCCTTGACGTACGTCTCCTGCACGAGATCCTCGGCATCAGCCGGATTCCGCGTCATGCGCAGGGCAGCGCCGTACAACTGGTCGAGCAGCGGGAGCGCGTCGCGCTCGAACCGGGCAATCAACTCATCCGCAGTTTCGGGCGTTTCGGACACTGCGCCGTCGATAGGTTCAGCTACCCCTGACGGTTCGTCCTTGGGCCGGTCGTGTTCCAGCACTCTGATCCCTTCACTAGCCGTAGGGATCAAGGTTACCGCCAACTGAAGATCCGACCCACGGGCCGGTGGTGGCTCACACACAGCCAGCACGGTCGCTCCTTCGCTTCTCGGGACAAGTTTCATCAACTGGTACCAACACGGGAGTCAGCGACTCTGTTCCCGGCCTGGTCGAATGCACCTGTCGGCGATCCACATAGGGTGTTCCACATGGCCGGAACAGCGACCCCTGCGACCGTACTTCTCGACAAGTCGAAGACACCGCACCGCGTCCACAGCTACGACCACGATCCTCGCGCCGAATCTTTCGGCGACGAGGCGGTCACTGCACTGGCAGAGTCGACAGGCGTTGAGGCCGCCCAGATCTTCAAGACCTTGGTCGTCAAACTCGACACCGGCAAGCTCGCCGTCGCGGTCCTGCCGGTCCCGGACAAGCTCTCGCTCAAAGCTGCAGCCGCTGCCCTCGGTGCGAGCAAAGCCGTCATGGCCGATCGCGCCGAAGCCGAGCGCTCGAGCGGCTACGTCTTCGGCGGTATCTCACCGCTCGGCCAGCGCAAGAAACTGCCGACAGTGATCGATGCGTCGGCGCTCGACTGGGACCGCATTCTCTGCAGCGCCGGCCGACGCGGGCTCGAAATCGAGCTGGCTCCGACGGACCTCACGCAGCTCAGTGGCGCTTTCACGGCGCAAATCACGGCGGGCTGAGTATCCGGTCGCTACGGTCTCACCATGCGACCACACCTGAAAACTCTTGCACTGACCGCTGCAGCGGCAGCCCTCACCGTCTCGCTGACGGCCTGCGGGAGTTCGGACAATGCCGCCAAGGAAGTCACGGTAGTCGGATCAGGGCAGGTCCGCGGGGCGCCGGACATCCTCAATGCCGACATCGGCATCGAGGTGGTTGCCCCGGATGTATCGGGAGCGGTCTCGGAGGCGAATGACAAGGCCCGTCAGATGATCGACGCGATAGTCGCCGCCGGGGTTGCCCCCGAGGACGTGCAGACAAGCGATCTGTCCGTCCAGCCGCAGTACGACGCCAGCGGCGGACCGTTCGTCGGCGGCAACGTGACCGGCTACCGGGCGACCAACTCGGTACGAATCGTCGTCCGCGATCTCGACAAGGCCTCTTCTGTCCTGGACGCCGGCATCGCGGCGGGCGGAAACGCGGCACGGCTCGGTAACGTCGCCTTCGCCATCGACGACGACTCTCAGCTTCTGGCCGACGCTCGCACCCGTGCCTTCGAGGACGCGAAGAACCGTGCCGAGCAGTACGCGGATCTGTCCGGGACGTCGCTCGAAAACGTCGTGACCATCACCGAGGCACACGACACGAGTGGCGGTCAGACCATGCGCGCTCCCGACGCCTCGATGTCCGACATGGTTCTCGCCCCGGGAACCCAGCAGGTCTCGTTCGAAGTGACCGTCACCTGGGCTCTCGGCTGACTGCTAGAGCAGGCTGATCTGCTCGCCGGCACGGTCGACGTCCGGCTCGATCAACTCGTGCCCGTTGTTCTTGACACTGTTGACCAGCGGCCGGACTCGATCGACGTCGATCCGCTCGAAGAGGTCCGGTACCGGTTCGAGCAGAGCCGAATCGACGGTGTTGTCGGGATCGAGCCACGCCTCCCAGCGGTCACGAGGCAGGGCGAGGGGCATGCGGTCGTGAACCTGCTCGAGGTGACCGAGAGAGTCGACCGTGACGATCGAGCAGCTCAGAACGGGGCTCGCGTTCTCGACCCTCGGGTCCCGCCAGGCAGACCACACGCCCGCCATGAACAGCCGTGATCCGTCGTCGGGGTGCATGTAGTAAGGAATCTTCGCTGCCTTCTTCCCGCCGGTGGCCTCGGTCTGCCACTCGTACCACCCGTCCATGGGGACCAGGCAACGCTTGAACTTGAAGGCGGTCCGAAACGCCGGCTTCTCCGCCAGCGAGTCGGCGCGGGCGTTGAACAGGACCGGGCCTTTGCCCAGTTCCTTGGTCCACGACGGCACCAATCCCCACCGCATCCGCCGAATCCTCTTGGTCGGATCGCTGTCGGGGTTCTCCCGATCGTGGCGTTCGACGACGGTCAACACCTCGGTCGTGGGGGCCACGTTGTAATCGGCTTCGACGGGCGCCGAGTGGTCGGTCTCGTCGAGCGCGTCGAGTTCCACCGCCAGGGTGGCCGGGTCCGCTGTGGTCGCATACCTTCCGCACATGACACCCAGGGTGGCACGGTTTCGACCATTCCCCCACCGATGAGAGAAGATGGACCATGTGAGTCTGAGTCTGTGGAGCGCCCCGAGGGCCCAAGCACCCGTCGATGCAGTGGTGACGCTGCCCGGATCCAAGTCCATCACCAATCGAGCTCTGATTCTGGCCGCACTTGCGGATGGCCCGTCCACGATCACCGGTGCACTCCGCAGCCGTGACGCCGACCTGATGATCGCAGCTCTGCGTGACCTCGGCATCGGCGTCGAGGAAGCCGGTGATGCGACCACGCTTCGCATCACCCCTGGACCCCTGCGCGGCGGCGAGGTCGACTGCGGCCTGGCCGGCACCGTGATGCGCTTCCTGCCGCCACTCGCCGCGATGGCCGACGGCATCGTCCACTTCGACGGCGACGAGCAAGCACGCACACGACCGCTCGGCACCATCTTGGAAGCACTGCGCGGTCTCGGCGCTCGGATCGAGGGTGACGCACTCCCGTTCACCGTCACCGGAACCGGATCCCTACGCGGCGGGACGGTCACCATCGATGCATCCGGTTCGTCGCAGTTCGTCTCCGGTCTCCTGCTCTCGGCTGCTGCGTTCGAAGAGGGTGTCACCGTTCACCACGACGGCAAGCCCGTCCCGTCCATGCCACACATCGACATGACCGTCGAGATGCTCCGCGAGGCCGGAGTTTCCGTGACGACGCCAGCCACGGGCGGTGACGCGGACACCTGGCGTGTGGCACCGGGGCCGGTGCGCGCCGTGGACTGGGCGATCGAACCCGATCTCTCCAACGCCACACCGTTCCTGGCCGCTGCCGCAGTGACCGGCGGAACCGTCAGCGTCCCGATGTGGCCGTCGTCGACGACGCAACCCGGCGACGCGATCCGCGGGATCCTCGCCTCGATGGGGGCCGACGTCACTCTCGCCGATGGTGTCCTGACCGTCCGCGGCCCGGAGAAACTGCGCGGCATCGACATCGACCTCCACGACGTGGGAGAGCTGACCCCCACCGTGGCGGCCCTGGCCGCTCTCGCCGAGGGCACCTCGCATCTACGAGGAATCGCGCACCTGCGCGGGCACGAGACAGACCGTCTCGCCGCCCTCGCCGACGAGATCAACAAACTCGGCGGCTCCGTCACCGAAACCGATGACGGCCTGACGATCGTTCCCGCGGAACTCCATGGTGGACAATGGCTCTCGTATGCCGACCACCGCATGGCAACAGCCGGCGCCATCATCGGCCTGGTCGTCGACGGTGTCGAGGTCGACGATGTCGGAACCACGGCCAAGACACTGCCGGGCTTCGAGAACATGTGGATCGACATGCTCGAGAGTTCGCCGGCGACACCGAAGGCAAGCTTCTGAGTCCGCGGCAGTACGACGAGTCCGACGTCCGGGTACGCCCCGGGCGCGGATCCCGCCCCCGTACGAAGACTCGGCCCGAACATCTCTCGGCCGAATCGGGGATGGTGGTGTCGAAGGATCGTGGCCGTTGGGGTTGCGTCCTCGGCGGCGATCCCGACCGGCTGATCGTCACGATGCGCGCCCGCGAACTTGGCCGAACCCCCATCGTCGTCGGCGATCAGGTGGACATAGTCGGCGATCTGTCGGGCAAAACCGACACCCTGGCGCGCATTGTCCGGGTCTCCGAGCGTTCGACGGTTCTACGACGGACCGCCGACGACACCGATCCCTTCGAACGTATCGTCGTCGCGAACGCGGAGCAGTTACTCATCGTCGTGGCACTCGCCGATCCCCCACCGCGCACCGGCTTCGTCGAGCGCGCACTGGTCGCCGCCTACGTGGGTGGCCTGACGCCGATCGTCTGCCTGACCAAGAGCGACCTCGAACCGCCGGAGGAATTCGCGAGCACGTTCGCCGACCTCGACATCCAAGTGGTCGTCGCCGGTCGCGACGATCCCCTGGACGAACTGAGGCAGATCCTCGAGCACAAGTTGACCGCCCTGATCGGACATTCCGGCGTCGGAAAGTCGACACTGGTCAATCGCCTTGTCCCCGATGCCAATCGAGCGGTCGGCATCGTATCCGGCGTCGGCAAGGGCCGGCACACGTCGACGCAATCGGTGGCACTCCCTCTCGCCGGTGGCGGCTGGGTGATCGACACCCCGGGCATCCGTTCGTTCGGTCTGGCGCACATCTCGCCCGAGAACGTGGTGGCGGCGTTCTCGGATCTCGCTGCGGCGATCGAGGATTGCCCGCGCGGATGCACGCACCTCGGACCGCCGGCAGATCCCGAATGCAAGCTCGACCTGCTGGAGGGCAAATCAGCTCGACGCGTCGTCGCTGTGCGACAACTGCTGGAAGCGATCAAGTCCAACGATCAGTACTGAGCGCCCCCGAGCGACGTTCCGGGCGAGAACAGCAAAGCGGCCCGACACCATCGAATGGTGTCGGGCCGCTTGCTGTCTACGGTCAGCGCAGTCGACGATCAGCGCAGGCCGAGGAGGCTGCGCAGCTTTCCGCTCTTGCGCTTACGTGCGATGGCGCTCTTGAGGCCACTGCGACGCCCGGTCACGGGATCGACAGTCGAGGTCAGTTCGCCGTCGAACATCCGCTCCGACGCCGTCTCGGGCGCATTGTCGACGGTGTCCTTGAGGTACTTGTTGGGCAGCGACAGCTTGGCGATGGTTCGCCAGGACTTGGCGTACTGCACGGCAAGCGGGCCCGTCGTGTACGGCAAGTCGTACTTGTCCGCGAGCTGACGCACCGTGACCGCGATGTCCTTGTAGCGGTTGCTGGGCAGATCGGGGAACAGGTGGTGCTCGATCTGGTAGCTCAGGTTGCCCGTCATGAAGTCCATGAGCGCGCTGCCCTCGATGTTGGCGCTGCCGAGCATCTGACGCAGGTACCACTGAGCCTGCGTTTCCTTGTCGATGTCTTCCTTGGTGAACTTCTCGGCACCGTCCGGGAAGTGGCCGCAGAAGATGACCGCGTTGGTCCACACGTTCCGCAAAGTGTTGGCGGTGAAGTTGGCCGACAACGTGCTCTTCCACGCCGGGCCGGTGATGGCCGGGTAGATGACGTAGTCGCGCAGGACCTGCTTGCCGATCTTCTCGCCGACCTCACGGAGCTTGCGCTGCGTCTCTTCCTTGTCGGCGCGGCCCTTGGCCACCTTGCCGAGCTCGAGGTGCTGAGCGGCGATGCCGTACTCGAAGAACAGCGCGAGCAGCGTGTTGTACACCAGGTTGCCGGCGTTGAAGGGCTTCCAGCGCTGATCGCGGGTGACGCGGAGGAGTCCGTATCCGACGTCGTCGTCCATTCCGAGGACGTTGGTGTACTTGTGATGCAGGTAGTTGTGGGTCTGCTTCCAATGCGCAGACGGGCCGGTGACGTCCCACTCCCACGAGGTGGAGTGAATCTCCGGGTCGTTCATCCAGTCCCACTGCCCGTGCATCACGTTGTGCCCGAGTTCCATGTTCTCGATGATCTTCGAGAGCGTCAGCAGGCCAACTCCGGCGAGCCACGCCGGACGACGACGGCTGGCGAAAAGCACTGCGCGGCCGCCGATTTCGAGCGAACGCTGCAGACGAATGACGTTGCGCACGTATCGCGCATCCTTCTCGCCGCGCGACTCCTCGATGTCGCGACGAATCGCGTCGAGTTCGCGGCCGAGCGCTTCGATGTCGGCGTCCGTGAGATGTGCGTATTCCTTGACATCTGCAATCGCCATGGAAAGCCTCCTAGCAGTGAGTTAGGCGCAAAGTAGTAAGTGCAGAACGATCATCGATTCGAATCGTTCAGATCAACTGCACCTACTGTAGCGTAACTTACGGCACCGTAGGTTAGGTTTTTCCCGATGTAACCTATATCACTTCCGACGCTTCGGCATGCGGGAACGGGCCTGTGACTTGAGTGCGGTCAACAAACCGAGACGCTTACCGGTGATCGGATCGGTACGAAGGTCCTCGACCATCGCCATGGCTGCGTCCCGGAATCCCGAGTCGCGGAACCGCAGTTCCGAAGACGTTTCCGGAGCATTGTCCGAGGTTGCGGTCAGCCACTTGTCCGGCAAAGCCAACTTGTGGATGGTACGCAGAGCCAGAAGATACTGCTTGAAGAGCGAACCGGTGGTGTACGGGAGATCGAACTTCTCGCACAACGCACGCATCTTCACAGCGATTTCGGGATAGCGGTTGCTCGGCAGATCAGGAAACACGTGGTGCTCGATCTGGTAGCTCAGATTGCCGCTCATGAGTCCCATGAGCTTGCCGGAATTGAAGTTCGCACTACCGAGCATCTGGCGCAGGTACCACTCGTGACGAGTCTCCTGCTCGAATTCGGCAACCGTGAACTTCTCGGCACCGTCCGGGAAGTGGCCACAGAAGATGACGACGTACGCCCAAAGGTTGCGCACGAGGTTCGCGGTCGCATTGGCCGACATGGTCGACTTCCACGCCGGCCCCGTCAGCGCCGGGAACAAGATGAAGTCCTTACCCACCTGACGAAAGATCTTGCGCGCGAAGTCTTTGTTCGCCTGCGAGTTCAGCTGCCCCTTTTCCGCGCCCTCCAACTCGGCTGCCGCCGTGAGGTCGTGCAGCGCGATGCCCCACTCGAACGTGGCCGCCAAGATCACGTTGGCGATCGGTTGGAAGAGGTTGATCGGCTTCCACGGCTCGTCACGAGTCATACGCAGAATCCCGAAACCGAGATCCTCATCCATACCGACGACGTTGGTGTACGTGTGGTGCTGGTAGTTGTGGGCGCGCTTCCAATGCTCGGAAGGACCGGTCTGATCCCACTCCCACGAGACGGAGTGAATCTCGGGATCGTTCATCCAGTCCCATTGCCCGTGCATGACGTTATGCCCGAGCTCCATGTTCTCGATGATCTTCGACAGGCTCAGCAGGGTCGTGCCGACCAACCATGCCGGTCGGTACCGACTGCCGAACAACGCGATACGCCCGCCGAGCTCCAACGCCCGCTGGACGCGAATGACGCGACGAATGTAGCGGGCGTCCCGGATCCCACGAGAGTCTTCGATGTCGAGTCGAATCTGATCGAGTTCACGTCCGAGAGCTTCGACATCGGCCTCGGTGAGGTGCGAAAACTCTTTGATATCGGTGATGGCCACCGTGGTCCTCCGTGTGCCTAGAAGCTATGCGTCCAGCGTACAGTCGCCGGCGGCGGCGGAGATGCACGTCTGGATGCGCTCGCCCTCCGCGTGCTGTTTTCCCGAGCGTAGGTCGATCGCGTGGCCGGCAACGAGAGGTACGACACACGTCTGGCAGATGCCCATGCGGCAACCGAACGGCATCAAGGCACCGGACTGCTCGCCTGCCTCCAGAAGCGTCGTCGCACCGTCGACGGTGATCGTCTTACCCGACTTCTCGAACGTGACCGTGCCACCGTCGGCCGAAGCATCGATGCGCGATACGGCGAACCGCTCCATGTGGAGTCGATCCTCGATGCCTTCCGCCTTCCAGACGTCTTCGAGCTCGTCGAGCAACGGGAGGGGTCCGCACGCCCAGGTGTGGCGCTCGCGCCAGTCGGGGCAGACCGTGTCGAGAGAACTGAGTTTGAACTTTCCGTCACGTCGCGTGAGTTGAACGTGGCTCACGAAGTCCTCGTGCTCGGCGTGCAGTGCTGTGAGTTCGTCGGCGAACATCACGTCGGATTCCGTCGGAGCCGAGTGGATGTGCATGACGTCGGGCAATTGACCGCGCCGGTTCATCGTCCGCAACATGCCCATGACCGGAGTGATGCCACTGCCGGCGGTGATGAACAGGATCTTCTCCGGTGGCGGATCCGGCAACGCGAAGTTGCCCGAAGGCGTGGCCAGTCGAACGATGGTTCCCGACGGCACGGCCCCGCTGACGAGGTGGCTCGAGAGAAAGCCCTCGGGCATGGCCTTGACCGCGATGGAAATGCGCTTGTTCTCCCAGTTGGGAGGCGAGGTAAGTGAGTACGACCGCCAATGCCAACGGCCGTCGATATGCAGACCGATGCCGATGTACTGCCCCGGCTGGTAGTTGAAGTCGAATCCCCAACCCGGCTTGATGACGATGGTCGCCGAGTCCGTGGTCTCGGGCCGGACTTCGACGATCTGGCCGCGCAGCTCGCGCGCGGACCACAACGGATTCGCGAGGTGCAGATAGTCGTCGGGAAGCAATGGTGTGGTCAGCCGAGCCGCCGCACCGCGAAGCAGATTGAGCTTCGACCGCGCTGCCGGAACTACCGACGCTGCCGGTGCCTCGATCCAGTCCTTCAGACCCATCAGACCTCCACCTCTCACCTTCCGAACCCACTGCCTACGGTACCGTAGGTTATCAGGTTACGGTACCGTAGGTTACTTCACGGTAAGCACATTCACAGCAGGTCGAGCAAGAACGGCAACTCCTGCGCGGCGTACCACGCCAACTCGTGGTCCTCCGCGTCACCGAGCGTGAACTCGGCATCGGCGTCACCGAGATCCGCCGCGTCGACTATGCCAGCAGCGCGCTCGATGTCCGATTCTGCCTGTTCGAGGTCGACATGCACAGATGCAACCTGAGCCATCGTGACAGGACCCGCCAATCGGACTACCGAATCGTCGAGATCGGGCCGTAACTTCACATCGGCATCGTCGACGTCGGCGGCAACGACAGCACGCCGGAAGGTGACGTCACCCTCGGTTCCGGCGATCAGCCGCAGCGACGCACGCGCAGCCTCACCCATGGCGACCTCGGCCAACTCGTCGTCGTCCCCCGCCGCGTACGACTCACGCAGAGTCGGGGTGACCGCAAAAGCCGTCCGGCTCATAGGGTCGAACTCCTGATCTGCGACCAACTGCTGCAAAATCTCGACCGTCGCCGGTACGTACACCCTCATGAGACCACCTTCATGCTCGTTCGTCACCGACTCGCATCCGTCAATTCCTCGAGTGACTCGAAGATCAGCGAACGAACGACGTCGACGTCCGACATCGCGTCACGGTCGGCATTCAAACCGTAGTAGACATTCCCGTCGTACGACGTCAGGGCGATGCTGAGTGTCTGATTCTTGAGTAGTGGCGACACGGGATACATCTCGAGCATCCGAGCCCCACCGAGGTAGAGCGGAAATTGCGGCCCTGGCGCATTGGTGATCATCAAGTTGAACATTCGCTGCGACAGACTGCTGGCCGCACGCGAGCTCATCGCATGCAGCGTCGCCGGCGCAAACCCGGACATTCGCACCATCGTCTGCGCGGTGACCCGCCGACCCTGACGCGCGAATGCCTCCGTCGCATGGGCCACGTGCGAGAGCCGAACCACCGCGTTGGGTTCACCGACAGGCAGGTCGATGAGGAACGAGGAAACATGTCCGGGCGCTTGCGGATCGTCGACGTCAGGACTCTCCGGGCCGTCGGTGTAGACCGACATGGGCACCATCGCTCGCACGATGGTCGCCTCGGTCACCGGTTCACCGCGCGAGAGCAACCAGTTCCGCATCGCACCCGCGATGACGGTCAGGATCACGTCGTTGATCTCGCACCCGTACCGCGCACGAATGCGTCGATAGTCCTCCAGAGACGTCTTGGCCACCGCAAGGCGCCGATTGCGCGAGATGGTGGCATTGAGCGGGCTCGACGGGGCCACCTGGGTCGCCGTTCGAACCACTTCTGCAAGCTTCCCGAGTGCACTCACTGCCTCGGTGACGGACGTGGTCACGTCGTTGAACGCTGCACGCGCCCGCGCGATCCCCTCCCCCGGGCTCGTCACGAGATCTGCCAGTGCACTGACCAACAAGCTGGTGTCGCTCGGCGGCCTGGCGGGCATCCACAATTCTTCGGGGCCTGGCGCTCGATTCTTCTCCGGATCGAAGATCACCTGACTGATCTCTGGAGCCGCCTCGCCGTCCACCAACGACGAATGAGACTTCGTGAAGATGGCAAATCTGTTTCTGGTCAGCCCCTCGACCAGGTACATCTCCCACAACGGCCTCGTGCTGTCGAGTGGTCTCGACGTCAGCCGCGCGATCAGATCCATCAGCTGTTCGTCGGAACCTGGTTTGGGCAGAGCCGATCGGCGTACGTGATAGGTGATGTCGAAATCCGAGTCGTCCACCCAGACGGGGCGGGCCAGACCGAACGCCACCTCGCGAACTCTCTGTCGGTACCGCGGAACCGATCCGAGCCGCTCTTCGACAAGTCGAAGCAACTCCTCGTGATCGATCCCGTTTCGCAGTTGCCTGAAGATCCCCAACGAGCCGACATGCATCGGCGTCGTCCCGGCTTCGAGGAAGTAGAAAGCGGCATCCTGAGTCGTCAGTCTGTTCACCATGGCTTCGTGTCCCCTCCTTCGCCGAGATCGAACAGAATCGACAACTCCTCGATGGTCGATTCCGAGCCGACGTGATGGACCCCGACCATCCCGACGGCCACAGCCGCCCGGACGTTGATTTCGAGATCATCCACGAAAACGAAATCCTCCGGCTCGACGCCCAAACGACTCGCTGCCAACAGATAGATCTCGGCGTCGGGCTTTGCCATCTCGACATCACCGGACAAGATCACGTCGTCGACCAAGACCCCGTCGCCGAGATCCCGCAACCACTGAGCACTGGCGCCGCCGGGATCGTTGCTGACGATTCCCGTCACGATTCCGCGGGCCTTCACCGCGCGCACGACCGCGCTCAAGCCGTCGAGATCCGATCCCGGACCGAACAGCACGCCACCGACATCCAACAGAAGTCCCCGCACGCCATCACCCTAAGTCGCGATGGTGATCACGGCGACATCTCGAGCGATTCGTGTCATGCTTCTCACCATCGCTCGGGGGAGCGAAGTCCGAGACAGCTGTCTCGGACGCAGGATCATCCGGGGGGATGTCATGGAGCAGGACTGCAAGATCGTTCTCGAGCCGGCGCCGCAATTCGAGCCTCACCCGCATACCGTCGTGCTGTCGCGGCCACAGTGCCGGCCAGACCGAACGCAGTGCCGAACAGACCGGATGCTGCGTCGCCCGCGAAAGACGCCACACAACGGAACGTCGCCCAGTACCGGGTTCACTCACGCTCCGGAACCGCGGCTGGTAGGTGCCGACATCTTCTGGAACCGATCACTACGTCTGGTTCTCGAAACCGTCGACCGACGACGAAATCCACTGCAACTCAAGGGCGTGTTGACGCCGTCCGTCCTGGAAGTTGTTGCGCAACTTTACACTTCGGATTCCTCGGCCCGGAAGCTGGGCGGCGCGGCGGTTCACCGCACCCACGTTCAAGCAGTGTCGGAGAGTACCGCCGAAGTCTGTGCGACGTACACACGAGGCACGCAGACTTTTGCCGTCGCAGGCCGGATCGACCACACAGACGAAACAGGCTGGACGGTCACCGCACTACACGTGGTGTGACCGTCCAGCCTGCCGAGTACTGACTGCGCTAATACCTCAGCGCTTGCGCTTGGACTTCGGAGCTCGATTGCTCTTCGACTGCGTCCGTGCGGCTTCACGACGTTCGCGACGAGAGGCGGCACCGTCGCCGGTGTCGGCAGCCGAGTCACGTGTTGCCTTTGCCTTGCCGTCCTCGTCCGGGCCGGTGTACGTCAGACGCGACGGACCTTCGTCGTCAAGTCCCTTGGCGCGCAAAGCCGTCGGGGCAGCAGTTCCGGCTGTCCTGGCCGCAGCCTCCTGCGTGGGGAGCGGCTTGGGCGCCGTGGCGGACGCCGCGGCGGCAGAGCCCGCGGTGACGGAAATTCCACTTGCGGGCTGCGCCGGAGCTGCCTCGACCTGCAGGTTGAAGAGGAATCCGACGGACTCTTCCTTCAATCCGTCGAGCATGCCGATGAACATGTCGTAACCCTCGCGCTGGTACTCGACCAGCGGATCGCGCTGGGCCATCGCGCGCAGACCGATTCCCTCCTTGAGGTAATCCATCTCGTAGAGATGCTCACGCCACTTACGGTCCAGGACCGAGAGGAAGACACGACGCTCGAGTTCACGCATACCGTTTTCGCCGGCGATCGCATCGATCTCGGCTTCGCGCTTCTTGTACGCCGCGTGGGCGTCTTCGAGCAAAGCGGTTCGCAGGTCGTCACGGCTCAGGTCACTGTTGATGCCTGCGCCGTCCTCCCCTGCCAACGTCTTGTGATCGATGCCGACCGGGTACAGCGTCTTCAGCGCCGTCCACAGCTGCTCGAGATCCCAGTCCTCGACGTATCCCTCAGCGGTGGCACCGTCGACGTAGGCGGTGACCACGTCAGTGATCATCTGCTCGACCTGGCCTTCCATGTCCTCACCCTCGAGGATCTGGCGGCGCTCCTTGTAGATGACCGTTCGCTGCTGGTTCATGACCTCGTCGTACTTGAGGACATTCTTGCGAATTTCGAAGTTCTGCTGCTCCACCTGGGTCTGAGCGCTCTTGATGGCCTTCGAGACCATTTTGGCTTCGATCGGGACGTCGTCGGGCAGGTTCAGGCGCGTCATGATCGACTCGAGTGCCGAACCGTTGAAGCGGCGCATGAGCTCGTCACCGAGCGAAAGGTAGAACCGCGATTCGCCGGGATCACCCTGACGTCCGGAACGACCACGCAACTGATTGTCGATTCGGCGCGATTCGTGACGCTCGGTGCCCAGGACGTACAGGCCGCCGGCATCGCGGACCTTTTCGGCGTCTGCCTTGACCTCAGCCTTGACCTCGTCCAGGACTGCGTCCCAGGCTGCCTCGTACTCGTCCGGCGTCGTGACCGGGTCGAGGCCCTTCTTGCGCAGCGCGATGTCCGCGATGATGTCCGGGTTACCACCGAGCACGACGTCGGTACCGCGGCCGGCCATGTTGGTCGCGACGGTGACCGCGCCGGAGCGACCGGCCTCGGCGATGATGGTCGCTTCCTTCTCGTGGAACTTGGCGTTGAGGACGTTGTGGGCAACGCCGCGCTTGGTGAACTGCTTGGACAGGTACTCCGAGCGCTCGACGCTGGTGGTACCGATCAGGACGGGCTGGCCGTTCTCGTGGCGCTCGACGACGTCGTCGACCACCGCGTCGAACTTGGCTTCCTCGGTCTTGTAGATGAGGTCACCGTTGTCGACTCGGACCATCGGACGGTTGGTCGGGATCGGGATCACACCGAGCGTGTATGTCTGGTGAAGCTCGGCAGCTTCCGTCTCGGCGGTACCCGTCATGCCCGACAACTTGTCGTACAGACGGAAGTAGTTCTGCAGGGTGATGGTGGCAAGGGTCTGGTTCTCCGCCTTGATCTCCACCTTCTCCTTGGCCTCGATCGCCTGGTGCATGCCCTCGTTGTAGCGGCGGCCGACCAGCACGCGGCCGGTGAACTCGTCGACGATGATGACCTCACCGTCGCGGACGATGTAGTCCTTGTCCTTGGTGTAGAGCTCCTTGGCCTTGATCGCGTTGTTCAAGTAGCTCACCAGCGGCGAATTCGCGGCTTCGTACAGGTTGTCGATACCGAGCTGGTCCTCGACCAGTTCGACGCCCGCCTCGTGCACACCGATGGTGCGCTTGCGGATGTCGACCTCGTAGTGAACGTCCTTCTTCAGCAGCGGCGCGATGCGCGCGAACTCGCTGTACCACTTGCTGGAGCCGTCGGCCGGGCCCGAGATGATGAGGGGGGTTCGGGCTTCGTCGATGAGGATCGAGTCGACCTCGTCCACGATGGCAAACGCATGGCCACGCTGGACCAGGTCGTCCAACGAATGCGTCATGTTGTCGCGCAGGTAGTCGAAGCCGAACTCGTTGTTGGTGCCGTACGTGATGTCGGCTGCGTAGGCGACGCGGCGCTCGGCCGGCGTCATGCCCGAGAGAATCACACTGGTCTCGAGGCCGAGGGCGCGGTGAACGCGGCCCATCCACTCGGAGTCACGCTTGGCGAGGTAGTCGTTGACCGTCACCACGTGGACGCCGTCACCCGCGATCGCGTTCAGGTATGCCGGAAGAACACAGGTCAGGGTCTTGCCCTCACCGGTCTTCATCTCGGCGACGTTGCCGAAGTGCAGGGCCGCGCCGCCCATGATCTGCACGTGGAAGTGCTTCTGGTCGATCACGCGCCACGACGCCTCGCGGGCAACCGAGAATGCCTCGGGCAGCAACTCGTCGAGAGTTTCCCCGGCGGCATAGCGCTCACGGAACTCGGTGGTCTTGGCTTTGAGTTGCTCGTCTGTCAGGCCTTCGACATCGGGCGACAGAGATTCCACATGCTCGGCGATGTGCTTGAGCCGCTTGACCATGCGACCTTCACCAACACGGAGCAGCTTCGATAGCGACAGCGACGGCACAGTCTTCTTCGTCCTCAATCTTCGGCGACAGGGGGTCACACACTGAAAATCCGGCCGGGGTCCGAAAACTCCGGCCGGATTCCATGGTAGGCGCTACCGGCGGCGAGCGAGCAAACCCACCACCGATTGGGTCATGTCAGGCGGATCAATCCGTAGTCGAAAGCGTGACGACGGTAGACGACGGACGGCTTGTCCGACTCCTTGTCATGGAAGAGAAAGAAGTCGTGTCCGACCAGTTCCATCTCGTAGAGAGCGTCGTCGATGGTCATCGGCTCGGCCGGGTGATCCTTCGTGCGGACCACGCGTCCCGGGCCGTCGTACTCGTCCGGCTCTTGACCGTTCAGCGAAATGTCCGGTGTGACTCCGAGTGAGTCTGCGTCGACGAGGGAGGCGGTTGCCTCCGCGACGGACACCGGTCGCTTGTCGCCGTAATGGACCTTCTTGCGGTCCTTGGTTCGACGGAGGCGACTCTCGAGCTTGTCGATCACCGATTCGAAGGCGGCGTAGAAGCTGTCTGCGGACGCTTCGGCTCGGGCCACCGGGCCTTTACCTCGAGCGGTGATCTCGACGCGCTGGCAACTCTTGGCCTGTCGTCGGTTGCGTTCATGTTGGAGTTCCACGTCGAAGTGGAATATGGAGGGGTCGAAGTGTTCGAGTCGCGCCAGCTTTTCCGAAACGTAGATTCGGAAGTGATCGGGGATCTCGACATTTCGTCCCTTGACTACGACGTCGGATCTCGGAGCTGCGGCATTCTCGGAACGCTCGATGGTGGCGTCCTCGATGAAAAACGAGGCTTGCGAAGGGGTCGTCACTCGTACCTCCCAATTACGGCCCCGCCCCACGGTGGGCGGCGGCAAATTCTGCAAGTACCGAGAGGGGATCCGCCCGGCACCAGTATCGAAGTACCACCTCCTACCAGTATTTTCGGGTGTGCCGCCGACGCTAGTACGTAACGCGCGCGAGTGCCACTGTTCCAACGAAATTCATCTAAGCCCCTGCAAGGACAAGCACGAGAGTTGTCCGAATCCCACTGAGCGAGAGGGCCCGAACCGACTCTGCCGCAGTCGCTCCCGTGGTGAGGACGTCGTCGAGCAGGACGATGTCACTGTCCCCGGCAATCGAAGAGATCGCAGTGGTGTCGAGAGACACATGACCGTTCACGTTGGTCACCCGGTCGGCCGCGGACAGTCCCACCGAGTCACGTACACCTCGCGTCATCCGGAGAATCGGACAGACACGTACCGGACGACCCGCGACAGAACCAATTTCCCGCTTTCCGCGCATACTTTCGGCTATCCGGCGAACCGGATCACCCCCGCGAGATCGCGCCGCTCGGGCGCGCGTGGGAGCCGGCACCAGCACGATCGGCGGACGACCCCCGCTGCCGAGCTCGCCCCACCGTTCCAGAGTGGCCAACGCGTCGGCCACAGCGATCCCCAGAGGCATCGCGAGGTCCCGACGACCCCGTTCCTTCATCTCGATCACACTGCGTCGCCTGGGGCCGTCGTAGCGGCCGAGTGCCCAGACGGGCACGCCCGGATCCACGCGCGGACTCAGTTGAAGCGGATGATCGCGCAGCAGTTCCGCGCACTCACCGCACCACAGAGTCCCCGAGCGGCCACACCCACCACACTCGCGTGGCAACAGCAGGTCGAGCAGACCGGCACCGAATTTCTTGTCCCCCATGGCCGAATCATGAACCTGAGCACCGACATGCATCAGAGCGCAGACATTCACCAGAGCGCAGAGACGTCAGCCAGGCAGAACCGGAATCGCCTTCTGTCCGGTCAGCACGGTCACCTCACGCCAGCGGCGATCCCCGGCGGGGTCGTTGTTGTTCAGTTGGAACACCGCACGCGCGTCGGCGACGTACTCGGTGGTCGGCGATGCATCCACGGAGGTGACGGGAGCGGTCAGGTTTCCACTCGGCAGCGCGTCCATTCGTGAGCCGTCGATCGCGACCTGGACGACCGGTATGTCGGCTCCACTGCGCGCGATTACGATGGTGTCGCTGTTGCTCCAGTCGAGTGAGAGCGCGGTACTGCCCAAGCCGGACGCCACTGCGCGTGGACTCGTCAGGGCGTAGACCCCGCTGGCGGTGCGCACGACCACAGCCAGGTAGACCTTGCCGTCGATGATCATCGCCGCTCGCACGCCGTCCCGCGACAGACGCAGTTCCGAGATCGTCGAACCGACCGACGTCAGGGCCCCGACGTCGACGTTGGTGACCGACACCCGGCCGGTGCCTGGTTCACGGACGACCCGAACGACGGTATTGCCGTTCACAGCCGTCCAGACCGCGTTGTTGTCCAGCTCCCACGAAGGCCTGGTGATGGCGCTGCCTTCGAGTACCGGAACGGACCCTTCGCCGTATGTCCCGAGCGACAAGTCGAATCTTGTGCCGGGATCCGGCCGAGCGGTGTCCGCGACGGCTGCCACCAACTTGCCGTCCCGTGAGAGAGCAGCCGCCGTGAGGTTGCCCGCATTGCCCGCGAAACCGGGCACCGGAGTCGCCTCTTGCTCGGTGACACTCACCAGTGAACCGTTGCGCAGTGCGTGCAGTCCGACGGTTGCACTCGTGGTGGCCAGTGGGTTGGTGGATGCGACGTCGGCGGTGGTCCAGCCGTCGGCATGAGCCGCGTCCAGCGGTTCGCCGTCGATCTCCAGAACGTAAGGCCCTGCCACATCGGCGTTGGCGAGCGTCCAAATGACCTGTGCTGCAAACAAACCGCGAGTAGCAGCATCCATCGGGTTGTCAAGGCGGAAGTTGATGCGCACACCACCGAGACCGACTCCGACCTGTCCCGGCTTACCGTCGGCCTTGGTGATCGGACCGATCACCGACACGCCATTGCCCAGTTCGTTTCGCACAGCCGGCGCCAGCGCTGCCTTCGGTCCGTCGATCATCAGACCGATCAGCTGAGCCGCCACCTGGTCCTGCCCGCCGGAGATCCAGCGAAGATCGGGGACGACCGTCTGGCTGGTGGGGTCGAGGAAGAACAACGACTTCCGCTGGTAAGCGCCGAGGAACTGCGGACGCTCCATGATCACGCCGGGAGGCAGATCACTGATCCGCCATTCGCCGTCGGTCAACGCCAGGGTCATCCTCGCTTCGAAGCTGCCCTCTTCGGGAACGTACAGTCCTCCCGGGTCGAGGCGACCGACCTTGTTCACACGAATCGTGTAGACGGCTTCGGTGCTGGTTCGAGAAACCGAGAGCACATCGACCTTGTCGACGATGACAGCACTTGCCGCGTCGTCCCAACGCGCCGAAGCGTCCTTGGTCAGGTACTGACGGGCTGCGGCGTGCCGGTTGGACGGATCGGTACTCGCCTTGACGAAGTCACGTACCAGCAGGTCCGGCTCTCGCCCCGAGGCCGGTGATTCGACGGAGGTTCCGGGCACAGCGGTTGCCAGAGTTCCGATTGCCTGCGGCGAGGAGGATTCCGGCAAACTCGCGCACGCGCCGGTCAGCAACAGCACGCTGAGCGTTGTTGCGAGAAGTGCCAGACGGCGGCGGGTTCCGATCATGATCGATCCCCACCGTTGGACTCGTTCCGCGAGTCCGATTCGCGCGGAGTCGGCAGGGACGACGTGACCTCGCCGACGGTATCGGCGACGATGTCGGCTTCGCTCGGCGTGCGGACGAACTTTGTGGTCGTCGGCTTGAGAGGCAGTGGGCTCGACACGACTTTCTTGCCACGGGTGCGCGAGAGCGTCAGCCGGAAGCAGGCGCCGACTCCCGGTTCGCCCCAGGCCTCGAGCTTGCCGTCGTGCAGATTCGCGTCTTCGACGCTGATCGCGAGGCCGAGTCCGGTGCCGCCACTGCGGCGCACGCGGGACGGGTCCGATCGCCAGAACCGGTTGAAGACCAACTTCTCCTCGCCCGGACGCAACCCGACGCCACTGTCGCGGACGATGAAGGCGAGGGCATTGTCGTCGGCGCGAAGGCGAAGCAGAATCGGCTTCCCCTCACCGTGGTCGATGGCGTTGGCCAGGAGATTTCGCAGGATGCGTTCGACGCGGCGCGGATCGACATCTGCCATGACCGGCTCGTCGGGCATGTCCACGATCAGTTCGGTGCCGGATTCGCGGGCGAGATGGCGAACCGTGGAAACGGCCGCTCGCGCACACATACGGACGTCGAGTTGTTCGGACGCAAGTTCCGCGACACCGGCGTCGTGGCGGGAGATCTCGAGGAGGTCCGCCAGAAGCCCTTCGAACCTGTCCAGTTCGGCGACAAGCAGTTCCGACGACCGACGCAGCATGGGGTCGAGGTTCTCGCTGCCGTCGTAGATCAGGTCGGCGGCCATCCGGACCGTGGTCAGTGGTGTGCGCAGTTCATGGCTGACATCGGAGGTGAAGCGTTTCTGGAGGCTGCCGAACTCCTCCAACTGGGTGATCTGCTTGGACAGACTCTCGGCCATCTCGTTGAAGGACATGGCCAGGCGCGCCATGTCGTCCTCGCCGCGGACCGGCATTCGTTCCTTGAGTCGGCCGTCTGCGAAACGCACTGCGATTCGCGAGGCCGATCGGATGGGAAGCACGACCTGTCTGGCAACCAACAGCGAAATCGCCGCCAAGAGCACCAGCAACACGGCTCCACCGATCAGCAGGGTGCTTCGAACAAGAGACAGACTTCGGTCTTCGCTGGCGAGCGGGAAGATCAGATACAGCTCGAGTCCCGATATCGACGACGCGGTGGGGCTACCGATGATCAGCGCGGGTCCGGAGTAACCGTTCGGGTTGGACACCGTCGCGAATTGGTAACTGATCTGGCCGCGTTTGACGAACTCGCGAAGGTTGTCGGGGATCTGATCGACCGGTCCCGAACTCGTCGGCTGGCGCGGCCCGTCCCCCGGCACGATGAGCACCGGGTCGAAGGTGCCGGCTGACCCGGAGGCCTGGCCCGAGGTCTGGTTTCGACGGCTCGTCAGTCCGGATGCAGCGCTTTCCAATTGAACGTTGAGCGCCGTCGAATCGTCGACGCCCGCGAGTTGGTCTTCGACGATGCCGCGGGCTCGGTCCATTTCCTCGGTCGCCGCGGTGATCTTCGTTTCCAACAGCCGATCGGTGATCTGGCTGGTCAGCACGACACCGAGAATGACGATGACGATCAAGGACAACGTCAAAGTCGAGACGACCACTCGCAATTGGAGCGAGCGTCGCCACGTGTGCGCGAGGGTGTTGCTCATCGAGTGACACCACCGCAGAAATGGCGTCAGCCGTCGGTTGAGACGACGACGCCACCTGGAAACTCCGCTCACGGCGGTCCGGCCTTGTAGCCGACCCCCCTGACCGTCAGAACCACTTCGGGATTCTCGGGATCAGTTTCTACCTTGGCGCGCAAACGCTGAACGTGCACGTTCACCAGGCGGGTGTCGGCGGCGTGGCGGTATCCCCACACCTGCTCGAGGAGGACTTCACGGGTGAACACCTGGCGCGGCTTGCGCGCCAATGCGACCAGCAGGTCGAATTCGAGTGGTGTGAGCGAGATCTGCTCGCTGCCGCGGCTGACCTTGTGTGCCGGAACGTCGATCACGATGTCGGCGATGCTCAGCAGCTCGGCCGGCTCCTCTTCCGTACGGCGCAGGCGAGCACGCACCCGCGCCACCAGCTCCTTCGGCTTGAACGGCTTCATGATGTAGTCGTCCGCACCGGATTCGAGGCCGAGCACGACGTCGACGGTGTCGGTCTTGGCCGTCAACATCACGATGGGCACGCCGGAATCCGCACGCAGAACCCGGCATACGTCGATCCCGTTCATTCCGGGAAGCATGAGATCGAGCAGGACGAGGTCGGGCCGGGTCTCACGCACTGCCGCGAGCGCCAGGGTTCCGTCGCCTACCACGTAGGGATCGAAACCCTCACCACGCAGCACGATCGTGAGCATCTCGGCGAGTGCCGTGTCGTCGTCGACAACCAGAATCCTTGGTTTCATATCCCTATCGTTGCATCTCGGAGCGATGAATCAGACCGTTACGAGGCCGTGCGGCGTGCCGCGTCTTTCCCTCTACTGTGCCGGAAAGTTCGAATCCCGGCCGCAAGGGTGACCGATCACGCGAAATCCGCGAGCCTGCGCGCCAGTTCGCCCGGGTCCGTCTCCGGCCCCACGATCCACCAGGGCGAGACCCAGTCCGTCGCTGCCAACTGCTTGTAGAGCTCACCGGTTCTGGCCTGCAGGCCGCCGTCGCGCTCGTAGGCGTCGAGCTGACGCGACGCGTCCTCGGCCTCACGCGAGCGGGCACGCTGCTCGGCCAGAGCTACCGGCACGTCGAGGTACAACTGCAGATCGGGAGCGGGAAGAGCGAGTCGACCCAACTCCAATTCACGGACCCAGGCGACCATCTCGCCGTCCACGCCCTGATGCGCGCGCGCCGCGTTGTAGGCGGCGTTGGACGCCACGTAGCGGTCGAGGAGAACAATGTCGTTGGCGGACAACAGGTCCGAGATCCGATCCGCCGCACCCGCGCGGTCCAGGGCGAACAGGACTGCCATCGCGTTCACGGATTCAGCCAGGTCTCCGTGCGATCCTTTGAGTGCCTCGGCAGCAAGATCTGCGTGGATCGACTTCCCGTACCGCGGAAAATCCAGAGTCGCGATCGACGTGCCGCCGCGGCGGAGTTCGCTCTCCACTTTGCCGATCAACGTTCGCTTTCCAGCGCCGTCGAGGCCTTCCAATGCCACCAGTGTTCCCACGGCGGACAAGCCTATCCCCCGGCCTGCTTGCGCAGACCGGGGGACGGCGGACGCTACATCCTCAGCGACGAATCACCGGGTCAGTAGCGGTAGTGCTCGGGCTTGTACGGGCCTTCGACGTCGACGCCGATGTACTCTGCCTGATCCTTCGTGAGCTTGGTCAGCGTGCCACCGAGTGCCTCGACGTGGATCTTGGCGACCTTCTCGTCGAGGTGCTTCGGGAGGCGGTAGACCTCGTTGTCGTACTCGTCCGGCTTCGTCCACAGTTCGATCTGCGCGATGACCTGGTTGGAGAAGCTGTTGCTCATCACGAACGACGGGTGGCCCGTCGCGTTGCCGAGGTTGAGCAGGCGGCCTTCGGACAGCACGATGATCGAGTGGCCGTCGGCGAACGTGAACTCGTCGACCTGCGGCTTGATGTTGATCCGCGTGACGTCGCCGGACTTCTCGAGGCCGGCCATGTCGATCTCGTTGTCGAAGTGACCGATGTTGCCCAGGATGGCCTGATGCTTCATGGCCTTCATGTGCTCGAACGTGATGATGTCCTTGTTACCGGTGGACGTGATCACGATGTCGGCCCAGCCGATGGCCTGCTCGACTGTCTTGACCTCGAAGCCGTCCATGAGCGCCTGCAGGGCGTTGATGGGGTCGACCTCGGTGACCGCGACGCGAGCGCCCTGGCCGCGAAGTGCCTCGGCACAACCCTTGCCGACGTCTCCGTAACCGCAGACCAGCGCAGCCTTGCCGCCGATCAGAACGTCGGTGCCGCGGTTGATGCCGTCGAGCAGCGAGTGGCGCGTGCCGTACTTGTTGTCGAACTTGCTCTTGGTGACCGAGTCGTTGACGTTGATAGCGGGGAACGTGAGTTCACCGGCAGCGGCAACCTGGTACAGGCGCAGAACGCCCGTGGTGGTCTCCTCGGTGACGCCCTGGACGGACTCGGCGATTGCCGTCCACTTGCCCTTGTCGGACTCGAGGGACTGACGCAGAAGTGCAAGGAAGACCTTGTACTCGTCGGAATCCTGGTCGTCGTCCGTCGGCGGGACGACGCCGGCCTTCTCGAACTGTGCGCCCTTGAGCACCAGCATGGTGGCGTCGCCGCCATCGTCGAGAATCATGTTGGCAGGCTCACCCGGCCAGGTCAGCATCTGCTCGGCTGCCCACCAGTACTCTTCGAGGGTTTCACCCTTCCAGGCGAAAACCGGAACGCCCTTGGGCTCTTCCGGGGTGCCGTGCGGACCGACGACGATGGCGGCGGCAGCGTGATCCTGCGTGGAGAAGATGTTGCATGAAGCCCAGCGGACCTCGGCGCCGAGCGCGGTCAGCGTCTCGATCAGCACCGCGGTCTGAATGGTCATGTGCAGCGAGCCGGAAACGCGAGCGCCCTTGAGCGGCAACACCTCTGCGTATTCGCGACGAAGCGCCATGAGGCCGGGCATCTCGTGCTCTGCCAGACGGATTTCCTTGCGACCGAACTCCGCGAGCGAAAGATCTGCAACTTTGAAGTCGATGCCGTTACGGCTCTCGGCCACGGGCGTTGTTGAAACTGAGGTCGTCATCTGCCTCTCCTGGTTGACGTGCATACTCTGCACAAGCCTATCGGTGTACCAGGCTATCGGTTAGACGCCCTCTCCCGCCCGCCCCTCTACTGCGCGGCCCTCGCGCGCCACGTCGATGAACGGCCCGAGCAGTATGCCCAGATCCTCCGCCACCGAAGCCTCGGACTCCGGCGGCATCGAAATGTAGCTCAGCCCGAGACGCGCAATCGCCCTGGCCAGAATTCCGGCGTCGGCGGGTGACGCCTGAATCCACCCTCGCTGGAAACTCTCCGCAAGCCGCGACGACGCGCGCTCGATGATGACCGCACTGTCGGTGGTGATCAGGCGAAGCAGGTCCGGCTTGGCCTCACCGGTGAGCAGAGAGATCACCAACGGGTCGGTTGCACTGGAGGCGAAAAACGATCCGAAACCCGCCGTCAATGCCTCGACTGCACGTCCGTCGTTCGCCACCATGGCCTCGTCCACCGCGTCGACGAAGCCGTCAGCAAGGCGAAGCGCGTACGCCTCGGCAAGCCCTTGCCTCGAGCCGAACTCGTTGTAGAGCGTCTGACGACTCACACCGGCATGCTTGGCCAGAACCGTCAGCGTCACCTCGGACCAGTCGCGCTCGGTCAACAACTCACGCATCGAATCGAGCACCGACGTACGCAGCAGCAGGCGCGACGCTTCTTTCTGCGGCAGACGAGTGGGCGTCGAAGTCATGGTGACGACACTACCGCCGCACCTAGGTCCGTTCGTCGCCGACGCATCTCACCGTCGTTCGACCTCAACCATGAAGAAGTCGCTCTTCGCCGCCCCGCAGTCCGGGCAACTCCAGTCTTCGGGAATGTCATCCCAGCGAGTGCCCGGTTCGATACCGTCCTCCGGCCAGCCGACTGCCTCGTCGTACTCGAAGCCGCATTGCGCGCACTGATACAGCTTGTAGTCGTTCATGATTCACTCCCCGCCGTTGCCGGCATCGGCTCGAAGTCCAGCTTTTCCCTCACGCCGCAGTCCGGACAGCACCAGTCGTCCGGCACGGCATCCCATGGCGTGCCCGCCGGAAACCCTTCTCGTGGTGCACCCTTCGATTCGTCGTAGACGTATTCACACACCGGGCATCGATAGCTGCTCATCACGCTGCTCCGTACCGAGCAAGGATGCGATCACGCTTGGACGGCTGAACGTTGACGCGGGTGATGTCGCCGCCGTAGTGCGCAAGGACTTTGGGATCCATCACTTTTCGCCACAGCGGTGGAACGTAGGCGAGGATGATCATGCTCGCGTACCCACTGGGCAGGTTGGGCGCACCGTCCATGCTTCGAAGCGTCTGATAACGACGCGTCGGGTTCGCGTGATGATCGCTGTGACGCTGGAGGTGATACAGGAAGATGTTGGTGCAGATGTGATCACTGTTCCAACTGTGCTCCGGTGCTGCACGCTCGTACCGCCCGCTGTCCAGACGACGACGCTTCAGTCCGTAATGTTCGAGGTAGTTGACGGTTTCGAGCAGACAGAATCCGAACACGGCCTGCAGCACCAGGAACGGCAGTACCGAGAGGCCGAAGACGGCGACGAGGACACCGAACAGTACGACGGACATCAACCACGAATGCAGGACGTCGTTGCGAATTGTCCACGGCTTCTTACCCAGTCGATCGAGTCTGGCCTTTTCCAAGGACCACGACGAGCGCAGAGATCCCCACACACTGCGCGGCAGGAAGGTCCAGAAGCTCTCACCGAAGCGAGACGACGCCGGATCCTCGGGCGTGGCGACGCGCACGTGGTGTCCACGATTGTGCTCGATGTAGAAGTGGCCGTAAAACGACTGCGCCAGAGTGATCTTCGACAACCAGCGTTCGAGATCGTCCTTCTTGTGACCGAGCTCGTGTGCGGTGTTGATCCCGATTCCTGCGACACAACCGATACTGATCGCCAGACCGATCTTGGAGATCAGCCCAAGTCCCCCGTCGATTCCGAGCCAGGACAGATCGGTCGCCGACCAGAGGTAGCAGGCCAGGACCAGGCTGACCAACTGGAACGGTATGTAGATGTAGGTGCAATACCGGTAGTACTTGTCGTTCTCGAGGCGCTCCATCACTTCGTCCGGCGGATTCTCGCCGTCCGGGCCGAAGAAGATGTCGAGGATCGGGAGCAGGATGTAGACGAGAAGCGGCCCGATCCACCACCACACCGGCGAGACCGCATTCCATCCGAGACTGTTGAACAACGCGACCAATCCGACGGCGATGAAGACCGCCGTCGGCGGCACGAGGCCGAGCAGCCAGAGGTATCTCTTCTTGTCACGCCACTGCTCGGGCGGGAGCGTCTGGCCGGATTGCGAGTCCACGTGCGTCGACACGGTCTACCTCCTCGATTCGGACCGACCCGAAAACTGTGAGTCAGTTCACTATGAGGTAGACAGTACTACTGATTTTGTACAAGTGATAGACAAATCATAAACTTTGTACATCTACTCGATTTCGCCGCGTTCACGCTTCCCGATCATCGAATGCTGCCTGCTGTAGGCAAAATAGATGACAACGCCGAGGGCCATCCAGACCACGAACCTCATCCAGGTCTCCACCGACAGGTTGAACATCAGCCACAGACACGCGAGGACGGCCAGAATCGGGACCAGCGGGACCAGCGGCACCCTGAATCCGCGAGGTAGGTCGGGACGCGTCCGACGGAGCACGAGAACCCCGATCGAGACGAGAACAAAAGCGAACAGTGTGCCGATGTTGACCATTTCCTCGAGGGTGCCGATCGGAAAAACGCCGGCGAGCACCGCGACCACGACGCCGACCAAGATCGTGATCCGCACAGGGGTTCCGTGCTTGCCGGTCGGTGCCAGGCGTCGTGGCATCAGACCGTCGCGTGCCATCGCGAAGAGCACCCTGGTCTGCCCGAGCATCAGCACCATCACCACTGTCGTGAGACCGGCCAAAGCGCCGAACGAGATGACGTTTTTCGCCCACGTGATGTCGTGGAAAGCGAATGCCGTTGCCAGGTTGGAGGTATCGCCCTCGAGCTCGGTGTATTTCACCATCCCCGTCAGCACCAGTGTCACCGCCACGTACAGAACCGTGACGATCAGGAGAGAACCCAGGATGCCGCGTGGCAGCGCCTTCTGCGGCTCCTTCGCCTCCTCCGCCGTCGTGGCGACGACGTCGAAGCCGATGAACGCGAAGAACACCAGACTGGCTGCCGCGAGCAATCCGTACCACCCGAACGTGCTGCCACCGGCCCCGGTCACGTACGAGAACAACGACTGGTGGATGCCCTCTCCCGTCGAGCCCGGCTCCGACGGCGGAATGTACGGCGAGTAGTTGTCGGTGTCGATGTAGAACAGACCGACGATGATCACCAGCAACACCACCGCGACCTTGATCGCCGTGATCACCAGTGACACCCTCGACGAGAGTTTTGTGCCGGTCGCGAGCAGGATCGTGATGACAGCGATCACCAGCACCGCACCCCAGTCGAAGGATATCGGCCCCAACTCGACGATCGGGCTGCGTGAGCCCATCACTTCGCCGAGGTACAGCGACCAGCCTTTGGCGACCACCGAAGACGCCAAGGCGAATTCGAGGATGAGATCCCAGCCGATGATCCAGGCGACGAATTCGCCGAACGTCGCGTACGAGAACGTGTACGCGCTACCGGCAACCGGGACCGTCGACGCGAATTCGGCGTAACACAGCGCTGCCAGTCCGCAGGCGATGGCGGCAATGACGAACGCGAGCGAGACCGACGGCCCGGCGACATTTCCCGCCGTCCGAGCCGTGAGTGTGAAGATGCCCGCACCGATGACGACTGCGACACCGAACACCGTGAGATCCCACGAGTTCAGTTCTTTCCGGAGTTTGGTTTCCGGCTCGTCGGTGTCCTTGATGGACTGCTCGATCGATTTGGTTCGAAACAGCTTCGACCGTCCAGATCCGGCCTGCTCGTCCTTGACAGCCATTGCCGCCTCCTTGCTGGGGACCAGCAGGTCCCACCATGGGCAAGTAGAGAGATGGCATCAGCCTAAGCCCGCAGGCGCAGCTTTGTTCAGGGTTTGTCGGGAGCCTGTAGATCTGTTTCAGGGCGATCTCCTGCGCTGAGACGATCCAGGTCCGGCTCGAGGTAGATCACCCGCGCCGCAGGCACTGCAGCGCGCACGCGAGACTCGGCCTCGTCGATCGCCGTCGCCACGTCCGAGATCGTCGATCCGATCGGCACCGCAACCTTGGCAGCAACAAGGATCTCCTCGGGACCGAGGTACTGCGTCTTGCAATGAATGACGCGTTCGATACGAGTTCCGTCGACCAGGGCGTTGAGGATCAGTTCGGTCTCCACCGCCGTTGCGCCCTCACCGATCAGCAGCGACTGCATTTCGATGATCAGAATGATCGCGATGATGCCGAGCAGGACACCGATGCACAGAGTTCCGATGCCGTCGAAGACCGGATTTCCGGTCACCATCGTGAGGCCGACGCCGCCGAGTGCAAGGACGAGACCGATCAATGCGCCGGTGTCCTCGAGCAGCACAACCGGGAGTTCCGGGCTACGAGAGGTTCGGATGAAGTTCCACCACGACGCATTTCCCTTGAGCGGTCGTGATTCCTTCGCTGCGGTCCGGAAGCTGTAGCCCTCCAGACAAATCGCTATGACAAGAATCGCGATTGCCACGAAAGCCGAATTGAGTTCTTCCGGATGTTGAATCTTGTGAATACCCTCGTAAATCGCGAACAGCGAACCGAGGGTGAAGAGCACCAGTGCAACGACGAACGAATAGAAGTATCGGTTGCGCCCGTAGCCGAACGGGTGCAGTTGATCCGCGTCACGTTCTGCCTTCTTCTGCCCCAGGAGCAGCAAACCCTGATTGGACGTGTCGGCCACCGAGTGCACCGATTCGGCGAGCATCGACGACGATCCGGTGATCAAGAATCCGGCGAACTTGGCTACGGCAATTCCGGCATTGGCTCCGAGGGCCGCCAGAATTGCCTTCTTGCCACCATGAGCCGACACAATGTCTCCTAGTTTCCGACTACGGCACTGAAAACCTGCGCAGTCGGGGTCCGTGTGCTCAGGTGTATCGCGGGCTCGTCGGCAGCGATCCACGCCGCTCGGCCTCGATCGAGGTCGAGAGTGTCAGTGCCGCACGTCGCAGTGACCGCGCCGTCGGTGCAGATCAGAATCCGCGGGCCTGAAGCGTCGACGACGATGTCCGTGGAATTCGCGTCGAACTCCAGACGCGTCAAACGAAATTCGGGCGCCGGCGTGACGTACTCGTATCTACCTGATCCTGACTGACCTGATCCAGATGACGGGGCCGGATCGAGCACTTCGATATCGGCCCCGACGAAGTCCAGAACCCTCAGCAATTCGGGCACGTCGACGTGCTTCGGTGTCAGCCCACCGCGCAGCACGTTGTCGGAGTTGGCCATGATCTCGACCGCGAGTCCATGGAGATACGCGTGGAGATTGCCGGCAGCGAGAAACAGTCCTTGGCCGGGCTCGAGGGTGACGCGGTTGAGCAGCAGTGCCGCCAGAACACCGGCGTCGCCGGGGTACGCCTCGCTCAATTCCAGCGCGGTGCGGATCTCGGTCACGAATTCGGCGTCGTGGTGTGCGACGTAGGTGATGCACCCGGCAAGTACGGCAGGGAGCAAGGTCCCGAGCACCGTAGACGGCAGCGTGATCCATGTCGTGAACAACGCCCGCAGTCCGTCGGAATCGGGTTGCCCTTCGAGCAGACCGATGTACGGCTCCAACTCGTCGACGGCCAGAGCGCGCAGCAGTTTGACAGTCCGCGTCGGCTCGCGGAATCCGGCAAGCGCTTCGAATCTGCTCAGTGCGACAACGAGTTCGGGCTTGTGGCTGCCGTCCTTGTAGTTGCGAATCGGCGATTCCATGGGAACGCCGAGTGCGTTCTCACGACGAAAACCCTCGTCGGCTTGAACGGCGCTGGGGTGCGCTTGAAGTGACAGCGGTTCTTCCGCCGCAAGCAGCTTGAGCAGGAATGGGAGTCGCTCACCGAATGCCTCGAGGTTCTCACGGCCGAGTTCGCGTTCGGGTTCGCGGTGCAGGACCTCGAGCAACGACTCGCTTCCGGATTCGGTGATCACGCGCGCCGGGTCACCCGGGTGCGCGCCCAACCACAATTCCGCTTCGGGATGATTCGACGGAGTCGAAAGACCGCGTAGTTCGGCAATTGCCGTTCGCGAGCCCCACGCGTAAGAACGAAGTGCACCTTCGAGTTCACGCACTTACTTCGCACCGCCCGTCAACTGCACGTACGCCGCGGCCATGTCTACTCGAGACGCCAACACGAATACCTGCTCCATCTCCGATATGACCACGTTGGTCTGGTCTTCGTCTGCCGCGACCACCAGGTCGGCGTCGGCCAGTGCGTCCATCCGGCGCCTCGCCTCCCCGCGCGTGGATTCGGTCGCGAAGACGAACGCCCGCGCCGGCGGGGTCGGCAGCGCGCCGTCGAGTTGCGGATCGTGAAAGAAGGGGTCGTGGAACACCGAATCACGTGAAGCTGCGTCCGGCGCGAACAGTGCCCGCGCCGAACGAATCACCTCGGACATCTCGGCGGCAGCGGCGTTCAGGCCGGAGCTCATCAGCGCAACGCTCGAGAACTCTGCGAGTGCTGTTGTCACGGAACCACTTCCACACAGAACGACTCGCCGGCCGCTCATCCTGGTGGCCAACGACTTGGCCGGGTTGTGGAATACCTCGTTGGCCGGTCCGTCCCGCAGCGCCTCCGCATCAACTGCGTCGGCGATTCGACCGAGCACCGCCGAACGGTCCTCGATCGATCCCTTGCCCTCGATTTCGGCGGCAACCGCGAGGAAGACGGCGAGGAACCGCGTCATCGTGTGCCGGGGCGAGGCGTAGAGCCGCGGTGGCAAGGGCATGGTGCGCCCGGCCGCCACGGCTCGCATGGGCCCCTCGTCGGGAACGGCGACAACAACCTCGGCGCCGCGGCGTACGGCACTGTCAACGGATTCGACGAGGCGTGGATCACCGGCATCGTCACCGGCGACGACGATCACGTCCAATGGCCCGGCCCACGACGGCGTCCGGTCGAGAACGAGGAGCGGGCAACCGACCGAATCTCCGACGAGAGCAAGCGCGATCCTGGCTCCGTGCCGGGCGCCACCCGCGCCGGCGATCAGTACGACGCTGCGCGGACGCAGACCGGCCAATCGGGAGATCACACCCTCACCGACGGCCGACGCGGTGGCCCGAATCTGTGCGCCGCCCATGGCTACAGACCGCAGTAGCCCTTCCGAATCGGCAGCTGACAAACCCTCGCTGTCGTCGAGGTCGAGAAGCGGCATCGGCGCTGTCATCTCACCGCACCCCCTTCTCCGTTAGCAGTTCCCGCACCATCCAGCATTCCAGCTCCACGCGGTCCGTGGTGGCAAAGCCCTCGTTCCCGAGGCCGTCGTTCCTGAGATAGTCCCCCAACTATCCCAGGGCTTCGGCTCACCGACAAACCGATCAGACTCGGATTCAAGCCCGGACGATCGCCAGAATTTCGTTCACCAATGCGTCGACATCGGCGGACGTGGGTGCTTCGACGTTGAGTCGCAGCAGTGGTTCGGTGTTGGACGCGCGCAAGTTGAACCAGGCATTTCCCTCGAGACTGACCGTGACACCGTCGAGGCGATCCACCGACTCGGTGCGGTCGGCAAATGCCGCCAGTACAGCGGCCGTACGATCTGCCGCGTCAGCCACGGTGGAGTTGATCTCGCCCGAGGCCGCGTAGCGGGTGTACTCCGCCATCAACTCGGAGAGCGGACGATCCTGCTCGCCCAGTGCGGCGAGTACGTGCAGCGCCGCGAGCATGCCGGAGTCGGCGCCCCAGAAGTCGCGGAAGTAGTAGTGAGCGGAGTGCTCGCCGCCGAACACCGCACCGGTCTCGGCCATCTCCTGCTTGATGAACGAGTGGCCGACTCGGGTACGAATAGCGACGCCGCCGAGTTCTTCGACCAGTTCGGGCACTGCCCGTGACGTGATCAGGTTGTGGATGATCGACGCGCCCGGTTCCTTCGCGAGTTCGCGCTTGGCGACAAGTGCCGTCACCGCGGACGGCGAGACCGGGTCGCCCTTCTCGTCTACGACGAAGCAACGGTCCGCGTCACCGTCGAATGCCAAGCCGATGTCCGCTCCGGTTTCGCGCACGTAGGCCTGCAGGTCGACGAGGTTGGCCGGATCGAGCGGATTGGCTTCGTGGTTGGGGAACGTGCCGTCGAGCTCGAAGTACAGCGGCAGGACGTCGAGGGGCATCGGCCCGAATACGGCCGGCGCGGTATGGCCGCCCATACCGTTGCCTGCATCGACTGCGACCTTCAGCGGGCGCAACGCAGCCAGGTCGACCAATCCGCGGAGGTAGCTCGCGTATTCCTCGAGGACGTCCTTGGTGCTGGCGGTGCCTGCCGGTCCGTCGTACGCGGGAACACCCGAGACGACCTCGGCGGAGATGACTGCGAGGCCGGTGTCCTGACCGACCGGCTTGGCGCCGGCCCGACACATCTTGATGCCGTTGTACTTGGCGGGATTGTGGCTCGCCGTGAACATCGCGCCCGGGCAGTTCAGCAAACCGGATGCAAAGTAGAGCTCGTCGGTCGACGCCAATCCGATGTAGACGACGTCGAGCCCTTGAGCAAGCACGCCGTCACCGAAAGCCGAAGACAGTGTGGGCGACGATGCGCGCATGTCGTAGCCGATCACAACCGTCGTGGCGGCGCCGGCCTCGTCGCGGACCAGGCGGGCGAACGACGCACCGACGTCGCGGACAAAATCTTCGTCGATCTGCTCACCGACCACACCGCGTACGTCGTACGCCTTGATGATTGCAGCAACCGACTCGGCTGTTCGCCCCACTGAAAACTCTCCTTGTGCATGCACCCTCACAGACGGGAACGTCCGGGCGCATGGCGTCCGGAGATTCGCAGTACTCGGGTGTGGAAGTACTCGGTCGAGCCTAGCGTCTACGGCGACGAATCTCGCGTCAGTTGGACGGGTCGGGCAGAACGCGTAGGTGTCCACGACGCCCTGTACGGGCAGTACTCGGAGCTGCGGGACGTATGTCCTCATCTGCATCGACGTTGGACTTGCTGCGATCTCCGAGACCGGCCTCACGTACAGCTTCAGCCAAAGCGGTCAGATCGTCTTCGTCGGGAGTACTCGACGCGAATCCGCCTTCGTGGCGGACGAGTTCCCACCCCTTGGGGGCGGTGATTCGAGAGCCGTGAGTGTCACACAAATCCCATGAATGGGGCTCGGCGACGGTTGCCAGCGGCCCGACAACCGCAGTGGAGTCCGAGTAGACATACGTAAGCGTCGCGACGGCGGGGTTCTTGCACCCGGGGCGGCAGCAGCGACGCAGAGATCTCACAGGTACGGAGCCTAGCCCTCCCCACGTCCGGAACCTACTCGGACACACCGAGCAGTTTCTCCTGTCGTAATCTGGCGCCATGCCACAAGCCCGCCGCCGACGCTCGGTCACCACTCGTTCCATCGAGCGACACGGCCGTGGCCTGCGCGGACCGCTACTTCCCCCGGAGGTGCCCGCCAGGCGTACCCGCGCGGAGAAGTTCGATCTCCTGGTGCTCGACGCCTTCTCTCCCGTCGACCTCGCATGGCACGACCGGCTGACGAAACTCGACATCGCAGTGGACGAAGTTCCGAAGATTCACGCGCACGATCCGGAGTCCGTCACATGGCCGCCGGAGGTCATCGCGGACGGCCCGGTTCCACTGTCACGACTGATTCCGGCCGGAATCGACCGTCACGGAAATACGACTCGCGCAAGAATTGTGCTGTTTCGCCGCCCATTGGAGCAGCGAGCGAAGGATCCGGAAGAACTCACGGATCTGGTGCACGACGTGTTGGTCCATCAAGTCGGCACGTATCTGGGCGTCGACCCACAGGTCATCGACCCCACGCTGCCCGACGAGGACTGATACTGCCCGACGAGGACTGACGCACTGTCAGACGAAAAAACTGATGTCACACGAAGAAGTAAATCCACACGAAGAACAAAACAGTCGTTGCTTGACCTGCAATTCCCCGTTGCAGGTCAGACTTTCGAAGACCGCCCGTCAGCCCCGACGCTGACAGAACCGATTCAGCAGCAGATCAGATGATCCCCCGCTTGAGTCGCCGACGCTCGCGCTCGGACAACCCTCCCCAGATTCCGAACCGTTCGTCGTTCGCGAGCGCGTACTCGAGGCACTCGTCACGAACTTCACAACCGAGGCAGATCCGTTTTGCTTCCCTCGTCGATCCTCCCTTTTCAGGAAAGAACGCTTCGGGATCGGTCTGCGCGCAGAGAGCACGCTCCTGCCACTGATCCTCGATGGTGTCGAACAATTCTTCGAAGCCGGTGACGAGACTCAGCACTGGCCGAGTACTCATACCGTCGAACTCACTGCTGCAGGCACCTTCTGCTGCGCCTGCTCGGGAATCGGTCTGCGGTTCGTCGCTTACTGTCATTGCGAGAGAACTGATCTCGACATTTTCATTGGGCATCGTTCCGCCTCCTCACCTGTAATAGCGCAGAATTTTCACTCCATCTTCAACCCCACCCCGTCGACCGTTCGAAACTGTGTTCGAAACCGGCCCCGCTGCAAGTGAACTCACAAGTAGCGGTTGGAATGACACATTTGAGATTACACACGTCCAGCGTGTCGCGGTCAAGCTAAACGAGATGAATCCATTAGTATTCCGGCCCTCAATTGACGGGACCTTCTGCCCGCCAGACACGACGACGCGCCGACCGCCTAGGCTCTGTTGTCGTGAACGTGACTGTATTGGTTGGCGGCGTCGGCGGGGCCCGTTTCCTTCAAGGTGTTCAAAACGCGCTCGGAATCGCCGGTGGTGAATCCCTCGAGAAATACGAAGGCCCACATCGCATCACGGCCGTCGTCAACGTCGGGGACGACGTGTGGATGCACGGTCTGCGCATCTGCCCCGATCTGGACACTTGTATGTACACACTCGGCGGCGGTATCGACACCGAACGCGGGTGGGGGCACGCCGGCGAAACCTGGAATGCGAAAGAAGAACTCGCCGCATACGGCGCGAAGCCGGACTGGTTCGGCCTCGGAGATCGCGATATCGCAACGCATTTGATTCGCAGCCAGATGCTCCGCACGGGATATCCGTTGTCCGCGATCACCGAAGCGTTGTGCAATCGCTGGAATCCCGGTGTCGCACTGCTTCCCGTGAGCGACGACCGCAGCGAAACACACGTCGTGATCACCGATCCGGAAGACGGTGAGCAGAAGGCGATTCATTTCCAGGAGTGGTGGGTACGCCATCGGGCACAGGTGGAAACGCACAGCTTCGCTCACGTCGGCGCCGAGCAGGCCAAGCCCGCGCCAGGGGTGGTCGAGGCGATCGACGGTGCCGACATCGTGCTGATCGCACCGTCCAATCCCGTCGTGAGCGTCGGCGCGATCCTCGCGGTGCCCGGCATTCGCGGTGCCCTGCGAACAACCGCGGCCAAGGTTGTCGGCCTCTCCCCCGTCATCGGCGGAAAACCGTTGCGCGGCATGGCTGACGAGTGCCTCGAGGTGATCGGGGTCGAGACGACTTCGGAGGCGATCGGTCGCCACTACGGAGCTCGTTCGATCAACGGTATTCTCGACGGCTGGCTCGTCGACGAAGGTGACACGGCCGACATCGACGGGGTGGACGTGCGAAGCATCCCACTTTTGATGACGTCCCCCGAAGAGACCGCGAAAATGGTTCGCACGGCTTTCGAGATCGCCGGAGTCGAACTGTGACCGAGCCCGGAACCGAAGCAAGCCGCGACAGAAATCACTCTCCCGGTGATCACTCCCCCGGCGCCGCAATCGAAGTCATTCCCGTGCTCGGGCTTCCCGAGTTCCGGCCCGGAGACGACTTGGCCACCGCTGTCGTCGACGCGACGCCGTGGCTCGAGAGCGGCGACGTCGTTGTCGTCACGAGCAAGGTGTTCTCCAAAGTCGAGGGTCGCATCGTTTCCTCACCGACCGATCCGGAAGAGCGCGACGCGGCACGACGCCTCCTGGTGGATCAGGAAGCCGTCCGCGTCGTGGCACGCAAGGGCCGCACTCTGATCACCGAGAACAAACTCGGAATCGTGCAGGCCGCATCGGGCATCGACGGCTCCAACGTCGACGGTGCCGAATTGGCGCTACTCCCCGTGGATCCGGATGCGAGCGCTGCGGGTCTGCGCGCCCGAATTCTCGAGAGCACGGGCAAGTCCGTCGCCGTCGTCGTCACCGACACGATGGGTCGTGCGTGGCGCAACGGGCAGACCGACGCCGCAATCGGTTCCTCCGGCATTCCGGTCCTGCACGGCTACCTCGGAGCACAGGACAGTCAGGGCAACGATCTGATCGTCACCGAGATCGCGATCGCGGACGAAATCGCCGCTGCGGGCGACTTGGTCAAGGGCAAGCTGGGCGGCGTTCCCGTCGCCGTCGTTCGTGGGCTTCGGTTCGAGGACGACGGTTCGAGTGGCCAGGATCTGATTCGCCGCGGCCCGGACGATCTGTTCTGGCTGGGCACCGAGGAAGCTACGGCGATGGGTCGCGGCCAGGCGCTGCTGTTGCGTCGATCGGTCCGACAGTTCGCAAGTGATCCCGTCGACGCGGAGATCATTCGCAGCTCGATCGCCGAGGCACTCACCGCTCCCGCACCGCACCACACGAGACCGGTTCGATTCGTGTGGCTACGCACGGAGTCGGTCCGCACGGCTCTTCTCGAGCAGATGCGCGAGAAGTGGGCCGCCGATCTTCGCGCCGACGGTCGCAGTGACGAATCCGTCGAGGCCCGGGTTGCCCGCGGAAACATCCTGTTCGACGCCCCCGAGGTCGTCATTCCCTTCTGCGTGCCCGATGGCGCACACAGTTATCCGGATGCCAGACGAACCGCGGCGGAGTCGACGATGTTCACGGTCGCCGCCGGCGCGGCAGTGCAGGGACTGCTGGTCTCGTTGGCCACCCGCGGCGTGGGAAGCTGCTGGATCGGATCGACGATCTTCGCCGCCGATCTCGTACGCGAACAACTCGATCTCCCGGCGGATTGGCAGCCACTCGGTGCCATCGCAATCGGGCACCCCCTCGAACCACTGACTCCGCGCTCTGTCTCCGCCCCCGGGGACGCGTTGGTGGAGCTGTAGGTCCCATGTCAGCCGAATCGCTGCACGCCTCCGCCAAGGGCGTCCTGGAGGGCTGGGAGACGTCCTCCGAAGCGGACGAATCATTGCGGCACACGATGCTCGCGTTCCTCGATTCGGCTCCGGACGGCTGCCTTCGTCGCCACGCACCGGGACACATCACCGCGTCGTCTCTCGTTCTCGACGAGAGTGGCTGCCACGTCTTGCTGACCCTGCATCCCAAGGTGGGCAGGTGGATTCAGCTCGGCGGCCACTGCGAGCCCGACGACGAGACGGTGGTAGTTGCGGCATTGCGGGAAGCTCGCGAGGAGTCCGGAATTCACGACGTTCGGATAGACGCGGACCTACTCTCCGCCCACACGCATCCGATCACGTGCTCACTCGGAGTACCGACTCGCCATCTCGATCTACGGTTTCTTGTTGTGGCGCCGAACAATTCACATATCGTCCGCAGCGCAGAGTCCACCGACCTCAGATGGTGGCCGGTGGACGCGCTCCCACCTACAGCGGAACGCGAGACCATCGACCACCTGGTCGCGCTCGCCCGTCAGCGCAAGAATCAGGACTGAATCGGAGAAAGCTGGGGCTGCTTGGCGCTCACGCCGTCGCCCGAAGATGTTCCCTTCACGCGCCGAGCTACCCACGGCACCAAGAACTCTCGCGCCCATTGACGATCCTCGCGACGAGTTTCGGCTTTCGTGAGAACCGGCGCAGGCCCGAGATCGGGCGGGGTCAATCCGTGTTCGACGCCGAGCACGTCGAGCACACGCGTCGCCATGTTCTCGTGCCCGGAGGGCGACATGTGGAGGCGATCCCAGTCCCACATCCGAAGGTCCTGATATTCGGAGAATCGCCAGAAGTCGACGAGGGTCGCGTCGTGGCGGTCCGCCACCTCGCGAACAAGCTCGTTGTAGATCGCCAGACGTCCGCGGAGCTTGCCGAAGAAGGCGGACCATCCGGTGTCGTACGCGGTGAACATCAGAACCCGAGCGCCGGATGCAGTGAGCTGACCGATTGCCGAATCGTAGCGGGCGACCATCGCATCGATGTCGATCTTCGGACGCATCATGTCGTTTCCGCCGGCGTAGATGGTCACCAGATCGGGCTTCAACGCCAGAGCGGGTTCCAACTGCTCGTCGATGATCGGTCCGAGTAGGCGACCACGAATCGCCAGGTTGGCGTAGCGGAAGTCGGGATTGTTCACCGCCAGCTGCTCGGCCACTCGGTCTGCCCACCCGCGCAGACCGTTGGGGAATCGTTCGTCGGCGTCGCCGACGCCCTCGGTGAACGAGTCACCGAGGGCAACGTAACGGCTCGGAAGAGAAGTCATACCCGCCAGTATTCCAGTAGGTCAGCTAACGATCACACATCTGTGCTGAAGCGCACGCCACCGTCCGGCAGCGTCACCCCCGGCCACACGCGTGCGCCTCGCAACAATTCACACCGCGCACCGATGTCCGCGCCGTCTCCGATGACAGCGTCGCGGACCAGCGCTCGGGGTCCGATACGGACGCCGAATCCGAGGATCGATCGTTCGACCACCGCCCCGGCTTCCACAACGGCGCCGTCGAAGAGAATTGCACCGTCGAGGCGAGCGCCTGCACCAACTTCTGCGCCTCGACCGACAACCGTGCCGCCGATCAGGACAGCGCCCGGCGCGATTCCGGCTCCGGGGTGAACCAGCGACTCGCCGCGCGGACCTTCGAGAGCCGGCGAAGGTGCGATACCTCGCACCAGGTCGGCGGAACCGCGAACGAAGTCCTCGGGGGTTCCCATGTCACGCCAGTACGACGAGTCGACGTGGCCGAACACCCGCTTGCCCTCGGCCAGGAGATTCGGGAACACCTCGCGCTCGACCGATACCGGTCGTCCTTCGGGGATCTGTTCGATGATCTCGCGTTTGAAGACGTAGCAGCCGGCGTTGATCTGATCCGTCGGCGGATCCTGGGTCTTCTCCAGGAATGCCGAGACTCGTCCGTCCTCGTCGGTCGGAACACAACCGAATGCTCGCGGGTCTCCCACACGAACCAGATGCAGGGTCACGTCGGCGTCCGTCTTCTCGTGGGTATCGAGAATGCCGTTCAGATCGGTGCCACCGAGCACGTCGCCGTTGAACACCATGACGTTGTCACCGCGCAACTTCGGCAGAACGTTGCGGATTCCGCCACCGGTGCCCAGCGGTTCGGTCTCGAAGACGTAGTCGATCTCGAGGCCCATCTTGGAGCCGTCGCCGAAGTAGTCCTCGAATACCTCTGCCTTGAAGGACGTTCCGAGCACGACGTGCTTGATTCCGGCTGCCTCGATGCGGGCGAGCAGGTGCGTCAGGAACGGCAGGCCGGCGGTCGGAAGCATCGGCTTGGGTGCCGACAGCGTCAGCGGACGCAGCCGAGTGCCTTTGCCGCCTACCAGGATTACGGCGTCGGTCGGATTCGGATCGGACATCATTTTCCCCCGTGGTTCGAAACTGATGGGTTGTCGGTCGAGTTGTCGGTGCGAGCGCGCTCGCGAACTGCAGAAGCTACGGCGATCTTGGATCGCACCGCGAGGCCACCGCGCAAGGCAAGTCGTAGCGGAGCCTGCCACCAGTGCGGATGGCGATCAGCCTGGAACTGGTACGCACTGCGATGATGGGCAGGCAACATCAGTTCCGGATGACGTCCTGCCGCATGGCCTTTGGCATGGGTGACGACGGCCGAGGGGACGAATACGTTGAGCCACCCGGCTTTTCCGAGGCGGTCACCGAAGTCCACGTCCTCCATGTACATGAAGTAACGAGAGTCGAAACCGGAGATGGTGTCGAAGGCGTCGCGTCGCACCAGCAGGCACGACCCGGAAAGCCACCCCACTGCACGCTCGGTGACGGCCTCGTTCTCCTGACGGTAACGAGCAGTCCACGGGTTCTTCGGCCATACGGTACCGAGCAACGCGTGCCCGACGCCCGAGGTGATGTCGGGCACCGTTCGCGCCGACGGATAGACACTGCCGTCCGGTTCGAGGACCTTCGGCCCCAGTGCACCGGCCCTTGGCCACCGATTTGCCGCAGCCACCAATTCGTCGAGTGAACCGGGTGCCCATTGGACGTCCGGGTTGGAAATCACGACGAATTCGATCGACGAATCGATCTCCGCTACGGCCCGATTTATCGCTCCCCCGTACCCGATGTTTCCGCCGGTTCGAAGCAGACGGACATGCTCGTACTTGGCATCGGCGGCCTCGGGGGCACCATCGGTCGACCCATTGTCGGCCATGATGACCTGGGGTTTTTCTGTCGTCGCCACAGCGAGCGTGCTCAAGAAATTCTCGAGATGCTCGCCTGGCGAGTAGGTCACCGTTACCACGGCCAGCTTGGGACTCACGCCGGTCAGCCTAGCCGTCCGCGGCCACTGTCCCGAACAATGCTCACGCCAGAGCGGCGTGCAGAGCCTCTCGCCACGGACGCAGCGGCGTCATTCCCGCGGTAACCCACGCGCGCTCGGACAAGACCGAATATGCCGGGCGCGGGGCAGGGCGTACGAACTCCGCACTACTGCACGGGCGCACCCGAGCAGGGTCTGCTCCGATCTCCTCGAAAACAGCTCGCGCCAACTCGTACCAACTTGCTTGCCCGCCGTTCGTCACGTGGAATGTCGACGCACCCGTGAAGTCCAGCAGCGCGAGTTCGACGATGCCGCCGGCCAGATCGACGCTGTACGTGGGTGACCCGATCTGGTCGTCCACGACGTTCACGAATTCGCGTTCGGCTTCGAGCCTTCTCATCGTGGCGACAAAATCCGTGCCGACACCGGAATACACCCACGCGGTGCGGACAACGGCCGCGTCAGCCCCCGACTCTCGAACAGCGATCTCGCCGTCCAGTTTGGTTCGGCCGTAGACCGTCGCGGGACCGGTCGGTGCATCGACGTCGTATGGCGAGCTTGCATCGCCCGGAAAGACGTAGTCGGTCGAAACGTGGATCAACCGCGAACCCACCCGCGCACAGGCTTGCGCGAGATTCCGCGGTCCGATCTCGTTGACCGCCCTCGCCGCCTCCTGGTCGGTCTCGGCAGCATCGACGGCCGTGTACGCAGCGCAGTTGATCAGCACCGAATCAGGCGAGACGAAGTTGTCAACCGCGCGGCTGTCGGTGATGTCCAGCTCGTCGGATCCGACGGCCGTGACGGGAAGACCCGCCGAGGTAGCGAGGGTTTCGACACGGGTCCCGAGCTGCCCTCGGGCGCCGGTGAGCAGGATATTCGTCACACGGTTCAGTCTGGCACGCCGCGTCGAGGTACCCGCGGCCGAGCATCGGACCAGTAACCTGAAGGAGTGTCCCACCAGCAACCGCAGCGCCGCGCGCGTCCACGACCTGCGCCGATTCGGACCAAGACGAGCCCGGCTCGCATAGCGGTCGCGGTGCTGTCCGTGCTCGTACTGCTGGTCACCGGGTTCGCATGGCGGGGTGTGGACTCGTTGAGAAACAGCCTTGCCACTGCCAGCGGACTCGGCCTCGGTGGCGGCAAGGACGGAGCAATCGACATTCTGATGGTGGGAACGGACAGTCGAACGGACGCGCACGGCAACCCGCTCTCACAAAGCGAGCTCGACTCGTTGCGCGCAGGTGAGGAAGTTGCGTCCAATACCGACACCATCATCTTGATCCGCGTCCCCAACGACGGGAGTTCCGCGACCGCGATCTCGATTCCCCGCGACGCGTACGTCAACGTCCCGGGTATCGGTATGTCGAAGATCAACGCCGCGTTCGGTGCCACCAAGGAAACCGAGCGACTGAAGTTGGTCAACAACGGGTCGTCCGACAGCGATGCAGACAAGAAGTCGACGGAAGCCGGCCGGACCGCGCTCATCGGAGCGGTGGCGAATCTGACCGGCATCACCGTCGATCACTACGCCGAAGTCGGACTACTCGGATTCGTCCTGCTGACCAACGCAGTGGGCGGAGTCGACGTGTGCCTCAACGCGCCGGTCGACGAACCGATGTCCGGAGCCAATTTCGCGGCCGGGAAACAGACACTCGACGGCGCCGACGCGCTGAGCTTCGTGCGACAACGACACGATCTTCCTCGCGGCGACCTGGACCGGATCGTTCGCCAGCAGGTGTTCATGGCTTCTCTCGTCAGCAAGGTACTCAGCGCAAAAACCCTCAGTGACCCCGGCAAGCTCAGTCAGCTGACCTCGGCTGTCCAGCGTTCCGTCGTGATCGACGACGACTGGGACATCATCGAGTTCGCCAAGCAGTTGCAGAATCTGGCCGGCGGCAAGGTGCAATTCGAGACCATTCCCGTTCTCGACATCAACGGCATGACCGATTACGGCGAGTCCATCGTCAAGGTCGATCCCAAGGCCGTCAAGAAGTACATCGCGGGATTGGTCGGCGCCGACAGCGAGGACTCGGAGACCTCCGAAGCACCGACCACGGTGAATGCCTCCTCGATCACGGTCGACGTCGCAAACGCCAGTGACATCGCAGGGTTGGCCAGCGGGGTTTCCGAAGCGTTGAGTGCCCTCGGGTACAAGCAGGGTCAGGTCGGCAACAACACCGGCTCGGACGTCACCGAATCGACGGTGTTCGCAAAGTCCGCGGACGACGACGCAGCACTCGCGGTGGCCGAGGCACTCGGCGGTCTGACGGTCAAGGCGGATTCGTCATTGTCCTCGGGCAAGGTTCGGGTTGTCATTGCCGAGGACTACAGCGGCCCGCAGTCCGCGGACGCGGTATCCCCGTCCGAAGGAGCGACAAGCACGACTGAATCGTCGAGCACCACCGAGACCAGCCCCACTCCCGCCCCTCCCGGTCCGCCGATCGACGCGGCCTCCAACGGCCCGCGCTGTGTGAACTGAAAAACTGTGTGAACTGAAAGCGGTGTGAACTGAACGGCTGCGTAAGCTGACGACGTGCCTTCGCCTGTAGACAACCTGACCGACGCCCTCCTCGGACCGATCCTGGCTGCCGACCCGGCCGGCCCTCGCGTGACCTACTACGACGACGCCACCGGCGAGCGCATCGAATTGTCTGCGAGCACTCTGGCCAACTGGGCGGCAAAGACAGCGAATATGGTCCGCGACGAGTTCGCTCTCGAGCCCGGCGGCAAAGTTGCCGTGCTGCTTCCCGCGCACTGGCAGAGCGTCGCCGTCTTGCTGGGTGTGTGGTGGGCAGGCGGTGAGGTGGTCCTCTCCCCCGACGCCGACGCCGAACTGGCTTTTGTCACTGCGGACCGACTGGACGATGTTGCGGACGTACCGGAGGTAGCCGCACTCTCACTCGACGCGTTCGGCAAAGGTTTGAGCGATCTTCCGCTCGGCGTCGCCGACTACGCAACCTCCATCCGTGTGCACGGCGACCAGTTCCGTAGCGCCGGAGCCGGTTCGGCGCTGGAAGGCCGGTCCGTAGCGGACACGATCGACGCGGCACGGGCATCGGCGAAGAACGTCGAATTGGTGTCGACGGATCGTGTCCTCTCCAGTCGCACGTGGGACACGGCAGACGAATTGATCGACGGGCTTCTGGCAGTTCTCGCCGCGGGTGCCTCACTCGTGCAGGTGGCCCACCCGGACGCGGAAGCTACCGCGCGCCGAGTGGGCACCGAGAAGGTCACGAAACAGTTCTGAACGCTAGCTCGCGAGAGCTGTCACCGGTGACACCAGCCCCGCCCGCCTAGCGGGGAGCAGTGACGCGATCACACCGCAGATTCCGCCGATCAACACGATGGCTACCAACTGCACCCACGGCACTGCGCTGAGGGCGACGTCCTCGATCCCGAATACCGATGCGGTACCGGCTACACCGAACACCATCCCGAACAGCACTCCGATCACCGATGCGACTCCTGCCACGAGCAGCGCTTCCCAGATCAACATGGCTCGAATTCCCTTCTTGGTCAGTCCGAGTGCGCGAAGCAGTCCGGATTCGCGGCGCCGTTCGAGAACGGACAGTGCCATGGTGTTTCCGACGCCGATCAAAGCAATCAACACCGCTACCGACAGCAATCCGGCAACCACCATGAGCATGGTGTCGAGGATCGAATCGAGAGCTGAACGCATCTCGGTCATGCCCTGAACATCGCTGCCCGGCGCTTCCTGGCGTGCCAGTTCGGTGATGCGGTCGGTGGCGGCCAAAGCCTGTTCGTCAGTATCCGTCCCCAGCCTTACCCAGTACGAATCGGTGGTCGGCGCGGTGGCCGCTGCACCGAGATCGCCTCGATCCAGTAGTGCTGGTTGACCTTTCACGCCCTCGACCACGCTGACGTTCACGACGCCGCGATCCCCACGCACCGTCGCCGTATCGCCCGCCGAAAGCTTGTATTCGGTCAGGTCAGCGGGCGAGAGCACCAACTGACCGGCCGCGGGTACCGAGATCTCGGTACGCAGAACATCTTTCACCCGCGCAGCGTCGACGCCGAATCCGGCCAACGAACCGCGCCCGTCGATCGTCAGTTCGGCCTTGTCCAGACCGCTCACCGCGCCGACACCGTTGACCGCGGCGATGTCTGTGCCCAACCCTGCGGGAAGCGGTGCCGAACCGGAACCGCTCACCATGACGTCGACGGGGAATTGACTGTCCATCGCCGCGGGTGCGGCTTCCTTGACCGTCGCGATTCCCACGACGAGCGTGCTCGTCAAGGCCACACCGATCAACAATGCGGTGGCCGTCGCCGACGTGCGGCGTGGGTTCCGACCGGCGTTGCCTGCTGCCAGGCTTCCCACCGGACCGATCAGTCTCGCCAACACTCCGCCGGCCGCATTGATCAGTGCAGGCACGATTCGACCGGACAGTGCCGCGATCCCCAGGAACGAGAACAGTCCACCGGCGGTTGCCGCCGGCACCTGCTGATTCGTCACTCCCAGGACGGTCATCGCGATGCCCGCGAGCAGGGTCACGACGCCGAGAACCCGGCGCACCACCGATACCTGAACGCTCTCAGGCTTGGACTCCATCGGCTGCAGTGCCGCCAGCGGGGAGAGCCTCGTTGCCGCCCGCCCGGGCGCAGATGCAGCGAGCATCGTCATCACGATGCCGACGGCAAGACCGACGAGCACGGTCACCGGGGTGACGCTCAGTGACGAAAGAGGAACCGGCACATCTGCGGCCGTTGCTACCCGACCGATCGCCCACGCAAGTCCGACACCGAGTCCGACGCCGATCACCGAGGCGATCACGCCGACCGCCGCGGCTTCACTGCGAATGCTCCGGCGAACCTGTTTGGCCGTGGCGCCGACGCATCGCAGCAACGCGAGTTCCTGAGTGCGCGCCGCGAGCAGGACGGCAAATGTATTGGCGATCACCAGCGCGGCAACAACAACGGCGATGGCGCCGAAGGCGAGCAACACCGTGCTGAGGATCTTGGTGCCGCCCATGTATTCGGCTGCGGCGTTGTCTGTGGCTTCGTCGCCGGTCAGCACGGTGGAGTCCGCGGGCAACGCGCTCGAGATCGAATCCACGAGTTCTTGCTGAGAGCGTGAACCGTCACCGGCGACACGGAACTCACGTTCGGCACTGTCACCGGCCCACGCGCTCACCTGCTCGGCGGTGGTGAATATCTTGATCCCGCCCAGTCGTTGCGCCGAACCGGAGAGGTCGACCAGTCCGACTACCTCCGCGGTGGGTGCGGCGGCACCGACCGTCGAATCCCGTGCCGTGACTGTGATTCGGGCACCGATCGGTATCCCGGAGTCCGCGCTCACCAACACCTGCCCCAGACCGGCCGGAATCGATCCCTCCGACACCTTCTCCCAACGCAATTCGGGATTGTCGGCAATCGTGAGCGCATCCCCGTAGGACGCGCCCTTTGCCTCGGAGTCGACACGAACATAGGTCGACACGTCGTCGGCCACCGCCGAGACGCCCGGCACCGCGCTCAGCAGTGCTTCTGTCACGCCTGGACCGGACGCGACGACATCTGTGGTTTCGTATTGCGTCGCAAGTGATTTGCTCACACTCGCGTCGACCGTCGAGCTCAAGGTCAAAGTCGCGACGATGTATCCGACGGCGATCACCACCGCGAGTATCGACGCCACATAGCGCCCGGCATGTGCCCGCGCCTGCGCAAAAGCCAGACCTCTCATCGCAGTGCACCCGAAACTGCAGGAACATCGGCCAGGTCGTCGGCACCGAGAGCTCGCATGGCACCGATCACCGAGTCGACGGTGGGATGGTCGATCTCTCCGGCTATACGCCCGTCCGCGATCAACACGACTCGATCCGCGTACGACGCCGCCACCGGATCGTGTGTCACCATCACGACCGTCTGACCGGTCTCCCGGACACTGGTGCGCAAGAGTCCCAGAACCTCTGTCCCGGAACGGGAATCCAGGTTGCCGGTAGGCTCGTCGGCAAAGATCACGTCGGGCTGGGGCAGTAATGCACGGGCGACAGCTACACGTTGCTGCTGACCGCCGGACAACTCGTGCGGCAGGTGGTCGAGGCGCTGCGACAGGCCCAGCTTTCCGATCACCTCGTCCATCCACTCGGGCGAGGGTTCACTACCTGCCAGCTTCATCGGCAGCAGCATGTTCTCCCGAGCAGTGAGCACCGGTAGCAGGTTGAACGCTTGGAAGACGAATCCGATCCGCTCGCGTCGCAGTTCGGTGAGCTCCGTGTCGCCGAGTTTCGTGACTTCGGTGTCGCCCAGGAAAACCTGCCCACCCGAGACCGTGTCGAGTCCGGCCAGGCAGTGCATGAGCGTCGACTTTCCGGAGCCGGACGGGCCCATGATCGCGGTGAACCGCTCGCGACCGAAGTCCACGTCGACTCCGCCGAGCGCGTGAACCGTGGTCTCACCGGTGCCGTACACCTTGGTGACACCGCGGGCAGTGATCGCCGGCACTGCGGCTGGTTCCGTCGTGGTGTGCGCATGCATTTTTTGCCCTCCGTAAAGCTTCTCGCTATGACGGAATCGACGTTATTGCAGCGCAAGTGGTCTCCGCGTCGGAGTGCGGGGCGATCTTGGAGAGCCCGGTGTCATCCCGGGGTAGGACTGGACAGGGCGGCGTGTCAGCCCTCGGTGCCGAGGAGATCTGCGCGCCGGACAAGTCCGATCTGGAAGGCGAAGACGACTGCCTGTACACGATCACGAGAATGAGTCTTTGAAAGAACCCGTCCGACATGGGTTTTCACTGTCGTCTCGGAGACGTGGAATTTCGCAGCGATCTCCGAATTCGACAGCCCGTACGCCATGGCTTCGAGCACCTCGACCTCGCGCGGCGTCAACTCTTCGGGCAACTGCGCTTCGGGCGCCGAGCCTTCCAGGAGTGGCCCGACGTGCTGAAGCAGTCGCCGAGTGGCCCGGGCTTCGATCACCGCGTCCCCGCGGTGCACGGTGCGGATGGCGTCGAGCAACTGCTCCGGTGGCACGTCCTTGAGCAGGAAACCACTGGCGCCCGCCCGGATAGCCGACATCACGTACTCGTCGTTGTCGAAGGTGGTGAGCACCACGACCTTCGGCGCATCGGGGTCGGCCAGGAGCCGACGAGTCGCCTCGATGCCGTCCATCTTCGGCATCTGGACATCCATCAGAACGACGTCGACATGACGGGCGGCCAACTCGGTCAGCGCCTGCTGACCGTCCGAAGCCTCGACAACCACCGACAGATCCGGCTGTGAGTCGATGACCATTCGAAAACCTGCGCGGACCAGCTGCTGATCGTCGATCAGTGCCACTGCGATCGGAGCCACGTGTTCGTCCATGCCACTCACCTTAAGACCTTCGGACGTTTCAAGACCTACCCAGACGTTCGTTCGTACGGCAAGACGGCCCGGACGCTGTATCCGCCGCCTGATTTCGGTCCGGCGGTCACTTTGCCTCCGTGCAGCTTGGCTCGCTCGGCCATTCCGATCAGTCCCTGTCCGCCTGGTGACGATTCGACCAGCGCGGCGCTGCCGCCTCGTCCGTCGTCGGTGATACCGAGAACGAGTTCGGTTTCAGCCCATGTCATCTCGACGCTCGCCTGTGCTCCAGGCCCCGCATGTTTGAGAACGTTCGTCAGCGATTCCTGCACGATGCGATACGCCGTCAACCCCGCACCCGCAGAGAGTTCGCGTGGTTCCCCGGTCACACTGACGGCGATGTCGAGTCCGCTGCTGCGTAACTCGTGGAAGAGACTGTCGATGTCGCCGGCGCCCGGGATCACCGAGAAATCACGGGGCGTGTCCTCACGCAGGACGGACAGCAGCGATCGCATGTCGGTCAACGCTTGGCGGCCGGTGGAGGCAATTGTTTCGAGTGCCTGAATTGCAGCCTGAGGATCCTTGGCCGCGCTGTAGCGTCCACCGTCGGCCTGAGCGATGACAACGGTCAACGAATGCGCGACGATGTCGTGCATCTCGCGCGCAATCCTCGAGCGTTCGCTGATCGTCGCGATTTCCGCTTCCTGCGCACGCTCGAGTTCGAGCAACCGTGCGCGCTCGGTCAGACCTTCCAATTGTTTGGTGCGAACTCGACGCAAATCACCGAACGCCCAGACCGCGAGCATGAAGATCATGACGGCCACGGACTGCATGACCTGCGAGGACACCGGGATTCCGTCGTAGCCGAAGTATCGAACAGTCCCGGCAATCGAGCCGAGCAACGCGAGCACCAGCCCGGTGAGTGAACTCCACCGAGCACCATAGGCGGCCAGCGCGTACAGGGAGATGGGTACGACAACGGCCGATGCGAGCAGTGTGTTGCCGATGAAGATCACGTGTAGAACCGCGAATCCTGCGATCACCATGCCGGAGAGTTCGGGGCGCGAGCGTCGCCACGCCAACGGAACGGTCATACCCAGCGAGATGAACACCGCCAGCGGACTCGCCTCGACCGCCACGACAACGCTGAACAGTGCGGCAACCGTCGCAATGCAGATGTCCACACCGCGAGCATGTTCCGCGCTCCAGCGGACGAAGCGTTCACTAGTCGGAAAACGAGCCATGCCGCCAAGAGTAGCTTTTACTGACGAGCTTTCACTCAGGTGCGGTAACCGCCGTCTTCGAGACCGGCCTCGATTTCGAAGCGGTTGCGCGGCCCGCGATGACGCAGTTCCTCACGCAGGTACAACAACCCGAATATGATTCCGTACCTGGCCCATTGGTCTGCATGAACGGCCTCGTGACGAAGGACGGATCGAGTCGTGTTCCGCCGGGTGAGATATACACCACCGAGAGTTGTTCCGCCTCTGGCGAACCCGCAGCGCAGTCCGGAGGCGACAAAGATTCCGGACTCGTCGTCGAAGCGGATGTCCGCGCCGAGAATCCTGGCGTACAGCAGGGCGACGCGGGTGACGAACGCGGACTGCGCGCTGCCCCGACTCGCTCGGATCAGCGGCAGCCCGCGTCGTGCACACACGAGAAGATCAGCCCAGCAGTTTTTCGCGGAGCGCCTTGTCCTTGTCGAGCACCATCGACTCGAGGCTCTCCTGGAACGCCACCATCCGCCGCTGCAGTGCGGGATCCGAAGCACCGAGAATCCGAGCAGCCAGCAGACCGGCGTTGCGAGCGCCGCCGATCGACACTGTCGCCACCGGGACGCCGGCCGGCATCTGGACGATCGAAAGCAGCGAATCCATACCGTCGAGGTACTTGAGCGGCACCGGAACACCGATGACGGGCAACGGCGTGGCCGAGGCAACCATGCCCGGAAGATGCGCGGCGCCACCGGCACCGGCGATGATGACCTTGATTCCGCGGCCGGAAGCTTCCTTGGCGTAGTCGAGCATCCGCTGAGGCGTGCGGTGCGCCGAGACGACACCGACCTCGAAGCGGATACCGAACTCGGCCAAAGCTTCGGCTGCAGCTTCCATGGTCGGCCAATCCGAATCGCTGCCCATGATCAGGCCGACCTGCGCGCTCTCACTCACCGTGTACATCCCATCCGTCGGTCCAAACTGCGTACGAAAGCCAATGTGCTGCGCGCTCGGCGCGTTCCCGAACTGCGGCAACGTAATTCGGATCGTCGATGGATCCGGCGACGCCCACGATGTTGACGTGTCCGATCTTGCGATCCTTGCGCTCACCCTTGCCGTACAGGTGGATCTTCGCGTCAGGCATCCGCGCGAACAGGTGATGGACGCGCTCGTCCATCGTCATCTCGGGAGCTTCCGGCGCACCGAGAACGTTGGCCATCACGGTGACCGGCGCGATCGGCGACGTATCTCCGAGCGGGTAGTCGAGAACCGCGCGCAGGTGCTGCTCGAACTGAGAGGTGCGGGCGCCGTCCATCGTCCAGTGACCGGAGTTGTGCGGGCGCATCGCCAACTCGTTGACCACGAGAGTGCCGTCGGTCGTCTCGAACAGTTCGACGGCCATGGAGCCGACCACACCGAGCTCCGACGCGATGCGCAGCGCCAACTGTTCAGCTTCCTCGGCAACGGCACTCGAAAGCTCGGGGGCAGGTGCGATCACGACGGCACACTGGCCGTTGCGCTGAACCGTTTCCACGACCGGCCAAGTAGCGCCCTGTCCGAACGGCGACCGCGCCACCATGGCGGACAGCTCCCGACGCATCGAGACCATTTCCTCGACGATCAGCGGAACACCCTTGTTCAGCTGCTCGGTGACGATGGCTTCTGCTTCGTCCTGATCGTCGGTGATCCAGACGCCGCGGCCGTCGTAGCCTCCGCGTGTTGCCTTGATGACAAGCGGCCAACCGTGTTGCGCACCGAAACGCACGACGTCTTCCGCCCACGTCACTTCGGCGTACGCGGGTACGGGTGCGCCCAGTTCGGCAAGTTTGCGACGCATGAGCAGTTTGTCCTGAGCGAAGATCAGAGCCTGCGGCGGCGGCTGAACGTTCACGCCTTCGGCAACAAGAACCTCGAGGTGCTCGGTCGGCACGTGCTCGTGGTCGAAGGTCAGTGCATTGGAACCGACCGCTGCACGGCGGAGAGCATCGAGGTCGGTGTGGCTGCCGAGCACGACGTCGGGGCTGACCTGAGCTGCCGGCTCGTCCGAAGTCCCGGAGAGCACTCGGAGCGTCTGGCCCAGGGCCACCGCCGCCTGGTGAGTCATCCTGGCCAACTGTCCGCCACCGATCATGGTGACGACGGGCATGGATGCTTTTGCCGGTCGAGGGGTGGTCGGGCGGGCGGGGATCTGCGCGGGATCGTTGTTGCCGGTCACGGCTCTCTATGTTGTCATGTGCCGCGTTCGCCCGTTCATTCAGCGTTCCCAATCTGTGATTCTGCTGATGAATCCGCGGCAAATTGGTGGTAACGCGGTTTCGTTTCGTAAACTCATCTGTTGTGCCATTTGTCGACGGGGTCATTGCCCGCATACCCCAACCGTTTCGTGACATCGCTCTGCGTCACAGCGAGCTGATCAAATTCGCGATCGTCGGCGGAACGACCTTCCTCATCGACTCGGGCATCTTCTACACACTCAAGCTGTCGATCCTCGAATCCAAGCCGATCACGGCCAAGATCATCGCCGGCGTCGTCGCGGTGATCGCGTCGTACATTCTCAACCGCGAGTGGTCGTTCAAGAACCGTGGTGGCCGTGAACCAGCGCACGAAGCTGCGCTGTTCTTCATCATCAGCGCCATCGGTGTCGTCATCAGCTTCATCCCGCTGTACATCTCCAGTTACGTCTTCAACCTGCGCGTACCCGAAGTCAGCCTGGCGACGGAGAACATCGCCGACTTCATCAGTGCATATGTCATCGGCAACCTGCTGCAGATGGCGTTCCGATTCTGGGCCTTCCGCAAGTTCGTGTTTCCCGACGAGAATCCGGAACCGCTCGAGCTGTCCGACACCACAGGATTGTCCGAAACCACAGCGTTATCCGAAACCACGGCGCCTGACCCGGTAATTCCTGATGCCGAAGAGGAGCTCGGGCACTCCTGAGTTTTCCGTCTGCGCCGACCTTTCGGTCAGCGCGGTTCGCGGTGCGGAACGACGTCCGCGGTCGGCGCCGTGTTGGCCACCGGCAGGAAGACGGCGAACAAGGCAGGCTTACGCCTCTGCAGTTCCAGGCGGCCCCCGTCGGCTTCGATCAGTGCACGTGCGAGCGCCAACCCGACGCCGGTGGACCCCGCCCCCGAAAATCCTCTGTCGAAGATGTGCGGCGCCAGATCGTTCTCCACACCGGAGCCTTCGTCGGTGACCTCGACGCACACCATCGAGTCACGGCGAGACGAACTGCGACCCGTACCGTCGATCAATCGCACCGACACCGTGCACGTGCCTTCACCGTGTTCGAACGAATTGTCGACCAGAACGGAAACAGCTTCACGCAGACGCGAACCTGTGGTCGCAGCCATCACCGTGCGATCGCCGCGTAGGCGCAGCCTGCGTCCCTCTCCGTCGAACTGAGCCTGCCAGTCGCGAGTCACCTGTTCCAGCTCGCCGACTACCGACACCAGACTCGCCGATGACCCACTGGTGCGCGACGAGCGAATCAGGTCGTCGATTCCGTCGGTGAGCCTGTCCACTTGCGCCATGGCTTCCTCGGCCTCGTTCACGACGTCAGGATCTTCGTGAACGGACAACTCGTCCAGGCGCAGCCGCACTGCAGTCAGTCGACTGCGCAGTTGATGCGAGACGTCCGCAACCAGCGCGCGCTCTCGTTGCAGCCGCACCGAAATCTCCACGGTTGCCGCATCGAGGACGTCGGACACGCGGTCGAGTTCGGGGATGTCGTGCCGACGAGGATCCGGCCGGAAGTCGCCTTCGGCGAGGCGCGCCGCCCGGTCGGCCACATCCTGCAGCGGATCGGCAAGCCGACGCGCAGTGACCACAGCAACCACGGTGCCTGCCGTGATGGACAGAAGCACGAGCACGCCGACAGCCATCACCGCCTGTTTCTGCTGGGTGCGCAGGTTCTCCGACGGCACCTCGAGGCGCAACGAGCCGGACGTTCCCATCGCGAGCGATTCGACGAGTGCGTTCTTGACCGTCGCCTCACCGACGTCGACGCGTGCAGCGCCGTCGACGACAGTCGGATACACGACGACGAGGCGCCCGTCGTTCGGGGTGAGAACCTTGAGCGAATCTGTGTTCAACGCACCTTCGACGAGTCCGTTCGTCCCCTCTTGCGCGATGACCTCAGCGGCCATCCGGTCGAGGCGCACCCGGAGATCACTTCGCGTCACGTCCTCCACCCAGAGCCACGCCGTGTAGATCAGCGGAACCCCCAGCAGCAACGCCGTCATGATCACGACAGCGAGAATCGACTGCAATATGCGACGCCGCATGCCGGCAGTTCCTGATTCTCGAGAAGTTAGTCGGTGTTGATTCGGAAACCGACACCGCGGACGGTGGCAATCCTGCGTTCCACGGCGGGGCCCTCGTCGCCGATCTTGCGGCGCAGCCACGACATGTGCATGTCGAGCGTCTTCGATCCACGAAGCTCGACGTCGCCCCACACCTCACGAAGGATCGTATCGCGCGAGACCACTTCCCCGGCGTGCTCGAGGAGGACCCGCAGAAGCTCGTATTCCTTGTTGGCCAAGGCGATTTCGGAGCCGTTGACGAGTACGCGTCGTGCCGCGGGCTCGAGCCTGATGCCACCGACCTCGACGATCGTGTCCTCGCGGCCACCGTGGCGACGCAGGAGTGCTCGCACACGTGCCATCAACTCGGCGAGACGAAACGGCTTGCTGACGTAGTCGTCGGCGCCCGCGTCCAACCCGACCACGAAGTCGACTTCGTCGGTCCTGGCGGTCAACATCAGCACGGCGAGCGAGGTGCGATGCGCACGAATCTGTCGGCAGACCTCGAGGCCGTCCATGCCCGGAAGGCCGAGATCGAGAATCAACAGGTCGAAATCACCTTCGAGCGCCTGCTGCAACGCAGCGGGTCCGGTCGGTTCGACCGTCACCGAATACCCTTCACGCCCCAAGGCGCGGGAAAGGGGTGCAGCAATGGCCTCGTCGTCTTCGGCTAGCAATACGGCAGTCACACGAACAGACTACGGACAACACGCCTTTGCACGTTGATTACCAGCCATTTCGATCATTCGGGTCGTCGTTTTCACCTGACGGCCACTGCGGTACCTGCGATGGTGGCTGCTGCATGGAATCGAAAACCTGGTGATACAGCAGAGCGTGAACGTGCTCGACGTCAGGAATGTCGTCGAACTCGAGCGGATCGTCACTGGCAGATGCGATGACCAGAGTTCCGGTCTTGAGCATTCGATCGATCAGGCCGTGACGGAACTGAACATTGCTGATCCGTCCCATGGGAATGTCGATACCCGTGTGCGTGAGCACTCCGTGGCGGATGAGCACTCGCCGATCGGTGACGATGAAATGCGTGAACTTCCAAACCGTGAAGGGCGCAACCGACCGCCAGGCCACGACACCGAGCCAGATGATTCCGACGGCAATGGACGACACGGTGCGAGCCGTGCCGTCCAATCTCGTCTGTGCGAGGCCCAGCAAGAACCCGGCGACGGCCGTCGCAAGCACGAACGTCAGCGCCGGAAGCACCAACATCTTCCAATGAGGATGGCGATGCAGTATCAGTTCCTCGTCCTGAGCGAGGGCGTCTTCGGGATATCCCATGACGGGAAGTCTGCCACCCCGCACCGACTTTCAGGCATACCGACTTTCAGGCACACCCGCCTTCAGGGCAACGCTCAGGGCTGCGCGAGCTTTCGCAGCACCAACGGGGTCACGACGATGATGATGCCGTACAGCACCATCCACACGCCGACCACGATGCGGAAGACGTCGAGCGAGAGTTCGGGCTGCAGAAGGACGATTGCACCCGCGACGATGCTGATGACTCCGAGCACGATCGACAGACCGCGATCGACGGTGTGCCCGGACGCCGCGTCGACCAGATCGAGAACGCCACGGAATACCCACCAGGCACCGATCACCAACGCGATCAGAACCACCGTCTGCAAAGGGCTACGGAGAACCAGGAATCCGAGGAGCACTGCCAACGCGCCGGAGATCGCGACGAGCGTGCGAGTTCCACCCGAAGCCGTCACGTCCGCGAACGAACGGATGATCTGGACGATTCCGAATCCGAACAGCTGGATCGCAATGACAACCGCGACCACGAACAGGGTGGCATCCGGCCACGCGAGTACCGCGATACCCAGTCCCAATGTGAGGACACCGAGCAGCACCGTCACGCCGGTGAGTACGCGGCGAGCGCTCTCGGCCGTCTCGGCTTCGGTCGGAACAACGATCGGTGTGGTCATGACGCCCCTAGGCAGCTCGGTAAATCCCGCAGTTGAGTGAAATGAAGGACGGACGGTTGGTTCGAAAACCGGTCCGGGCCAAAAATTAGCACTTTGGTGCCAGAAAATCCGGCAACGTTCACGATTCGGTGACCGGGGCGGCGCGAAGGTGCGTGATATCACCCGCTGCGACCGCAAAGGTCTCCCCATCTGTTCCCTCGATTTCGATGACGACGCGTCCGGAAGTGTCGACGTCGGTCGCGATACCGAACACCTCCTTGTCGCCCGGCAAGACCGCGCGGACTCGTTTGCCCAGCGTCCCGCAGCGCTGCCGGTATTCGGCAGCCAACACAGATGTATCCCATTTCGACGATTCCCAAGCACGGAATTGCGTCGCCAATTCACGGGCGATTGCGCGAACGAGAGTGTCGCGGTCGACAGTCGATGCTTCTTCGATCAGCAGTGACGTAGCGGTCGGGACGGGCAACTCCTCGACGCCGAGGCTCACGTTCAGCCCGATCCCCACCACCACCGCGGGATCGGGCGCCGTCCTCGCCACCTCGGCCAGAATGCCGGCGACCTTCTTGTCACCGATGAGAACGTCGTTCGGCCACTTGAGTTCTGCGGGCACTTCGGCCACGTTGCGCAGCGCGTCGACGACCGCGATTCCCGACAGTAGCGGGAGCCAACCCATGTCCGCGAGATTCATTCCGGGCATCGACAGCAGAACCGACATCGAGATCTGCGCTTGCGGCGGACTCACCCACGTGCGCGAATGACGGCCACGGGCACTCGCCTGATATTCGGCGATCAGAACGTGACGGTCGGCATCCGGATCTGCCGCTCGCGCAAGGAGATCCGCGTTCGTCGAACCGGTCTCCTCGACAACGTCGAGGCGGTTCCAGAAAACGCGCGCGTCGTCGTTGTCACTGCGCACGAGTGCGCGTCGTAGGGCATTGCCGTCGAGGGGCGGTCGGTTCAAGTCGGTCCACATAGCCCCAGCCTATGACGACGGCGAGAATGTACTGGTCAGTAGCTTGAGCCTGCAAGACAGCGACAATCGGACCTGCCTTCGAAGCCCCCCACGCACTCTCGTTAAGCTCACGTCCATGACCACTGTCCAAGAGCCGAACGCGCCGGAGGCGGCGGCCGCACCCGATATCCACACGACCGCGGGAAAGCTCGCGGACCTGCGGAATCGCCAAGCCCAGGCGCAGGCACCGAGCGGCGAAGCCGCCATCGACAAGGTGCACGCCAAAGGCAAGCTGACCGCCCGCGAGCGCATCACCGCCCTCCTCGACGAGGGCTCCTTCGTCGAACTCGACGCACTGGCACGGCACCGAAGTGTGAACTTCGGTCTCGCTGACAACCGCCCGGTCGGCGACGGCGTCGTCACCGGTTACGGCACCATCGACGGCCGCGACGTCTGTGTCTTCTCACAGGACGCCACCGTTTTCGGCGGATCGCTCGGCGAAATCTACGGTGAGAAGATCGTCAAGGTCATGGACCTCGCGATCCGCACCGGACGGCCCCTCGTCGGCATCAACGAAGGTGCAGGCGCGCGCATTCAGGAAGGCGTCGTCTCGCTCGGCCTCTACGGCGAGATCTTCCACCGCAACGTCCAGGCCTCGGGTGTCATCCCCCAGATCTCACTGATCATGGGACCCGCCGCCGGCGGCCACGTCTACTCCCCCGCACTGACCGACTTCGTCGTGATGGTCGACGAGACTTCCCAGATGTTCGTCACCGGCCCCGACGTCATCAAGACAGTCACTGGTGAAGACGTCACGATGGAAGACCTCGGTGGTGCTCGCACCCACATGGTCAAGTCCGGAGTCGCCCACTACGTCGCTTCCGGCGAGCAGGACGCACTCGACTACGTCAAGGACCTGCTCAGCTACCTGCCGTCCAACAACCAGGCAGCGGCTCCCCGCGGCGAGATCACCGACCCCATCGTCGGTTCGATCGAAGACAGCCTGACCGCCGAGGACATCGAACTCGACACCCTCATCCCGGACTCGGCCAACCAGCCGTACGACATGCACGAGGTCATCCGTCGCATCCTCGACGACGACGAGTTCCTCGAGGTCCAGGCCGAGCGCGCGATGAACATCATCGTCGGTTTCGGTCGCGTCGACGGACGCTCGGTCGGCATCGTCGCCAACCAGCCCACCCAGTTCGCGGGCTGCCTCGACATCGACGCCTCGGAGAAGGCCGCTCGCTTCGTGCGTACCTGCGACGCGTTCAACGTCCCGATCATCACCCTCGTCGACGTTCCCGGTTTCCTCCCCGGAACCGAGCAGGAATACAACGGCATCATCCGTCGCGGCGCGAAGCTCCTCTACGCATACGGAGAAGCAACGGTCGGCAAAATCACGGTCATCACCCGCAAGGCTTACGGCGGAGCGTACGACGTCATGGGCTCCAAGCACATGGGCGCCGACGTGAACCTGGCATGGCCGACCGCTCAGATCGCCGTCATGGGTGCATCCGGAGCAGTCGGATTCGTCTACCGCAAGCAGCTTCTCGAAGCCGCGAAGAACGGCGAAGACGTCGATGCATTGCGCCTCAAGCTGCAGAACGAGTACGAGGACACCCTCGTCAACCCGTACGTCGCCGCTGAGCGCGGATACGTCGACGCTGTCATTCCTCCGTCGCACACCCGCGGACAAATCGTTTCCGCATTGCGACTGCTAGAGCGCAAGGCCGTTTCCCTTCCGCCCAAGAAGCATGGGAACATTCCCCTATGACCGCAACCACCGAGGACATTCTCAGCGAAGATGTCGCACTGGCGGAGACTGCACCGACCAACGGTGCGGTCGTCGAGGGAACCGCGACGGATGCTTCGCTCACGGAGCTGACCGAGACGTCGACCTCCGACGCGTCGGTCATCAAGATCGTCAAGGGTTCGCCCACGGACGTCGAGATCGCGGCACTGGTCAGCGTGCTTGCTGCGGCTGCCGGCAGCGGTCAAGCTCCCGAGTCGAACGTTCCCGCGGAGACCTGGGGCGATCCGACTCAGTTCCACCGCACGCGTGCGCCGTTCTCGCCGTACGCGTACCTGAACCCCGCGATCCGTCGCAGCTGACGATCACTCTGCTGACGTGACTCAACTGGTTCTAGCTTCAGCGTCCCCGGCTCGCCTCGCAGTTCTGCGGGCGGCCGGGGTTTCGCCGCTTGTGCGTGTCTCCGGCGTCGACGAGGACAAGATCGCCGACAACCTCGGACCCGACGCCGCCCCCGAAAAAGTCGTGACGGTGCTGGCGGAGGCCAAGGCCGCCGAAATCGTCCCCGGCCTCGCCGCCGACAATCTCACCGACGTAGTCGTCGTCGGGTGCGATTCGATGCTCCTGATCGACGGGCAACTTCAAGGCAAGCCGGGCAGCGTCGATATCGCCCGAAAGCGATGGGCCGCAATGGCCGGACGCAGCGCCACTCTCTTGACCGGGCACTGTGTCCTACGCGTCGCCGACGGCCGCATCGTCCGCATGGCCTCGGATCACAGCGCAACAGTCGTTCATTTCGCGCAACCGTCCACCGAGGATCTCGAGGCATACCTGGCAACGGGCGAGCCGCTCCAAGTTGCCGGAGCATTCACGCTCGACAGTCTCGGCGGCTGGTTCGTGGAGAGAATCGAGGGTGATCCCTCGAGTGTCATCGGTATCGGATTACCTTTGGTACGAACACTTCTCGAGCGTGTCGGGGTTTCCGTCTCGGATCTCTGGCGCACGCAGAGCATCTTCTGACGCGTTTTCTCCAGGCACGTTTTCTCTAAGCACCACTGACCAGCCCCGCATCGGGTCCATGCCGATGCGAAGCTGGTCGTTTTTGTTGTCACCGAAAAGGTTTGACCCTTCAGGTTTTGAAGGTGGTGTTGGCCGGCCGCGGGTGCTGCTGCGGGTCGATCGAGGGCGGCGGAATGAACAACGGCTTGTTGTCGACCCCGATCCGAATCTCCCACTTCCCGACGAACCCGGATTTCCGGTGCATCAACCGATGATGCGAACGGCACAGCAGGACCAGGTTGTTCATCACCGTCGGGCCACCGTTCGCCCAGTGCCGGATATGGTGCGCATCCGTCCACGCGGGCACACACGTGCAGCCGGGGAACGCGCAGCCTTTGTCTCGGGCGATCAACGCCACTCGCTGCTCCGCGGTGACCACCCGTTTCCCGGGTTTCGCATCCAACGGCGCGCCGTGATCGTCGAGCAGCACGGTGGACAGGAAACAATCACACCCGAGAAGCCTGGTCTGCGACACCGACAGCGGCCCCAGCCACGGCATGTGCCCGACATCGAGATCAGACGGAGACTCTTCACCATCGGAGGGTGCGGCGGCGCAGTCCCGATGCTCCGCCAAATCACGAGCATTGATGTGCACATTCACGTGTGGACGCTGACCACCATCGGTACCAGTCTTCGCGCAGTCCAGATAACGCCGGATCAGTTCCGTGAACCCATCCGCGGTCCGCTTCGCCGCCGACCGAGAATCCGGCGTCCCATCCGGTGCCGGGGTCGGCATCGTCAGATTCGACAACGCCGACAACAACATTTCACCGGTCAGGGCATCGAAATCACCACGCACCACCACCCGACCATTCAATGTCGACGCGATCCGCAACTCATTGAGATCGACATCCTCGGCGGGCGGAATCTCATCCGACTCGAACAACCGCTCCAACGTCGCGATCACGTTCCGCACCTTCGTCGTCGTCGCCTCCACACCCGACGCAGCCGCCAACAGTAGGTCGATACAACGAGGGAGCGCGGCGTCCGGCATCCCCTTCGGCGGTGACTCACAGAACGCCACGATCAACACGGCATGATCGAACGAGCAATCCCCGCAATCGAACCGAGCCGCCACCGCCGGAAACGGCCGCAAAGCTGCACCCAGCGCGGCGATCTTCTTCCCGTCCCGAACCTGCAGCATCGTGTTGGCCGCCAACCACGAACCGACCCCGCGGCTGGCGATCACCTGATCATCCGGGCGCATCGAGAGTTCGTCGACCACTGCCACCCGCACAGCCTCGAGACGAAGAATCTCCGCGCTCGCCGACACCGCAGCCGCACGTAACTCCGAAGCAGACAACCGCCACAACCGTCCGCGCAACCCCACCGCAGAACCCGACACCACATCCGACAACAAGACACTCATTGAACCCCCCGATCCCCTGGATACAGGGTACTCGAACACCCGTTCGAGTCAAGGGCAATTTTCAGACCGGCGAATTGACCCGCGGCAGAGCAGTCGACGCCAATCCGATACCGAGCGCAATTGCTGCGATGATCGCGAGCACACGGCGCTGCGCTTCGAGAAATGCTTCGCCGGCCGCCGCGCGAGTCGATGCGTACGCGGCATCAACTGCCACCTGAACGGATTGACCCCCGGCACCGGCGGAGCCGTCCCGGCGACATTCCGGCGCCACCTCCATCGGTGTTCCGGATGCCAATTGGCTTGTTGCGCAATCGACAAAGGCCTTTTCGGCGATGTCGATCAGGCCGGGACCAACGCCGGCAGCTTCAAGGTTCGCAACGTACTCTGGCCGCTCCCCCTGCACTGCTTGCGGAGCTTGCCCCGCGACGAGCGAGAAGAACACCACTCCGATCAAGGCCAGTCCGATGGAGCTGCCAACCTGCTGAACGGTAGGAAGCAGTCCCGACACCGAACCCGCGTGCGCGGGTTCGACCGTCGCAAGGATCGCGGTTTGCAGTGGTGCCACGAACAGTCCGAGACCTGCGCCACCGAGAAGCAGCGGACCGGCGAGCGCGAGCCAGCGTGGATCGGTTCCTTCGCGTTCGAGGATGATCGACAGCGCGATCAGCGAGCCGGCAAAGACGACCATCCCCAGGATCAGAACACGGTTTCCGAGCATCCGGTACACCGCCGATGAGAGAACCGCCGCCACGCCCATTCCGACGGCCCACGGCAGCGTCATGACGCCCGCTCGCAATGCGGAGAACCCGAAGCCGAACTGAAGGGTGAGACTGATGGTGAAGATCAAGGAAGTCAGGGTTCCGAAGAAAACGAACGCAAGAACCGCGCCGATTGTGAAGGCTCGGTCGCGGAAAAGCTCGAGACGAAGGACCGGATCGCCGCCTCGTTTCGCCAAACGCGATTCGTAGAGCACAAACGCCACTGCCACCGGCGCCGACATCGCGAGCATTACGACAAGACCTGTGGGCCATCCGCGCGCCCTTCCCTCGGCCAGGGGAAGGATCAGCAGGAACAGCGCCAGTGATGACAGTGCGGCGCCGATGAGGTCCAGTGAGCGCACATGCTCAGCGCGAGCATCGACGAGATGGAAATATCCGAGAATCAAGGCGGCGATGCCGATCGGGATGTTGACGAAGAAGATCAGGCGCCAGCCCCAGTCGAACAGATTCCACTCGATCAGCAGCCCACCGATCAGAGGCCCGCTGACCGTTGCGAGCCCGATGGTCGCACCGTAGATCCCGAAGACTCGCGGATGCCTGGCCTTCGGAAACAGGCCCGAGATGATGGCAAACGTCTGGGCGGACATCGAACCGGCCGCCAATCCTTGCAGACCCCGGAAGACGATCAACATCGTCGCGCTCTGCGCGAGCCCGCACAGCAACGAGGCAACCACGAATACGGACAGGGCGGTCAGAAAAACAACTCTACGGCCGAACAGGTCCCCCAGCCGCGCTGCAGTGATCAACGAACACGCGAAAGCCAGGATGTACACGCTGACCATGAGCAACTGCGCCGATACGCCTGCTTGAAGATCGACGGCGATACTCGGAAGCGCGACGTTGACGATGGTCGCGTCGAGCAATTGCATGAATGCCGCCGCCAGACTCGTCGCCAACCCGAGCCAGGGCGTCAGAGAACCAGCTCGCCGCCCGCCCTTGTGGTCGGCGCCGACAGCGTCACCTAAAGGGTCCGGAAGCACCGAATGATCCTAATCGAACACAACGCTTCTAGAACCTGTTCTTGTTTAGATTGTAGTATTTCGGACAATTCAGTCCCCCAGATGGGATAGTTCGTCGTCTGCCCATTTTCAGAGCAGGCTTCTCGACGACACACGCAGGAGTTCTACTCGATGGATCTGAACTTGATCACCCATTGGCACCCGCTTCCTGGGCGGGTAATCGAATGGGGCGTCACGCATGCTTCCGCTCAACGAGCCGCCGAAGCCGAGATCGACCGAGAACTACCCCCGACCACGATGCAGGATCGCCACCTGCGACGCGCCCGCGTCACCGCGGAGAAGGGCGATCCGCAGTCTCCGTGGATCGGTATCGCCTTCGATTTTGCAGGAACACTGGACCGCGACGCCATGACGCGAGCCCTTCAGCGCTACATCCGTCGCCACGACACGCTGCACAGCTGGTTCTCGTTCGACGAAGCAACCACCGACGCTGCGGACACCTCGTTCGAGGTCCGTCGACACGTGGTGCCGGTCGAAAGCATCGAACTCGAGTACCGCGTGGGCGACGACGTCTCCGAATCCGAGGCGATCCGCGCGCTCGTCGCGACCAAGTTCGCCACCGAAACCAGCGCGCTGCAGTGGCCGGCCTTCGTGTTCGGTGCCGTCGAGCACCACCATGCCGACCTCGAAGCCGATCCGAGCTTCACCCTGTTCCATGCGGTCGACCACGCCCATTCGGACATGAACTCGATGGTGTTGATGTACGCGGAATTGCGTCAGCTCTACGCAGCGGAAACGACCGGGTCACATCCCGAACTGGGCCCCGCGGGAAGTTACGCACAGTTCGGTCGCGTCGAACGCGAGCGAACAACCGAACTGACGATGCAGTCACCCGAAGTGCACCAGTGGCTCGGTTACCTCATGCGCAGCGGCGGCTCGTTCCCCGGATTTCCGCTCCCGCTCGGGGCCGAAGACGCGCCCAAACCGGCAATCGGTTCACGCTTCGACCTGGCCGATGACATCGAGTGCGAGAAGTTCGGTGCGGTCTGTAAAGCCAACGGCGCCAACTTCATCGGTGGAATATTCACCGCGCTCGCGATTGCGGAATTCGAACTGGCCGGGCGCGACAAGTACATCGCCCTCTCGCCGGTCAGCACACGAACCGAGGCCGACTCGTTTGCACAGGGCTGGTACATCAACCTGATCCCGGTCGGCATCGACGTCGACGACAAGCGACGCTTCACCGAGTTGGCAAAGCTCGGGCAGCAGGGGTACCACGACGGCAAGGCACTCCTCGATGTCTCCGTGCAGCAGGTCATCGATCTGGTTCTGTCGAGCTTGGCCGAGTCGGATTCCGCACCCGGCGGACTGTCGAAGACGCTCACCCCGCCGCCGATCGTCTCGTACATCGACGGCCGACGCATGCCGGATCCATACAGTTACGCCGAGACGAAGGCAACGGGAATCGTCGGCGGCAAAGAGACTCAGATCGCGTCGATGTGGATCAACCGGATGCACACCGGAACCTGGATCGCCGTGTCTCACCCCGACACCCCCATTGCCCACGAATCGGCCACCCGCTTCGCCGAGCATGTCTCGAAGATCATCAAAACTGTTGCAGCTCAAGGCGACTACTCGTTCGTGGCACCAGAGGGAGTGGCCTGATGCATGTCACCTCGATCGATCGATACGGACTCGACCCCGGAATCGTCACCGAATGGTCGCTTCAGCCCGCGGACGGCGCCGTCACCGAGTCGGAAGTACCACCGTCGTACAACCAGCATTTTCACCTCGAGACTGCGCGAACACACGGCATGGGCCGGAGTGTGTGGATGGCAGCCGCATTCGACCTTCCCGGAGAACTGAATCGGCCTGCACTCGATCTCGCGCTGCGCCTGTTCATCAGTCGCCATGACACTCTGCACACAGGATTCGAGGTGGGCGAGTTCACCACCACCCGAATGGGACTCGATCCAGACGGCACACACATCGAGACTTCGGAACCTCTGAAATTCGATTCGACCGAAGACCTCCGAGCGCATCTCAAGAAGCGATTCACGACGGTATGCGATCCACTGACCTTCCCTGCATACACGTTTGCCACGGTCGAACGCGAAGAGCATTACACGGTCCTGAGCGCGTTCGATCACACACTCGTCGACGGCTACTCGTTGGTCATTGCTCTCGGGGAACTGCGACAGATCTACGAGGGACTGATCGCCCTACCCGATCTGACCGACCACGAGGCCGTCGACGCAGTGATGAGCCGACTGGGTGACCCGGGAAGTTTCGTGCGGTACTGCGAACTGGAGGCAGACGCTCTGCTTCCCGTCGACAACGACCCTCGAATCCGAGAGTGGGCAAGGTTCTACGAGATCTGCGGTGGCACATCACCGAGTTTCCCCTTGGATCTCGGCGTCGAGGGCGGAAAGCCCGCGCCGCAGGGCGCCGATGTGCGCGTGCTGCTCGACGAGGAGTTGACGGCGACGTTCGACGAGATCTGCCTATCCGCCGGCGGTAGCGTGTTCACCGGAATCCTCACTGCGATGGGACTTTCCGTCCACTCGTACACCGGGCAGTCGACGCTTCCGCTGCAATTTCCGCTTCACATTCGCAAAGATCCGCGGTGGGCCGACGCGATCGGCTGGCTCACCACCAGCGCGCCGATCACGGTCCAGATCACTCCCGACGCGGATTTCGGTGCATCCCTTGCACATACGCACGCGTCGTTCCGAGTTGCGTTGACGCTCGAGGGCGTCACCATGGCCCAGGTTCGAGATGCTTTGGGCGACAAGATTCGACGCACACGCACCGACGTCTTCATGGTGTCGTACATCGATTACCGCAAACTACCCGGCACAGACGATCATGATCTCCTCAACGCCCATCACATCAGCAATGTGACGGTCGCCGACGATGCCCAGTTCTGGATTTCGCGAACGAACCGTGGTCTCTCGCTGCGTTCACGCTTTCCCGATACCGAGACGGCAAACGAAACCATGGTGAATTTCCTCACCGAACTCGACCGGATTCTGAGAGAAGTCTGCGCCCGGGGCGTGACGCCGATCGGAAGTGTCACCGAACAATTGAGAGATTCGAGCGTCGGAGCAGGAACACCGAGGATTTAGGGTCGGCAACGGGCACGAGCAGGCAGAACCTGCTTCCGGGCGTCTCACCTTGCGCACAGCGCATAGAATCGATCAAGTCCGTGTTCGAACCGAACGATTCGTCTTCAGGAGTACGCCCGTGCCCGTTGCCCCCGATCCCTCAACCGCGTTTGCCGAGTTCGCGCATCCCGACCGGTTGGTCTCGACGGAATGGCTCTCGGCGAATCTCGGTGCGCCGGGCCTCAAGGTTGTCGAATCCGACGAAGACGTGTTGTTGTACGACGTCGGCCACATCCCCGGAGCCGTGAAGATCGACTGGCATCTCGACCTCAACGATCCGGTCACCCGCGACTACATCGACGGTGCGAAGTTCGCAGAGTTGATGAACCGCAAGGGCATCGGCCGCGACGACACCGTGGTCATCTACGGCGACAAGAGCAACTGGTGGGCGGCCTACGCACTGTGGGTCTTCACTCTTTTCGGCCACGAGGACGTCCGTCTTCTCGACGGTGGCCGCGATGCGTGGATCGCCGAGAACCGCGACACCGCTTTCGACGTTCCCGACATCACGTCGACCGATTACCCGGTCGTCGAGCGCAACGACGCTCCCATCCGCGCATTCAAGGACGACGTTCTCGCGCACTTGGGCGACGGGCCGCTCATCGACGTGCGATCTCCGCAGGAGTACACCGGCGAGCGCACCCACATGCCCGACTACCCCGAAGAGGGTGCGTTGCGTGGTGGACACATTCCCAGCGCGCTCAGCATCCCGTGGGCGAAGGCAGCGGCACCGGACAGCCGCTTCCGCACCCGTACCGAACTCGGCGAGATCTACGGCGACCTGTCGGCCGACGACAACATCGTCGCGTACTGCCGCATCGGTGAGCGTTCCAGTCACACCTGGTTCGTGTTGACTCATCTTCTCGGCTACCCGAACGTTCGTAACTACGACGGTTCGTGGACCGAGTGGGGCAATGCCGTGCGCGTCCCGATCGTCCAGGGCGAAGAGCCCGGCGCCGTTCCGTCCTCTGTATCGGCGTCATGAGCGCTCTTCCTTCGGCTCTGGCCGAGATCGTCGACGACTTCGCGGCCGTCGGCGCCTCGGACAAGCTCACCCTTCTTCTCGAGTTCAGCCGAGAGCTGCCGCCGTTGCCGGCGGAGCTCGAGCAGAGCGCGATGGAGCCGGTCCCCGAATGTCAGTCGCCGCTCTTCCTCTCGGTCGACGATTCGGATCGCGACAACGTCCGTCTGTACTTCAGCGCTCCCCCCGAGGCTCCCACGACGCGTGGTTTCGCATCGATCCTCGCGCAGGGGCTCGACGGCCACAGCGCCGACGAGATCCTCGGTGTACCCGACGACTTCTATTCGGCGCTCGGTCTCGCAGAAGCCGTGAGCCCGCTCCGTCTGCGCGGAATGTCGGCCATGCTCGCGCGCATCAAGCGGCACTTGCGGGGCTGAAAACATGGAGTTCACCGAACTGGCCGACTATGCGATTCCGGCCGGCGCACTCGTCGAATGGTTGCCGTGCGCAACCGGGCCCTGGGTTCCGGATCCGCGGCCCGTCTCCTACATTCACGAGGCACATCTCAACCGTTCCGCTGCAGGCGCAGGCGACAAGTCTTGGCTGGGAACAGCTTTCGAGATTTCCGGCCCGCTCGACGTCGATGCGTTCCGAGTCGCTCTCGGCCGGTGGATCGACCGTCACGAAGTTCTGCGCTCGCATACCGTCCTCGAACCCTCGAGCGGCGAGATCACCCGGCACACGGTCCCGCTCGGCGGAATCGACATCGGGGTCGTCAGCCACGGCTACGACGCGTCCAGCCAGGACAACTTCGACCACCTTCACCGCCTGTTCGACGATTACGCGTCCCCGCACAGTTGGCCGTCGTACGTCTTCGCGACGTTGACGCCCCGCGGTGGCGACGGTCCGTTCACCGTGTTCTTCGCGGCGGACCACTCGATCATCGACGGGTTCTCGATCGTGCTGGTCGCTCACGAGATCGCAGCTCTGTACCGCGAGGCCTCGACCGGTAGTGCTGCAAATCTGTTTCCGGTGGGCAGCTACGTCGATTTCGGTGCCGTCGAACGCGAGCAGATGGCCGACATGGAAGCCGAGAAGGCTGCGGTCGAGATCTGGCGAAAGGCTCTCGGCACGGACGGTCTACCCCAGTTCCCGCTACCGATCGGTGACCGTGGAACCGATTCTCAGAACGGCCTGTCGACCTGGCTGCTCGACGCCGACCAGTCCAAGGCCTTCAGTTCGACGTGTGCAGCCACCGGCGTGGGGTACTTCGCCGGACTTCTCGGCGGACTTGCCGCTGTAGGTCGCGAAGTCGCGGGATCCGATCGATTCGAGGTCGTGACGCCAGTTCACACCCGCAGCGCTCAGGAGTGGGCGGGCGCGCTCGGCTGGTTCGTCGGACTGTGCCCGGTCGAGTTCGCCGTTGGATCGGACTGTTCGTTCGGCGACCTCGCGACACGCGCCGCCGAATCCATCGCTTCGGTCAAGCCTGCCGCAGCTGTCCCGTTCGATCGGATCGGTGAGCACCTCGAAACCCCGATCCGACCGCGATTCGTCGTGTCCTACATGGACGTTCGCTTCGTGCCCGAAGCCGCACAATGGCCCGAATGGAACGCCAGAGCACTTCGAAGCAAGGCATATACGCACGACGTCTACATCTGGATCAACCGCACACCCCAGGGACTCAACCTCGCGGTCAGGTACCCAGGCAACGAGACGGCGAACGCCGCGGTTCACGCCTACGTGGCCGCACTGCGCCGGACCATCGAAGAAATCGTCACCGAACCGGACGCCGCCACCTCCGACAGCTACTCATCGGTAGTTTTCGAAACCGTTTCCTAAGCCGGAGTGGGCTTTAGCGATCCGGTTACAACCAGCGCCGAAGCGATGCATACACTCCGAAGTGATGCCAATCCCCCGATGGTGAAATCCCAGAGGAATACACCGCGGAGACAGACTATGCGAACCACAGGAGGCTCAGTGCCCAGTCATGCCAGCGCGCACATTACGAAGGTGCTTGTCGCGAACCGCGGTGAAATCGCGGTACGGGTCATCCGGGCGGCCAAGGATGCCGGCTACGGCAGCGTTGCCGTTTACGCCGAGCCCGATGCAGACGCGCAGTTCGTGAAGCTCGCAGACGAGGCATTTGCCCTCGGTGGACAGACGTCCGCCGAGTCCTACCTCGTGTTCGACAAGATCCTCGACGCAGCCAAGAAGTCCGGCGCCGACGCCATCCACCCCGGCTACGGTTTCCTCTCCGAGAACGCCGACTTCGCCCAGGCCGTCATCGACGCGAACCTCATCTGGATCGGTCCGTCACCGCAGTCCATCCGCGACCTCGGCGACAAGGTCACGGCACGCCATATCGCAGAACGCGCGAAGGCGCCGATGGCAGCAGGCACCAAGGATCCCGTCAAGGGCGCCGACGAGGTCGTCGCATTCGCCAAGGAATACGGCGTCCCGGTTGCGATCAAGGCTGCCTTCGGTGGCGGTGGACGCGGCATGAAGGTCGCCCAGACCATCGAGGAAATCCCCGAGCTGTTCGAGTCGGCCACCCGTGAGGCCATCGCAGCCTTCGGTCGCGGCGAGTGCTTCGTCGAGCAGTACCTGGACAAGGCCCGCCACGTCGAGGCTCAGGTCATCGCCGACCAGCACGGCAACGTCGTCGTCGCCGGTACCCGCGACTGCTCGCTGCAGCGTCGCTTCCAGAAGCTCGTCGAAGAGGCTCCCGCTCCCTTCCTGACGGACGACCAGCGCGCACGCATCCACGCATCCGCCAAGGCCATCTGCAAGGAAGCCGGCTACTACGGCGCCGGAACGGTCGAGTACCTGGTTCAGGGCGACACCATCTCCTTCCTCGAGGTCAACACCCGCCTGCAGGTCGAGCACCCCGTCACGGAAGAGACCGCGGGCATCGACCTCGTGCGTCAGCAGTTCCTCATCGCCAACGGCGAAGAACTCTCCATCAAGGAAGATCCCACCCCGCGTGGACACTCCTTCGAGTTCCGCATCAACGGCGAAGACGCCGGCCGCGGCTTCATGCCTGCCCCCGGCCCGGTCTCCGTCTACCGTGAGCCCACGGGCCCCGGCGTTCGCGTCGATTCCGGTGTCGTTGCCGGCGACGTCATCGGCGGACAATTCGACTCCATGCTCGCCAAGCTCATCGTCACCGGCGCCACCCGCGAAGAAGCCCTCCAGCGGGCATCGCGCGCTCTGGCCGAGTTCGAGATCGACGGCCTCGCGACCGTTCTCCCGTTCCACCGCCACATCGTCGAGAACCCGGCGTTCATCGGTGACGGCGAGAAGTTCGACATCTACACCAAGTGGATCGAAACCGACTGGGTCAACCCCATCGAGCCGTACGCAGGCGCCGGTGCTCCCGTAGACGACGAGGACGAGGCTCTGCCGCGTCAGAACGTCGTCGTCGAGGTCGGTGGACGTCGCGTCGAGGTTTCCCTCCCGGGCCAGTTCTCGCTCGGCAACGGCGGCGGCGCTGCCTCCGGTGCGATCCGCAAGAAGCCGAAGGCGCGCAAGCGCGGCGGCGCCGGCGGAGGTGCAGCATCGGGTGACGCTGTCACGGCTCCGATGCAGGGCACCGTCGTCAAGGTTGCAGTGACCGAAGGCCAGGAAGTCGCAGAAGGCGATCTGATCGCCGTTCTCGAAGCCATGAAGATGGAAAACCCCGTCAACGCGCACAAGGCCGGTGTCGTCACCGGACTGTCCGTCGAGCCGGGTGCAGCAATCACGCAGGGAACGGTTCTCGCAGAACTGAAGTAGGGCCTCCGGCCCCGTGCGCCTTTCCGGTAGTCCCCACTACCGGAAAGGCGCACAGTCGTTTGAGTAGGCTGTAACGATGGCTGACGTCCCCGACATTCGCATCGGCACTGCAGAACGCGAGCAGGCACTCGATCTCCTGAGCGAGCACTTCGCCGCAGGCCGCCTCACCGTCACCGAGTTCGACGAGAGAAGCGGAATCGTCAGTGCCGCAACAACTCGCAGTGAACTCGTTCCGGTGTTCGCCGATCTTCCGGGCAACTACCAAGCCCCCGGCACCGCTCCACTGTCGATGGTGACGCCTCCCGACGCGCCGGCGGAGCGAGGCTTCAACCCCGACTGGTCCGGTCGCGTCATGGCCGTCGTCCCGATTCTCGCGGTGATCCTGTTCTTCGTCACCGGCACCTGGTTGTGGTTCCTCGCGATTCCCCTGGCCGGTGCACTGCTGTTCGGTACCGACCGGGAACGCAAAGCCAAGCGCCGCCGCGAGCGGGACTCCGACTGATGGAGCCGATCGAGATCAACGCAGGCGGCTGGTATCTACGCGCACTACGCGCAGACGAGCGTGTGGACGACCGCCCCGCCCTTGCCGATGGTGGTATCACCGACCCCGATTACGTGAGTCAGCGAAGCGCTCAGTGGCACGAAAACAGCGTCTACTCCTGGGCAGTGTGCCAACCCAACACCGGTGAGCTTCTCGCCGAGGTCGTTCTGACGCCTCTCGACTCCACCGCCCTGCTCACCGGCTGGGCCCGCGACGGGCACACCGAGGCGCTCACGACGGCCGCCGACGCCGTCACCAGATTCGCCGAAGGTGCACTCGGACTCGTCGTCGTCGAGGGGCAGACGAATTGAAGAACAACCGATACTGGCCGTTGGCGATCGCCGTGGTCATTGCCCTGATCATGCTCTTCTCCCCGGGTTCCACCGTGCCCTCGAGCCCGGAGAACACCGACAAGATCACTCACACGCTGATGTTCGCGGTATTGGCGATCACCTCGTTGCACGCGCGGATCCCGGTGTGGCTCACGGCTGTGTGGTTGTTGATCTTTGCCGCGACGTCCGAGGTTCTTCAAGCAGCGCTGCCCATTTCGCGTTCCGGTTCGATCTGGGACGGCAGCGCCGACCTGCTCGGCATCGCCATCGGGATCGGTATCGTCAGCCTCGTGACGAGGCGACGAACTTCCCGCCGAGACGAGCCGAGCAGGTCCTGATCAGCTGAGCAGGTTGCTTCGCAATTGGTCCTGGGTCGACGCGTCGATCTTCAAGCCGTCGGTGAAGTAGGCCTCGATGGATCCGTGTACCTGCGCGAGCTCTGCCATCGACGCCTCCAGGTACTCGCGCCTGACACCGAGGACACCCTCGAGCAGGGTCGGGTCGATCCCCTTGGCCTCGAATCGCTCGAGGAGCGGCGCGAACATCGGCAACAAAATCTTGTTGGTTTCGAGGTAGTCCGCGAAGACCGCGTCCTCGGAGGCACCCAGGAACAGCAGTAACGCGGCCGCTGCCCAACCCGTGCGATCCTTGCCCGTGGTGCAGTGAATGAGTGCCGGCGAGCTGGGCGGCTGCGCCAAGTCGACGAACAGTTGCCGGTACGACGCGACCGCACTCGGCAAGGTCACGAAATCGCGGTAACTTCCCTGAAAGTACTCGAGCGCCTGGCCGCTGCCCAACGCTTCGGCAGCAAACGCCGGGTCGGCGATCATCTGCTGCATCTGAGCCGGAATGGCGCGATACTGCTTGTCCGCCAATACGTCCAGGCCGATTTCTCGGATACCGTCCGGCGTCAGATCCGGTGCCGTCTCGCGTTCGGATTCGGTGCGCAGATCGTAGATCGTGACGATGCCCAGATCGGCGAGGGTCTGTGCGCCGTCCGCACTGAGCGATGCCAGATCGGTGGAACGAAACACGCTCCCGGTGCGGACGGTGCCACCGAAGCTCGATTCGGGGCCACCGATGTCTCGGAGGTTCGCCAGGGACGGTACGACGGAAGACAGCTTCGGAGTATCGGTCATACCTGAGAATGTATCGGTCGCCGAGAAACCGTGATCGGGGAAGAGCAGCCGGAGAAATAAGATCGAGACACATCATCTCCCGTAATTGCTGCGCTACAGATCCGTAACATGCTCAAGTAATCCTGTGGACATGCCTACAACGAATTCCAGTGGTCTCGGAGCCTTCGATGCGCTCGGTGACCACCAGGCAGTCGCGGCGCTGCTCGAGTGTTGCCATTCCGCCGTGTGGGCACAGGAAATCGCCTCGTCTCGCCCGTTCGCCGATCTGGAAGCTCTGTTCGACAAAGCAGATGCGGTGCTGGCCGAGCTTCCCGAGTCCGAGATCGACGACGCTCTCTCCGGCCACCCACGAATCGGTGAGCGAAGCGAGAGCGCGTCCTCTACCCGTGAACAGTCGGGAGTCTCGTCGGCGACAGAAGACGTACTCGCGGAACTTCGACGGAAGAACGCCGAGTACGAAGAGACATTCGGCCATGTTTACCTGGTCTGCGCGTCGGGGAAATCTGGAACGGAGCTCCTCGACATCCTTCGAGGTCGTCTCCGAAACGACCCGGCGACCGAGCGTTCCGTGCTTCGAACCGAATTGGCCGCCATCAATCGGATCAGACTCGCCCGTCTGATCGATGCACTCGCCGGAGGCACAGCATGAGCAAGACCCTCAGCACGCACGTTCTCGACGCGACGACGGGCAACCCCGCGGCGGGGATTCGCGTCGAACTTCGTGATCGAGACGGCGCCTCCGTCACCACTGCGGAGACCGACTCCGACGGCCGCATCCCCGAACTTGCTCCCAGCGGCCTGACCGCCGGTCACTACACCCTGACTTTCGACACCGGAACGTATTTCGAGACCAACGGACAAGAAAACTTCTACCCGGAAGTGACAGTGACCTTCCGGGTGGACGACACGGCACGGGGCTATCACGTCCCACTGTTGCTGTCGCCCTTTGCTTATTCCACCTATCGCGGGAGCTGAACACGTGACTACCGAAAACATCACGACCGGCAACATCACAACCGGCAGTACGAACACCGAACGGTTGAGCGGATCGATCGAACTATCGGGTCACCAGTACGGCAAAGCGGAAAATCGAGTAGTCCGAATCTATCGAGACACCCCCCGTCACGAAATTCACGACATCAACGTCTCCACCTGCCTGCGTGGAGATTTCGCCGACGCGTACCTCACCGGTGATCAATCGAAGGTTCTGCCGACCGACACGCAGAAACAAACGGCCTACTCCTACGCCAAGGAAAAGGGTCTGATCTCGATCGAGACGTACGGACTCGAACTCGCCCGTCATTTCGTCGACGACATCGAACCGGTCAGTGGCGCGCGGATCGAGATCGAGGAATACGCCTGGGAGCGTGCGATTGTCGACGGCAGCGAGCACGACTACACCTGGATTCGGAAGGGTCAGGAAGTTCGGACGGCGTCGATCACCATCGCCGATACCGGGACATGGGTGATCGGCGGTCTGAAGGACCTCGTGATCCTCAAATCGACCGGTAGTGAGTTCTCGGGTTTTCTCGAAGATCCGTACACCGTTCTCGAGCCGACCGACGACCGCGTCATGGCGACGACGTTGGTCGCCCAGTGGCGATTCGTCACCACCGACGTCGACTGGGAATCGGTCTACGCGGGAATCAAGGCACAGATCGTCAAGCAGTTCGCACAGGTACATTCACTTGCCCTGCAGCAGACGCTCTTCCACATCGGCAAGGCAATCCTCGAGGAATTCCCGATCATCGCGGAGGTTCGACTGTCCGCACCCAACAAGCATCATTTCGAATATGCACTCGGCCGCTTCGGAGTGGAGAACGACAACGAGGTGTTCCACGCTGCGGATCGTCCGTACGGCCTGATCCAAGCTGCGGTCAGCCGATCCGACGCACCAGACGCGGGACCGTCGTGGACCACCTACGCCGGTTGGTTGTCGTGACCGAATCAGCTCTCGGGGCAACACTCGTCGTGGCGGGCGCTCATGTGGTCACGATGGACGGCGACCGCTCCGAGTACTCCGACGGCTATGTGGTGATCTCGGGCAACAAGATCGTCGACGTCGGCGCCGGAACGCCACCCGAATACCCGGGTGCGCAAGTGATCGACGGGAGTGGTTGCCTGATCACGCCGGGTCTGGTCAACACACATCATCATCTCTACCAATGGATCACCCGAGGCCTGGCCGCGGACTCGATGCTTTTCGAGTGGCTGACCACCCTGTACCCCGTCTGGGCAGGTATCGACGCCGACGCCGTCCACGTGGCGGCCACCGGCGGCCTCACGTGGTTGGCGAAAACCGGATGTACGACCACCACCGACCACCACTACGTCGTTCCCCGCGACGCCGGCGACGTTTTCGAGGCCGAGATCACCGCTGCTGCGCAGGTCGGCCTTCGATTCCACCCGTGTCGTGGGTCGATGGATCTCGGCCAGAGTTCCGGCGGCCTGCCACCGGATCACGTCGTGGAAAAACTCGATGACATCCTGACCGGCACGCAGTCGGTGATCGACCGTTGGCACGACCCGAATCCCGGATCGATGCTGCAGATCGCGGTAGCTCCCTGCTCACCCTTCTCGGTGACGGAGGCATTGCTCCGCGAGTCCGCGACGCTGGCCCGCGAAAACGGCGTGCGTATGCACACGCATCTGGCCGAGACACTGGACGAGGAGAGATTCTGCCGCGAGCATTTCGGTTGCACGCCGGTCGAATACATGGAACGAGTCGGCTGGGTGGGCCCGGACGTCTGGTACGCCCACGCAGTCCATCTCGACGACGCCGGTATCGAGACGATGGCGCGAACCGGAACTGCGGCGGCGCACTGCCCGACCTCCAACGCGCGCCTGGGAGCCGGTATCGCCCGTGCCGCCGATTTGGTGAACGGCGGGGTCACCGTGGGGCTCGGCGTAGACGGCGCGGCGAGCAATGAAGCTTGCAGCCTGATCGAGGAGTCTCGTCATGCACTTCTGTTTGCTCGCGCGAAGGGCGGACCGCAGACGATGACGGTACGAAAAGCCTTGGAATTGGGAACGATCGGCGGCGCACGAGTTCTGGGCCGCGAGGGCGAAATCGGATCGATCGAGGTCGGAAAACTTGCCGACCTGGCGGTGTGGAAACTCGACACCGTCGCGCATGCCGGCATCACCGATCCGGTGGCGGCGCTCGTACTCGGCTCGACTCCCCCGCTGAAGTTACTGCTCGTCAACGGACGAATCGTAGTTGCCGACGGACGAGTCACCACCGTCGACGAGGACGTCGTGGCCTCGGATGTCGCACGCGCACACCGCGATCTACTCGGAAAGGCTTGAGGTCGCGATGGACCTGCACAGCGTCGACGAAGTTCTGGTGCCGCGGACCCGCGCCGAACTCCCCTGTGCCTCACCCGGCATCGGGTTCATCGGTGGCGGCACCTGGCTGTACTCGGAACCGCAGCCGCACCTGACCACCCTTGTCGACCTTGCGGGCTTCGACTGGGAAGCTGTGGCGGTCGGCGATCTCGGTCTCGAGATCGCGGCCACCTGCACCATCGAGGAACTGTGCCGCGCCGAACTTCCCGCATCCTGGCGCGCCGCAGCGCTGTTCCAACACTGCGCTGACGCACTACTCGCATCGTGGAAGGTGTTGCGATACGCGACAGTCGGCGGCAACATCGCGCTCTCCTTCCCGGCCGGAGCGATGACGACTCTGTGTACCGCTCTCGATGCCGAACTGACGATCTGGCGTCCGGACGGTACCGAATACTCCTTCCCCGTAGTCGATTTCGTTATCGACGATTCTCGAAACGTACTCAGGTCCGGCGATATCATCCGCAGTATCCGGATTCCCGTGCATGCATTGACTGCACGTACCGCGATGCGAAAGCTGGCTCAGACGTCACTCGGGCGATCGGCCGTAGCCGTGGCCGGACGCTGCGGCGCCGACGGTTTCACGCTGGCGATCACCGCCGCGACCCGCCGTCCGTACGCTCTCAAATTCGACGAACTCCCCGACGCCACAGCACTTGCGGATGCGTTGCGCAGCAGGATTCCGGAAGACGCCTACTTCACCGATGTCCATGGAACTGCGCCGTGGCGGAAGGCGATGACCGAGCTTCTTGCCGAAGAAATCCGAGGTGAACTGGAATGAAGTACTCGGTGGACGGAGTTCCGCGCGACGACCAGCCCCGCCCAGGACAGTGCCTGCGAACCTTCCTCCGCGAGCACGGAGCGAACTCCGTCAAGAAGGGGTGCGATGCCGGAGACTGCGGCGCCTGCTCGGTGCTGGTCGACGGACACCCCACCCATTCGTGCATATTTCCCGCCCATCGCATCGACGGCCGCGACGTCGTCACCGCCTCCGGTCTCGGAACACCGGAGAAACTTCACCCCATTCAACAGGCATTCGTGGACGCGGGCGGATTCCAATGTGGTTTCTGTACAGCGGGAATGGTAGTCACCGCATCAGCGTTGTCGGTCGAGCAAAAATCCGATCTCGCGTGCTCGATGAAAGGTAACCTGTGCCGCTGCACCGGTTATCGGTCCATTCGTGACGCTCTCGCCGGTACATCCAATACGGAGACTGCCAAAATAGGCGGGGCACAAGGGCGTTCGATCGCAGCACCGGCGTCCGCGCGCATCGTCGCGGGAACCGAGCAGTACACCATGGACTTCTCCCCGGGTGAGAAGCCGGTCGACCTGCTTCACGTCGCAGTACTCGGCAGTCCGCACGCACACGCACACATAACGCGGATAGACACGGCAGCAGCCGAAGCGGCGCCGGGCGTCGCCGCGGTCCTCACTTTTCATGACAGTCCGGACGTGCTGTTCTCGACCGCCCGGCACGAGGACCGCAACGACGATCCGGACGACACGCGCGTGTTCGACAGCACCCTCCGTTTCCGCGGCCAGCGCGTAGCCGCGGTCATCGCCGAAACCCCGACGCAGGCGGAACGTGCACTCTCGCTGATCGAAGTCGACTACGAGGTACGCGACGCGGTATTCGAACCAGATCTGGCGCGTTCCCCCGGCGCTCCACTCCTGCACGGCGACAAGGACGAGAGCTCGCGGATCGCCGAGGCCCCCCGCAACGTGGTTGCCGCGCTTCACGATGGCGTCGGCGATCTGGACCGTGCGCTCGCGGATGCGACTGCAGTCGTCGAAGGTAAGTGGAAAACTGCGCGAGTCCAGCACGTGGCCTTGGAAACTCACGGCGCAGTGGGGTGGCTCGACGAGGAGGGCCGTCTCGTCATCAGAAGCAGCACACAGGTGCCGTTTCTGGTTCGGGACGAATTGGCCCACATCTTCGATCTCGATCGCAGCCGAATCCGGGTGTTCGCAAAACGGGTAGGCGGGGGTTTCGGCGGGAAGCAGGAACTACTCACCGAGGATCTGGTCGCACTGGCCGTCTTGAAGACCGGCAAGCCCGTAGCCTACGAGTTCAGCCGAAGCGATCAGTTCACCATCGCACCGTCACGGCATCCGATGCGAGTATCGGTGCGTGCGGGCGCCGACGCCGACGGAACTCTCACTGCGCTCGCTATCGACGTCCTTTCCGACGCGGGGGCGTACGGGAACCATTCGATCGGAGTCATGTTCCATGGGTGCGCCGAATCCATGGCGGTCTATCGCGCTGCGACCAAACGCGTAGACGCCGAAGCGGTCTACACGAACAACGTTCCCTCCGGGGCCTTTCGTGGTTACGGGCTCGGCCAGATCATCTTCGCCGTCGAGTCGGCCATGGATCAGCTCGCGGATCGTCTCGGCATGGACCCCTTCGAGTTTCGGCGGCGCAACGTCGTCGTTCCCGGAGACGATTTTGTCGACTGGCACGTCGAAGACGGTGATCTCGAATTCGGCAGCTACGGACTGGACCAGTGCATCGACCTCGTCGACAGTGCACTGTCGAGCGGGCGCGGAGAGGCTGCACCGGCTGGGTCGCGTTGGCAGATCGGTCGGGGCATGGCAATTGCCATGATCGCGACGATCCCGCCGCGTGGTCACTTCTCCGACACCACCGTCGCACTCGAGGCCGACGGTCGGTACGTCGTGAACATCGGCACCGCTGAGTTCGGCAACGGAACCACTACGATTCACCAACAGATCGCGGCCACCGAATTGCGGACGACAGTCGATCGCATCACGATTGTTCAATCCGACACCGATGCCGGCGGATACGACACCGGAGCGTTCGGGTCGACGGGAACGGTGGTCGCCGGAAAGGCGCTCCTGATCGCCTGCGAGCGCCTTCGCGAGCGGATACTGACCCGTGCGGTGCGATCGAGCGGTCGCGGCGCGCAGATCGACGACCTTTCGCCGGACGGTGTCGAAACGTCCCACGGTTGCCTCGATTTCGCGACGCTACTCGAAGGTGGCCCGCTCGCCGCTGACGGTCGCCACGACGGGACACCGCGCTCGGTCTCGTTCAACGTTCACGGTTTTCGCGTTGCCGTCGACACGAACACCGGCCGGGTGAAGATCCTGCAGTCGGTTCAGGCCGCCGATGCCGGCACCGTCATGAACCCGGCACAACTGCGCGGGCAGGTGGAAGGCGGTGTGGGACAAGCGCTCGGCGCTGCGCTGTCGGAGGAGATCGTCATCGAAGAAGGTCGGGTGATCAATCCGCAGTTGCGCAATTATCACGTTCCCCAGATCGGGGATCTGCCGATCACCGAAGTACTGTTTGCCGACACGTACGACAAGCTCGGGCCTTTCGGCGCGAAATCGATGAGTGAGGCCCCCTTCAATCCTGTAGCACCGGCGTTGGCAAACGCGATTGCCAACGCGTGTGGAGTGCGTATGTACTCCACACCGATGACACCGGATCGAGTGTGGGAACAGCTACAGAGGCCCTAGGTCTCGCGTGCGAGCACGCGCTCGACCGCGTCGACCGCGTCGTCCAGCTCACTGGTGGTCACCGTCAGCGCGGGCCGGAATCTGATTCCCCTCTTCCCGGTAGGCAGTATCATCACGTGCTCGTCTTCACGCAGTCGCTGTACGACGCGATCGCGAAGGTCACTGTCTTCCAGAGTGATCGCGCACATGAGGCCACGACCGCGCGGCTCGGTTGCCGCCGCGTGCCGCCCGCAGACTTCGGTCAACCGGGCAAGGAGATGCGCACCCGTGAATCGCACGCGGTCGATCAGTCGGTCCTGCTCGACGACTTCGAGTATCCGCCGGGCACGAACCATGTCGGTGAGGTTGCCACCCCACGTCGAATTGATCCGAGAACTGACGTGAAACACGTTGTCATGCACTTCATCCACGCGCCCGCCGGCCATGATTCCGCACACCTGCGTTTTCTTGCCGAACGCCACCACATCCGGACTCAGACCCAATTGTTGGTAGGCCCAGGCAGTTCCGGTGATTCCGCAACCGGTCTGTACTTCGTCGAGAATGAAGAGGGCGTCGTTTTCGTGGCACAACTCCTGCATCGCCTGCAGAAATTCCGGCCTGAGGTGATGGTCGCCGCCCTCGCCCTGGATCGGCTCGGCGATGAAACAGGCAATGTCGTCGGGGTTGTCGGCGAAAGCTCGGCGCGCTTGATCGAGAGCTTGCCTCTCCGCAGCTTCGACATCGCGGCCGTCTGCCAGGTACGGCGAGTCGATACGTGGCCAGTCGAACTTGGGGAATCGCGCGACCTTGCCCGGTTCGGTGTTGGTGAGCGACATCGTGTAGCCACTGCGGCCGTGAAAAGCCTCGGTCAGGTGCAGGACCTTTGTCCCCAGATCTGCTGACAACCCACGGCTTTCGTTCCACCGACTCTTCCAGTCGAAGGCAACCTTGAGTGCATTTTCCACCGCCAGGGCTCCGCCGTCGACGAAGAACAAGTGTGGGAGTGCCGAATCCCCCAGTACCCGAGCGAAAGCCGCAACGAAGCGCGCCATGGGTTCGGTGTAGATGTCGGAGTTACTCGGCTTGTTGGAGGCCACGACAGCCAACTCCTGTTGAAACTCCTCGTCGCCTGTGATCGCAGGGTGATTCATACCCAGGGCCGAAGAGCCGAAGAAACCGAACATGTCCAGATACTCGGTTCCGTCTCGCAGGTCACGGAGATAGGAACCCCGCGACCCTTCGACGTCGAGAATCAGATCGAATCCGTCGACGAGGATGCTGGCCTTCAACACGTCGTAGACCGGAAAGAGCGCACTGTCACCGAAGTCTCGCATCGCAGTACTCATACGCGAAGGCTATGTCAATTTTCCGGGAGTGTCGATAGAGGACCGTAAAAGTTATTGAACAAGCGTCATTCGTCGTAAAAAGTTTGTAGGATGATGGTGCTTCGTGTGTTGACGTTGGCTGCCGTACGGATCTCCTGCAGCAATCGCTCCAACGCCCGAGGTGACGCCACCCGGACCAGGAGGACGTAGCTTTCGCTCCCGGCTACCGAGTGACACGAGACGACCGCCGGCAGATGACGCAAGCGGGCAGGCGCATCGTCGGGCTGCGAGGGATCGAGAGGAGTGATGGCGACAAATGCGGACAGATTGTGACCGAGTGCCTCCGGATCGATCTTCGCGGAGTACCCACGGATCACCTTGCGAGATTCCAAACGACGCACTCGCGACTGGACTGCGGAGATCGAGAGTCCAGCCTTTTCAGCAAGACTCGCGAGAGTGGCACGGCCGTCCAAGACCAATTCACGCATCAAGAGTCGATCGGTTTCGTCGACCGGAACACCGGCAACGTCACTGGTTTCTGTTTCTCGCACCTGCGCAGGCTAACGCAATCGGACATTCGTATGGTTGAAACCTGGGAGCTACGTGCACGGTTCGCAGCGGCCCTCGCCAAGATGTATGGCGACGAGGTCCCCGCTTACAACACCTTGGTAGATGTAACGATGCAGGTGAACCGTGATTTTGCCGCCGAACATCCGGATTCTGCGGAGCGCCTGGGCAGCCTGGCGAGAGTCAGCGCCGAGCGTCACGGCGCCATCAGACTGGGGACTCTCGACGAACTACGTGACGTAGCCACCGTCTTCGGCGGATTCGGTATGTTTCCGGTCGGCTATTACGACCTCCGGCTCACCGACTCCCCCATTCCCGTTGTCTCGACGGCATTTCGCCCCACCGATCCCGCCGAACTCGCCCGGAACCCGTTCCGCGTTTTCACCTCGGTGCTGACCAGTTCCGATTCCAGGTTCTTCGACACCGACCTCGAGCGTCGGATCACCGGGTTTCTGCGTCGCCGGACCCTGTTCTCTCCCGAACTTCTGCAGTGGGCACGTCAATCGAGTCGCGAGGGCGGCCTGACGGAGCCCGAGGCGACACAGTTCGTCGATGCAGCGACCTCGGCGTTTCGGCTCGGCACCGATCCCATCGACGCGGGCTGGTACCGCGAACTCGCCGCAATCTCGCCTGTCGCTGCAGACATTGCGGGGCAGGGCTCGACCCACGTCAATCACCTCACCCCGCGAGTGCTCGACATCGACGAGTTGTACCGCCGCATGACCGAGCGCGGTATCACCATGATCGACCGCATCCAAGGCCCGCCGAGATGGAGCGGACCACCACTACTTCTGCGGCAGACGTCGTTTCGTGCATTGGCCGAAGACAGACTCTTCCGTCAGCACGACGGATCGGTCACCACTGAGCCCGTCCGCGTCAGATTCGGCGAGGTGGAGGCACGCGGAATCGCGTTGACCCGCAGCGGGCGAGTGATCTACGACCGACTGATCGCCACGCCCGAGGACGCCGATTGGGACAGCGAATTTCCGCACTCCGAAAGCGAACTCGATGCCGCGGGGTTGGCGTACTTCACGTACCGAAACGAAGGAACTGTTGTCGTCCGCGACCCGATCGTCTACGAGGACTTCCTACCTGCCTCCGCGGCCGGGATCTTCGCATCCAATCTCGATTCCGTGACCGGATTCGTTTCCGATGCGCCCGGCGCCGAATACGGGCAGGATCGATTGGAGGGCGCCATCGACCGCACCATCGAAGATCCGTTCGAGCTGTACCGCGCACAACAAGAGGCGTCACGTGCCGTGCTGCCTCCCGCCCACAACAACAGAGGACTCCCCAGTGAACCTGCCTGATTCTTCGAGCCTCGCCGATCGCGCCGAAAGCGCCCTTGCCGCGTGCGGTGTCGAGTGGCCCGCCGGCGACCTGAGCGCACGAACCCCCATCACCGGTACGCAACTGCGTACCGTTCGGCAGCACTCCGGTAGAGAAGTCGACGACGCCGTCGACGCGGCGCATCGCGCGTTCCTCACCTGGCGCACCGTCCCCGCTCCGGCGCGCGGCGCGGTCGTACGCCGGCTGGGCAGCCTACTGACCGAGCACAAGGATGACCTCGCGGAAATCGTGACGTTGGAGGCCGGGAAGGTCACCTCGGAGGCTCTCGGCGAGGTACAGGAGATGATCGACATCTGCGAGTTCGCCGTCGGTCTCTCCCGGCAGCTCTACGGACGCACCATGCCGTCCGAGCGTCCCGGACACCGGTTGACGGAAACGTGGCACCCTCTCGGCGTTGTCGGAGTCATCTCCGCGTTCAACTTTCCCGTCGCGGTGTGGTCGTGGAATACCGCCATTGCTCTCGTGTGCGGCGACGCCGTCGTCTGGAAGCCTTCGGAAACCACTCCGTTGACCGCGCTGGCATGTGACGCGCTCCTGCGACGTGCGCTCGCGGATTGTCAAGCACCGATCGACGTTCACCAGTTGGTCGTCGGCGGACGTGACGTCGGTGAGGCTCTCGTGGACAACCCACTCGTGGCCTTGGTCAGCGCCACCGGTTCCGTGAGGATGGGCCGCGCCGTGGCTCCGCGGGTCGCCGAGCGCTTCGGACGAAGTCTCCTGGAGCTGGGTGGAAACAACGCCGCAGTCGTCACGCCGTCGGCGGATCTCGAGCTTGCCGTGCGCGGAATTGTCTTCTCCGCCGCTGGAACTGCCGGGCAGCGCTGCACCTCACTGCGCCGGCTCATCGTTCACGAGTCGATCGCCGACAACGTCGTCGACCGCGTTGCGTCCGCGTACGCGCAACTCCAGGTCGGTAGTCCCTTCGATTCCGGTGTTCTGGTCGGGCCGCTGATCAACGAAGCCGCGTTCGAGACGATGCAGAAATCGCTCTCGGCCGCACGCGCGGATGGCGGAACTGTGGTGTGTGGCGGGGACCGCGTCGGCGATTCCGGGTTCTACGTGACGCCCGCTCTCGTTCGTATGCCAGCACAGACCGAGGTGGTACGAGCGGAGACTTTTGCACCCATCCTCTATGTCTTGACCTACACCGATTTCGACGACGCCATTGCGCTGCACAACGGCGTACCTCAAGGACTTTCGTCCTCGATCTTTACACTCGACCAGCGAGAAGCAGAGCGCTTCCTCGCCGCCGACGGCTCCGATTGCGGCATCGCGAACGTGAACATCGGAACGTCCGGTGCGGAGATCGGCGGCGCATTCGGCGGGGAGAAGGAGACTGGCGGCGGACGCGAGTCGGGTTCGGATTCGTGGAAGGCATACATGCGCCGAGCCACCAATACCGTCAATTACTCGGACCAGCTTCCGCTGGCTCAAGGGGTCGAGTTCGGCTGAACACCTGCCGGGCGAAATCGGTGATCGCGTCGATCAACTCCGGGAGCGCCGACAACTGCGGTGCATGGTCGGTGCCCAGGCTGACCACCTGGGCACCGGGGACAAGTCTCTGCATGGCGCGTTGAGCCTCGATCGGCACGGTTCGATCCAGCGTGCATTCGACATACAACCTCGGCACGGTTCCGAATCGCTCTTCCGTCCAGACAGGTGCCATCAGGCGGGCTGACTCCAGTTGTGGAACGAGCATGCGCGCGGCGAAGATCGCATCAGCCTCCGGCGCTTCGTGGAAGAACACAGCGGCACCGGCTTCGGGCGGTACCACCGTCGCATCCCCGTCGGCGGTGGGGACCAACCAACGTGAGATCCCGACCGGACTTTCCAGACCGAGTTCGACGCAGAGCATCCCGAAGTCCGTCTGCGATGGAAGCATCATCCCTGCGACGTACACAAGACCCGTTACCCGCGAAGGCAGCAACTCAGCCACCTGTGAGGCCACGATGCCACCGCCGGAGTGACCGACGAGGGCGCACTGCCCGTCCAAGGACTCGACAACTGCCACAACATGTTCGGCAACGACATCGAGATCGATCACGTCGTCTGAGTTCCAACTTCCCGAGCCGGGAAGCTCCACCACAACAGGATTGAAGCCGGCCGATTTCAGTGGGCCACACACACGATCCCAGACCCAACCGCCGGCCCATGCTCCGTGGATCAGGACGATGTTCCGTGCACTCACTGCTTGACCTCGAGCTCTGCAGCCGAAAGTACCCGAGCCGCCTCACGACCTGCGGCGGCGTTGGACTTCCCCTGCCTCGACCCGGCCAATTTGGCCTTGATGTGATCGCGAACGGTAATGGGTTCGTACTCCAAGCCGGAGTCGTCCTGAAAACTCGGCAAGGTCGCAATCACCGCGTCGACGTTTCCGTCATGGAAGAAGGCCGCCGATCGCCGGCGCTTGATGGTGCCGTTCACCACCGGAGGCGCAACTCGGTGCAGCGTGGACATCCACCTGTCGTTGGTCAGTCGCGCGGTGAGATCCCCGAGGTTGACCAGTAGCGCGCCGTCGTGCGGCCAGACATCGTGCCAGCGTCGGTCGCTCCCGAGTACTTGCAAACCTTCGACCTGATCCGCCCACAGCACGGTGACCAGCCCGAAATCGGTATGTTCGCCCATCCCCTTCAACTCACCGTCCAACGTCACCGTCCCTTCGGGTAACGCGTAGTTGTTCATCCGCAGTACGTCGATGGAGTGGTCGGTGATCGACTCGAAGAATCCTGGGGTCAGCCCGAGCGCGTCTTCGAAAATGGTGGTCAGTGTGCGTGCCACCCGCTCGCCATGGGCGTAGTAATTCTCCACCCGCTCCGTGAAACCAGACACTGCGGGCCACAGGTTGATTCCGTAATCGTCCTCCGACAGTTCGAGTTCGGTGAATGATCGGGCTTCGGTTCCGACGTTGAAGGCCTCGAAAAAGTCGTTCATTCTGGTCGCGGATTCGACGCCGAGGCTCAGGCTCAGCGACTCGCTCTTGGGCGGGCTGTACCCACGATTCGCGCCCTCGATTCGGTAGCCCGACTTCGTCTCCATCGGCAGCCCGAAGAAGTCGTCCATCGCTTCGGCGAGGCCGGAAGAAACAGCGGCCGGAACACCGTGGCCCCGAATCTGCATGAAACCTACAGTCCGACAAGCATGGTCGACTTCGGCAGCCACTCGCGCCTTGTCCTGGTCGGCACCACCGAGCACGTAAGGCGAGATGTCGACGACGGGCACTTCGAAGGGATCAGACTGGGACTGTGACACTGGCGTCTCCTGCAGAGCTGGTGGCGGGTTCAGATTTTGCAGTGGCATGGAGGCTCTCTCGCGATCGCCTCGCGAGTTCACCGAGTCGGGTGTGATTGAACAGCAGATTGAGCGAAAAGGCCGAGGCCGCAGCCAAGGTGATGCCGCTACCGAGGAGGATCTGAGCCGAGGAGGGGAATCGCTCGAACATCCCCTCCGCAAATTCCGGAAGAATACCGATCCCCACCGATACAGCGGCGATCGTGGTGTTGATCGGGTCGCTGAGATCGACCTTGCGCAGCGTGTTGATTCCGACCACGGCGACAGTGGAGAACAAGATGATTCCGACACCGCCGACCACCGGATCAGGCAGGGCTGCAACCACTTCACCCATTCGCGGGATGAGGCCGAGGACGATCAGAATGGCACCGCTGGTAGCGGTCACGTACCGGCTGTACACCCGGGTCGTGGCAACGGCGCCGACATTCTGCGAGAAAACGGTGTCGACAAAGGCATTGAAGATTCCGCCCAGAACTCCCGACATCCCGTCGGCCACCAGCCCTCGTGCGAGATCTGCTTTCTTCAAAGGCTTTCCGGTGATCTCGCTGACCGCCAGCATGCTCGCCGTCGACTCTGCGAAGACGACTGCCATGACGATACTCATCGCCACCACGGCGGTGACGGGAAACTCCGGAGCGCCGAAGTGGAACGGCATCGGGAAGCCCACCCAGGCCGAGCCGCCGACGCCACTCAGATCGATCAGGCCCATCGGGATGGCGATCACGGTGCCGATCACAAGCGCCATCAGTACACCGAGCTGCGTCCACATCCCGCGGCCGAGGCAGATGAAGGCCACCGCGACCACAACGACTGCGGCAGCCAGCGCCAGATTCTTCGGGTCGGCGAACGACGGGGAGGTGGGGTCGTTTCCGACGATCAGTCCTCCTGCGACACCGATCAACGAGATGCCGATCACTGTGAGGACGACGCCGGTAACCAGGGGTGGGAAGTATCGGACGATCTTGGCGAACGGCACGGCCAAGGCAATGCCGACTACGCCACCGACCAGCATGGACCCGTACACCGCCTGCAGGCCGTACTCCTTGGCGATCAGAATCATCGGCGTCAGCCCGGCGAAGGTCGCCCCGCAGACGATCGGCAGCCGGACACCGGCGACCTTCCCGACGCCCAGGCTCTGAATGATCGTGATGATGCCTGCAACGAGCAAGTCCGCGCTGATCAGCATCGCGACTGTGCTGCGGTCCAGCCCTACGGCGGCACCGAAAACCAGCGGAACCGTGATGCAGCCGGTGTACATGATGAGGACGTGCTGAAGAGCAAAAGCAGACTGGCGGGCAAATGGGAGCCGCTGGTCGACAGGATGGATGGCCATGCGCCGATCTCCGTCCGAAGCTGGAAGTGTTTCGTGTACGGGACTATTCAGCACGTCGATAATTTCTTACCGTGGTCGAATTTGTTTCGTCTGTGTAATCAAAACTTTCACCAGAGCACTGCTATCTTCGGCACATGGACGACGACCAGAAGGCGATAGCGACCGCAATCGGGGCTGCCGTGCGGACGGCGCGAAAAGAAGCCGGACTGACGTTGCGCGAGGTTGCCGTGAAGTCGGGCTTGTCCCAGCCCTTCCTGAGCCAGACCGAAAACGGCCACGCAGTACCCAGTGTCATGAACCTTCATCGCCTCGCGCAATCGCTCGGCACCACGGCGCACGCACTCTTGGCACAGGGTGAGCGAACTCCGTCCAGCCTCGTCCGCGCCGGCGAGGGGCGAACCTTCGAACTGGCACACGATTCGGTGATTCGATTCTGCTCCACCGGCTCACGGACCATGGAACCCAACGAGATCACGGCAGCACCTCATTCCGAGGCAGGTGAGCACACCGAGCACGCCGGCGAAGAGTTCATTCATGTTCTCGAAGGATCTGTCGAGGTCGAGGTGGGACTGGGCGAGCATCACGTTCTTCACGTAGGCGACACCCTCCTCTACACCTCGACCATCCCGCACCGGTGGTTCAATCGCACCGATGCGGTCGCGAGGTTCCTCATCGTGAGTTCGCCGCCCTCGTTCTAGATGCGCGGCTGTAGTTCCACACCACAACCCCCCGCTCACGGCTTACCCTGACAGCGTGACCATGTGGCCGGAACTTGCGCGCGAAATCGCCGATACCGTTCTGTTTCCCGTCGCCGACAGCGTCGACGCCGACGGAGAAATCCCCAGCAGCCATTTCGACGCGCTCGCCGCCGACGGCTTCTACGGCATCGCCGCCCTCGGTGAGGGTGGCCCCAGCAGCGAAGAACTGGTCGAGGTCCTCGAAACCTTGTGCGGCGGTTGCCTCGCGACGACGTTCACCTGGATGCAGCATCACGGCGTCGTCGGAGCCCTGGCGGCGAGTCCCAATGCACCTCTGCGCGAACAATACTGGGACGGTCTGGTTTCCGGCATGATTCGCGGTGGGGTTGCCTATGCCGGCGCCATCCCCCGCCCACCGCTCCTGTGGGCGAAGCGGGTGAACGACGGCTACGTCCTCGACGGGATCGCCCCCTTCGTCACCGGTTGGGGCATCGTCGATGTTCTCTTGGTGTCGGCGCGCGACGAGTTCGACAATTCCATCGTTCATTCCGTCGTACCGGTGGGCGAGGCCCCGGGTCTGACGATCGAGGAGCTTCCACTGATCGCGGCGCGCGGGAGCAACACCGTCCGAATCGTGTTCGACGCTTTCGAAATTCCCGATATCGACGTCTGTGCTGTCGTCAGCGACGAACAATTCCAGAGCACCCAGCTCCCCGGCTTGTGGCTCAACGGCGCGATGGCCATGGGCATCACCCGCCGCGCTGTCACCGAACTTGCGGATCTGGGAGTCGACACCGACGCGTTCGAGGAACAAGCCACCCGGGCGCGCGCCGATCTCGATGCAGCACTGCGCGACGGCGGCGACATGTCGGCCGCCCGCGCCCGAGCGTCGGAACTTGCGATACGCGCGTCGGCCGCACTCGTGACTGCGACCGGAAGCCGCGCTCTGGTCGGCAGCAACACCCCCGAGCGGCTCATGCGTGAAGCCACCTTCACTCTTGTCGCGGCTGGTCGCCCGGAGATCAAAACAGCTCTCGTGGAACGACTCAGCGGATACTGAGTACGCACGGATGTACTCGATTACGCTGGGGCTCATGACCAGTGGAGAACCAGTACTCATCCCGGCCGGAACCGTGTTCACGCCGGAGGACCTGACGTTCTATGCCGATCGCGACTCCCGCAGTCTCGACGACGCCATCGCCGAAGCCGACCTTCTTGTCAGTTGCCCACACTCGGGTTCCGCGATTCCAGCAGAACTCTCACGTTTTCTCGCACCCGAGTTCACACAGCGGCTGCAGTTCGACTTCACCGACATGTCCACCAGTCCCATCGTGCGCCGTTGGGCCGAAATCGATTCGCGCATCGTGTACGTGGAGAATCCGCACCCTCGCATGATTCGCGATCCCAACCGTGCGAAGCCCGAAAACCTGGAAGCGTCACTGCGCGAGGCCTTCGCCCGCGTCCACGAGGCCGGTGCCGGCAACAAAGCGGACCTCACCGGTGTCGACGCAGTTCGCCCTGTCACCTTCTCGTTCTACCCCCTGCTGCTCGAGCCGACCGACGACGCGGGTTGGAAGGACCTCGCCGAGACCTTCACCGAGACAGCTGAACACGGTTTGGGCGTCTACGAGAGAACTCGCGACGCACTGATCGAAGCCATGGTGGCGAAGAGCTTCGAACTCGGTCGATCGTTCACGACCTTGTCGTTCCACGACACGATGAACCACACCACCCGGCAGGACGGCGCCGTCAATGTCGAACGGCCGGAAGCAGATCGGCTCCCCGACGTCGTCGCGCTCTCCAATCGTGGCGACCACGACGGCAATCGACGCGGCGACAATCCCGTGACGATGGATCCGGAGCTCATTCGCACACTTGCGATCTCACATCGCAAGGGATTTCAGGTCGACGATCCGGATGCCGTCGCTCTCAATCAGCCGTACCTCGGCAGTTTCGAAATCATTCGAGCCGGAGCCAGATTCGCCGAATTGAGCGCCCGCGCCGCCGAAGCCGGGATCACGTTGAGCGCGGTTCAGGCCGAATTCAAACGAGAATTCCTACTGGGAGACGAACTGGCCGCCTACATCATGGAACCCGGCGTCGACTGGCCTACACCCGACGCCGAACGGGTGGACCAGCTCGCCCACGCGTGCAAGGCGAGCTGGGACCACTACCGCAACAGCTGACTCAGCGCTGTCACTCAGGGCTGACTCAGTCGCAATACTCAACCGAGCACCACTCCGAACAACGCGCCGGCCGCAATCGTCGTGACGGCCAAGATGATGGTCGGCAGGAAGAACGAGTGGTCGACGAGCTTGGAACCGAGCTTCGTGCTGCCCGAGAGGTCGAAGTTCGCAGCCGCGATCTGCGAACCGTTTGTCGGCAACAGGTAGACGCCGGCAAACGCTCCGGCCCACATTCCGCTCACCAGACCGGGTGCAATCCCGGCAGCGAGACCGATCGGCACGATGGTCCTCGTAGCGGTCGACTGACTGGTCGTCAGTACACAGACCAGGAAGACACCGAGCGCGAAGATCCACGGCGCGGCGTTGACCCAGTCGCCGACGGTGCTCGTGATCAGCTCGGAATGGGCGCTGATGAACGTGTCCGTCAGCCATGCCAGACCGAACAGCGCGATGGCCGAGACCATACCGGCACGGAACACCGTCGACGACGGCACGTCGGCGACATTCGGGCGGCACACCAGCAGGATCAACGTACCCACGACGAACATCAGCATTTCGATGATCGGTGTCATCCCCATCGGAGTACCGTCGGCAGCTTCGGGACGAATCCCCTTGAACAGGCCGAAGATCACGATAGCCAGGACGCCGGCCAGGAAGATCAGTGCCGCGTTTCGTCCGGTCTTCGTCGAGACGAGTTCGGTCTTGGAGGCTGCACCAGGTCCGGCCAATTCGCCCGACTTCATCTTCGCCTGTATCTCCGGGTCGTCGTCGAGATCTTTGCCGAGTCGGTTGACCGCGATTGAGGAAAGGACGATGCCGACAACAGCAGCCGGGAAGGTGATCTTGATGATGTCGATGAGTTCGAAATCGTAGGGCGGCACGTCGGTCAGCGTGACCATTGCCGCCATTGCCGCGGACACCGGACTACACGCGAGCGCTACACCGGTCGAGACAACTGACAGCGACAGCGGTCGTGACGGCCGCACACCGTTCTTGTACGAGACGTCGTAGATGACGGGGAGCAGCGGGTAGAGGATGTTGGACGTGCCGGCACCGACCGAGAACAGGAATGACACCAACGGCGCGATCAGCGTGATCTGTTTCGGGCGAGATTCGATCAACTTGGCCGCGATGGTGACCATCCAGTCGATACCACCGGCCGCCTGCATCATCGACGACGCAAGGACGACGGACAGGACGATGAGGAGAGCGTCGACCGGCGGACTGCCGACGTCCTCTCCGAAGACGAACACGAGGACGGCAACACCTGCGCCGCCCCACAGACCGAGAGCGACACCGCTCGATCTGGTACCCATGACAATCGCCCCGAGCACTACCGCCAGCTCGAGGACAATCTTGACTGCTTCCATCAGGCACTCGCCTTCTCGATAACAAGAGAATCGCTATAACAGGGCAAATAGTATGCTCTGCGCTTCGGCTGCAGGCACGAACACGCTGTCGGTGGGAAGGGGCAATATGGTGGTCGTGACCAACGTCCTCGGTAGGTTCTCGCCCGCCACACGCGAGTGGTTCGGCGGCGCTTTCAGCGCTCCGACTGCTGCGCAGCTCGGCGCCTGGGAATCCATCGCGAGTGGCTCTCACACACTTGTCGTCGCGCCCACCGGCTCCGGCAAGACATTGTCGGCGTTCCTGTGGGCGCTCGATCAACTCGCCGCCAAGGACGAAGGCGAACGCGCCACCAAAGTCCTCTACATTTCGCCGCTCAAAGCGCTGGGTGTGGACGTCGAGCGGAACCTTCGCGCGCCGCTGGTCGGCATCACGCAGACGGCGAAGCGTCTAGGCCTCACTCCGCCCGAGATCACCGTCGGTGTCCGTTCCGGTGATACGTCCCAGGCCGATCGGCGCTCGTTGATCAAACGACCCCCGGACATCCTGATCACCACGCCTGAGTCGTTGTTCCTGATGCTCACCTCCGCTGCCCGGGAAACACTGGTCGGTGTCGACACCGTGATCGTCGACGAGGTTCACGCGGTGGCGGGCACCAAGCGCGGCTCTCACCTCGCGCTCTCACTGGAACGCCTGGACGGCTTGCTCGAGCGTCCGGCGCAACGCATCGGATTGTCGGCCACTGTCCGTCCGCACGAGGAGATCGGGCGGTTCCTCGCCGGTTCGGCACCCATCCGGATCGTGGCATCGCCTGCCGCCAAGACCTTCGACCTCACGGTCCGTGTTCCCGTCGAGGACATGACCGAACTGGGGATCGCGACGCCGGACGACGGTTCCGAATCTCCCACCCCGCAAGCCGGTTCGATCTGGCCCCACGTCGAGGAACAGATCGTCGACCTCGTTCTCGACCACCGATCGTCCATCGTGTTCGCCAACTCTCGCCGCCTCGCCGAACGATTGACAGCCAGGCTCAACGAGATTCATGCAGAACGCATCGGTCTGGCCGTCGAGAAAACATCTCGCCCGCCCGCGCAGATCGGGGCTCCCACCGAGGTCAACTACGGCGCCGAACCCCTCCTTGCTCGCGCCCACCACGGATCGGTCAGCAAAGACCAGCGAGCCCTCATCGAAGACGACCTCAAATCGGGTCGATTGCGATGCGTCGTCGCCACCAGCAGCCTCGAACTCGGAATCGACATGGGCGCCGTCGACTTGGTCATCCAGGTGGAGGCACCGCCTTCTGTTGCCAGCGGCCTGCAACGTGTCGGTCGCGCCGGCCACCAGGTCGGCGAGATATCGCGAGGCGTCGTCTTCCCCAAGCATCGCACCGACCTGATTCATTGCGCGGTGACCGTCGAGCGCATGGTCGAAGGCAAGATCGAAGCGATGGCCGTTCCGGCCAATCCCCTCGACATCCTCGCTCAGCAAACTGTTGCGGCCACCGCTCTCGAACCGATCGACGTCGACGACTGGTTCGAGACGGTGCGCCGAAGCGGTTCCTTTGCAACGCTTCCCCGTTCGGCGTACGAATCGACTCTGGACTTGCTGGCGGGGCGGTACCCCTCGGACGAGTTCGCCGAATTACGTCCTCGCCTTGTCTGGGATCGTGAGTCCAACACGCTCACGGGCCGCCCGGGTTCGCAGCGTTTGGCCGTCACTTCCGGCGGCGCAATCCCCGACCGCGGCCTCTTCACCGTCTACATGGTTGGCGAGAAAGCGTCCCGCGTCGGCGAACTCGACGAGGAAATGGTCTACGAATCCCGGGTCGGCGACGTCTTTGCGCTCGGCGCCACCAGTTGGCGGATCGAGGAGATCACCTTCGATCGGGTTCTGGTCAGCCCCGCCTACGGCATGCCGGGTCGTTTGCCCTTCTGGCACGGCGACGGACTCGGTCGCCCCGCCGAACTCGGACAGGCGTTGGGACAATTCGTTCGAGAGACCGCGCTGGGTAACGAAGCCGACGTCGTCGAGCGTTGTCGCGTGGGCGGGCTCGATCACAACGCCACAACCAATCTGATCCAACTCGTCGGTGAGCAGAAGAATGCCACCGGGCAGGTGCCGTCAGATCGAACCCTGGTGGTCGAACGCTTCCGCGACGAACTCGGTGACTGGCGTCTGGTGCTGCATTCCCCGTACGGCCAACGGGTTCACGCACCGTGGGCCCTCGCCATCGGGGCGCGCCTGCAGGAACGATACGGCGTCGATTCCAGTCCGACGGCCTCCGACGACGGCATCATCATCCGTCTCCCCGACACCGAGAACGAACCTCCCGGCGCCGAACTGTTCACCTTCGACGTCGAGGACATCGAAGATCTGGTCACCCAAGAGGTGGGCGGCTCCGCGCTCTTCGCTTCCCGATTCCGCGAATGTGCCGCCCGCGCACTGCTTCTCCCCCGCCGCAATCCCGGAAAACGTGCACCACTGTGGCAGCAGCGTCAGCGGTCGGCGCAACTGCTGGACGTCGCCCGCAAGTTCCCGACCTTCCCGATCCTGCTCGAGACCGTACGCGAGTGCTTGCAGGACGTTTACGACCTGCCTGCACTGAAGGAATTGTTCGGCAAGATCGAGAAAAGGCAGATTCGAATCGTCGAGGTGGAGACGGCCTCTCCGTCTCCGTTCGCCAGTGCGCTCCTGTTCAACTACGTGGGTGCGTTCATGTACGAGGGCGACAGCCCCCTCGCCGAGCGACGCGCCGCCGCTTTGTCCTTGGACTCCACGCTGTTGGCCGAACTCCTCGGCCGCGTCGAACTGCGCGAGCTCCTCGACGCCGGAGTGATCGAGCAGGCCGAACGTGAACTGCAACGGCTCGTCCCTGACCGAAAGGCCAAAGACCTCGAGGGTGTTGCCGACCTCCTCCGCATGCTCGGCCCGCTGACCACCGAAGAAGTCACCGAACGCTGTCTCGAGGACCCGGTCTCATGGCTCGAGAAGTTGGTTACGGACAAACGCGCCCTCCACGTCTCGTATGCGGGCGAGAGCTGGTGGACCGTCGTCGAAGATGCAGCGCGGCTTCGCGATGGACTCGGCGTTCCCCTACCCATCGGCGTTCCGGCCGCGTTCATCGAGCCGGTCGATCAACCACTCGACGACCTCCTGAGCCGGTACGCCCGCACCCACGGTCCCTTCACTCTCGCCGACGCGGCTGCACGCTTCGGTCTCGGAGTATCAGTCGCGCGTGACGTTCTCGGTCGGCTCGCGCTCGAAAAGCGGGTCCTGGAAGGTGAATTCCGCCCGTCTGCAACCGGAAGCGAATGGTGCGACGCCGAGGTCCTGCGTCGCTTGCGGCGTCGCTCGCTCGCCGCGGCACGGCAGGAGGTCGAGCCGGTCAGCACCGCGACCCTCGGGCGATTCCTTCCCAGTTGGCAGCACGTGGGCGGCACGCTGCGAGGAATCGACGGTGTTGCAACGGTGGTCGATCAACTTGCCGGCGTCCCGATTCCGGCGTCCGCTCTCGAATCGTTGATCCTGCCGAGCCGAGTTGCCGACTACTCTCCCGCGATGTTGGACGAACTCACGTCGACGGGTGAAGTCCTGTGGTCCGGATCGGGAGCTATCTCGGGCAAGGACGGGTGGGTAGTGCTGCACCCCGCCGACCTGGCACCGATCACGCTCAATTCGCCCGCCGACACCGACGTCTCGGAATTGCAGAAGCGCATCCTCGACCTGCTGTCCGGCGGCGGTGCCTACTTCTTCCGCCAGTTGGTCGACGCGTTGCGAACTACGGAGTCGGCTGCGGACACGGTCGACAGTGCGGTGACGACGGCACTGTGGGAGTTGGTGTGGCTCGGACACATCGGTAACGACACCGTTGCACCGCTGCGCGCACTTCTCTCCGACACCACCAGAACAACAACCAGTCACCGATCGCCTCGCCGTGTTCCGCGGGCCCGTCCGTACCGCGGAATGGCCCGCGCTTCCACGCCCGCGCGCACGGGACCGGCAACTGCCTCCGGTCGGTGGTTCCAGCTGCCAGGTATCGAACCTGACCCCACTATCCGGGCGCACGCCACGGCTGATCTGCTGCTCGAACGATACGGCGTCGTCACCCGCGGTTCGGTGATGAGCGAGAACGTGCCGGGCGGTTTCGCGTTGATCTACAAGGTACTGAGCACGTTCGAGGACAACGGGCGCGCTCGACGCGGATACTTCGTGGACACCCTGGGCGGCGCTCAATTCTCCACGCCTCCCGTGGTGGACCGCTTGCGGACGTTCGGTGATTCCATCGAGGGGCGCCACACCTCCTCGGCTGCAGTCACTCTCGCGGCGTGCGACCCGGCAAACCCGTACGGCGCGGCGCTGCCGTGGCCGGCGTCGGGGGGCGAAGAGTCACCAGGACACCGACCCGGACGAAAAGCCGGCGCACTGGTAGTTCTGGTGGAGGGTGAGTTGGTTCTGTTCGTCGAGCGCGGCGGTCGCACGATCCTGACATTCACCGACGACGGCGGAACGTTGCGCCTGGCAGCACTGTCACTTGCTCAGAAGGTGACTTCTCGCGCCATCGACAAGTTGGTAGTGGAGAAGGTCGACGGAGAGACCATCCACGGCAACGATTTTGCTCCGGTCCTGGTCGAAGCCGGCTTCGCGGCCACCCCTCGCGGATTCCGGTTGCGGTCATGAGGATTGGGGTCATGATGATTGAGATCGTGGAAGTTGAGATCCTGAAGTGTGGGTGCGGCGACCATGCCTGAGGGCGATACCGTGTGGCGGGCCGCCAATGAACTGCGCGCTGCCCTGGCCGAGAAGGTACTCACCACCTGCGACGTCCGCGTTCCTCGTTACGCCACGGTTGATCTCTCGGGCCACCGCGTGGATTCCGTCGCCAGCCGCGGAAAACATCTCCTGATCCGAGTGGGCGAAGCGTCCATTCACACGCATCTGAAGATGGAAGGTCAGTGGCAGATTTATCGCCCCGGCGAGCGCTGGCGCCGACCCGCCCATCAAGCGCGCATCATCTTGGCCACCGAAGACTCTGTAGCAGTTGGCTTTTCACTGGGAATCACCGAGATCCTCGAACTCGGGCAGGAACAGGAGGCCGTCGGACATCTCGGACCGGATCTGCTCGGGACCGATTGGGACAGTTCCGTGGCCGCCCGAAATCTACGGGCCGCCGACTCCGTACCGATCGGAATCGCGCTCCTGGATCAGCGGGTGATGGCCGGACTGGGCAACGTGTACCGAAACGAGATCTGCTTCCTACGAGGTATTCACCCGAAAACGCCGACACATCTCGCGGGGAATCTCGACGCGATAGTGGATCTGTCTTTTCGCACCATCAACGTCAACAAGTCACGTCGCATCCGGGTCACCACCGGCGACACCCGCCCCGGTAGGCAGACATGGGTGTACGGCAGACGCGGAAAACCATGCCGCCGTTGCGGAACTCGCATCAGAGAAGACACCCTCGGACCGGATCAGCTCACCGAGCGAAATATCTTCTTCTGCCCGGCCTGCCAGCCCTTCACGCCTGGTTAGCGTTGATCAGCAGCCTGACGCAGTGGCGGACAAATCGATCACGGTCCACGGCGATCGTGCCGTCCAGATAACCGATGAACAGTGTGAACAACGCCCCGACCAGTCCGACTGCCACCAGTTGCTTGTCCACGGGATCAGCGATCTCGGACAACTGGTCGTACACCAGGTCGACGAACGCCGGCATCGATTCGATACCGCGGCCGCTCAGGACGGGTTCCGACAGCGGGGCGATCAGGAGCACTCTCCCCATCGCCGGATCGTCGACCATGAGCTTGACGAAAGCGTCGACCGCAGCGGTGGCGACGGCCTCGGATGTCGTCTCCGACTCCACTGCCGACGCAAGCGCCGACTGCGCGCGCTCGGCGACAAACGTGTGGACCGCGACAACGTACTGATCGCGATCGGTGAAGCTTTCGTAGAAGTACCGCTCGGTCAGACCGGCAGCCTTGCAGACCGCACGCACGTTGACGGCCGGACCGTCGACCGCACCGAGCAGTGTCACTCCGACGTCGAACAACGTCGCCTTTCGAGTGGCCCTGCGTTCTTCGATGCTCACAACTTCCCCACTTCGCCGACACTTGATCTTCAATGCACCCGGCATTCGATCCTTGACTACCGCTGTTGTCGATCCTAATCTGACAACATGCGTAGTCAACTTGACGACAGCAGCACCCCGGTTCCCCTCGGTCCGGATTCCCTGACGTGGAAGTATTTCGGCGACTGGCGCGGGATGCTGCAAGGCGTCTGGGCCGGTTCGATGCAGAACATGCACCCCGGCCTCGGCGCCGGAGTCGAGGAGCATTCGCAATTCTTCGACGAGCGGTGGGAACGGCTGTACCGCTCGCTGTATCCCATTGCAGGCGTGGTCTTCGACGGCGATCGCGCGCAGCAGACAGCCGAAGAAGTCCGCGGCTATCACACACGAATCAAGGGCGTCGACAAGCTGGGACGCCGGTACCACGCACTTGATCCCGACACCTTCTACTGGGCGCACGCAACATTCTTCATGGGCACCATCGTCACTGCCGAGAACTTCTCCGGTGGCTTGACCGAGGCCCAGAAACGTCAGCTCTTCACCGAGCACATTCAGTGGTACCGCCTGTACGGGATGAGCATGCGCCCTGTTCCCGAGACCTGGGAAGCATTTCAGGAGTACTGGGACCACATGTGCCGCAACGTACTCGAAGACAACAAGGCGACCCGCGACGTCCTCGACCTGTCGGGACTCGGCAAGCCCCCGTACATGACGTGGCTACCCGATCCGTTGTGGCGGCTCGCCCGAATCCCCCTCGCCCGCGGATTCGTGTGGCTGACGGTCGGAATGTACGACCAACCGGTTCGAGACCTACTCGGCTACTCGTGGACCAGTCGCGATCAGAAAATTCACAACGCTGTCGGCCGCACCGTCAACGCCGTCTTCCGTCTGGTGCCGTGGCGATACCGGTATCAGCCACGTGCTCGCGCGGGATGGGATCGAGCTGACGGCCGAATCCCCGCCGATGCACCACTGGTCCACACACCGGCGCGCAACCTGCCCCCGCTCGAGCAGCGAGATAACCCGATGCACTACAGCCCCAGGGTCTGATCTGCCATGCTCTGAACATGGAGTGGGACCTGCGAACCCTGCTGAACCGTCCGATCACGTCTCACGGTGCGCCGCTGGGACAAGAACGTGTGGCGGCGAGGACCACCGCGTACATCTACGGCAACATTCTTGTCCTCGCCGCACTCATACCGGTGACGAAATCTCAGGAATCGCTCGGCGCCGCGATTGTGGTCGGCACGGCATTGTCGACATACATCGCCCACACATTTGCCGAGGGCGTCGGCGAGAGCATTCGCAACGATCGCCGACTGACGACCGCGGAGAGAATCGACTCTCTTCGCGATTCCGTCCCGATCCTCACCTCTGCGGTTGTTCCTGTCGTCATTCTCGCGACGGCGTGGTTCAACTTCCTGGAACCACGGACGGCGCAGTTGATCGCGGAAATCGTCTTGATCCTGCGGATCGGTTCCACCAGTTACGTGATCAGCCGACTGCACGGCGAGAAAGTCAGTACGAACACACATCTGGCAGCCTTCGGCCTCGCTGCCGTCGCCACCCTCATAGTCGGGTTGAAGATAGTGCTCACTCATTGACGAGCCACAAGTGCAAAAGAAGTCAGACCGGTCGTATATAACTAAGACGGGCAATTCGCAGAAACCTAACAATCGGTAATTTCGATGTGCGGTGATCGACGACTAACTCGGCCCACTTCTATCAAGTAGGCAGAGGAGCAGCCCGCAATGACAACACCACAGTCGCCGTATCCCTGGAACAACGACCCCAACCACACGACGCCTCTCCCTCCGCCCCTCCTCCGCCGCCGGGCATCACACCCGGTCAGGCTCCGTACTCGGGACATCAGCCTGCTTACACCCCGCCCCGGCCCCCATACGGTCAAGGCACTGGATATTCGCCGATGCCTCCCCGCCCGCCGAAATCGTATGCATGGCTGTGGGTCCTACTGGGAGTTGTCACAGTCGCACTCGTCGCCGTCGTGGTCTACGTATGGGTTCTCCCTCTCGTCTTGAACGACAATTCCGACGAGAACACCGCACGCACGGAAACCGTGGTGATCACCTCACCTGCGGCCGCGCCGCAGAACGGCGTCGTCACACCCGCGCCCAACGAGTCGGTCCCTGCCAGCGCAGCGCGTTGTGGATCGGTGTTCTCGAACAACGAATTCACGACGTCCGCCGTCGGCACCAGCGTGACGTCTTGTGAGTTCGCCGAAGAAGTGCGCTACCAGTACGTGAGCCAGGGTCGACGCGGCGGCCCTGGCTCCATCAGCGCGGTCAGTCCGGTCACGGGAACTCGGTACTCGATGAACTGCGCCGGCAACAAAGTCGTCACGTGTACCGGCGGAAACAACGCGGTGGTCTATGTCTATTGAGCAGTGCGTCGAGGCTCGTAGCGGGACGCGCCGACGACTCCTGGCGGTTGCACTCGCCACTGCTTCTGCAGCAGCCCTCGCGGGCTGCACGATTCCGACGCGAGACGAGTCGTCGGAGAAGGTCGAGACGATCACCGAGATCGTCGTCGTTCCACCGGAGCCGACAGAGACTCCTGCCGCCCCGGGCAACGGTGTCGGCCCGCTCGCCGGATTCGAGGCCCTGGGCAACACCCTCGGCGGCGCCGTGGGTGTCGCACTCGTGCCCGTCGGCGGAGGTCAGTCACTCGTTGCCGGCGAGTGGCAGAACGGAGTCGCCTGGTCCACCATCAAAGTCCCACTGTCCATCGCAGCCCTCCACGAAACCGACAACACAGAACTCACAACGGTCAAGCAGGCGATCACCACCTCCGACAACGAATCAGCCGAAGAACTGTGGCGAGGCCTCGGCGATCCGACCACTGCCGCAGCGAAGGTCGAGTCAGTCCTCGTGGCCTCCGGCGATATGTCCACCACCGTGGAATCACGCACGCTACGACCAGAATTCAGCTCGTTCGGTCAAACACAATGGCCACTTGCCGTCCAAGCGCAATTCGCCGCCACCCTGCCATGCCGGAGCGACGCCACCGAAGTCTTCGGGCTCATGGGCAGCATCAGCCCCGACCAACAGTGGGGCCTGGGAGTGATCCCAGCCGCTCGATTCAAAGGTGGGTGGGGGCCGGACGACGACGGCGGCTATCTGGTCCGCCAATTCGGGATCATCAGCAGCGGCACCGGACAACTCGCTGTCGCCATCGCAGCCAAGCCGGACTCGGGCACTTTCGCCGACGGTACTGCGATGCTCAGCGACATCGGCCGCTGGGTAGGCGAACGAGCGCTGGCTTTACCCATCGGCGGCACCTGCCAACCGAGCTGAAGTACTGCCGGTCGAGGGAGGTACTGCCGTTACCCGGCTGAGCAGTCACTCCCGCCGAACCCCCGGCCGCCGCTACCGTGGACGACATGAGCATCCCGAGTCTGAAACTGAACAACGGCGTCGACATCCCCGCGCTGGGTTTCGGCGTGTACCAGACGCCGCCGGACGAAACAGTCGCCGCCGTCGAGTCCGCGCTGTCGACGGGTTATCGCCATATCGACACTGCGGCGGCCTACGGCAACGAGAAGGGCGTCGGTGAGGCGATCCGGCGATCCGGACTCGATCGCGCGGACATCTTCGTCGAGTCGAAGGTCTGGATCACCGACTACGGATACGACGAGACTCTGCATGCCTTCGACAAGAGCGCAGGCAAACTCGGTGTCGAACAACTCGACCTCCTGATCCTCCACCAGGCGTTGCCGAGCGAGTTCGAGCGCACGATCGACGCGTACAGGGCGTTGGAAACGCTTCTGGCCGACGGCAAGGTCCGCGCCATCGGAGTCAGTAACTTCATGCCGGATCACCTCACCCGACTCCTGGACGCAACGTCCGTGGTGCCGGCGGTCAACCAGATCGAGGTTCATCCGTACTTCAGGCAGTCGACTTTGCTCGAGGCCGACGCCGATCACGGGATTCTGTCTCAGGCATGGTCACCGATCGGCGGAATCACGTTCTACCGCGACGGCTCCCACGGCTCGACCCTCGAGGACGCCACCATCGGCGCCATCGCGACCGCTCACGGCAAGTCGCCTGCACAGGTGATGCTGCGCTGGCACCTCCAGCAGGGCCGCCAGGTGATCCCCAAGTCGGTGACTCCCTCGCGGATCGCGGAGAACTTCGACGTGTTCGACTTCGAACTCACCGCCGAAGAACTCTCCGCAATCGACGCACTCGACACCGGAGTTCGCGGCGGTCCCGAACCCGAGGTCATCACCCGCGAGAGGTTCGGAATCGAGATTCCCGAAGCCTGAACCCGGCAGCTTGAACAACAAAGCAGCCCCAGTGATCTAGCTGGCGCTCCACCCGCCGTCGATGGTGTACGAAGCCCCCGTCACCATCGACGCCTCGGTCGATGCCAGCCACCCCACCAGCGATGCCACTTCTGCGGGCTCGACCATCCGTTTGATCGCGCTCTCAGTGAGCATCACCTTCTCGACAACCTCGGATTCACTGATTCCGTGAACCTTTGCCTGGTCGGAGATCTGGGATCGCACGAGTGGTGTCAGGACGTAGCCCGGATTGACACAGTTACTGGTGACACCGTGTGGGGCACCCTCGAGCGCAACAACTTTCGACAGGCCTTCGAGTCCGTGCTTTGCCGTGACGTACGCACTCTTGAATGCCGAAGCGCGGAGCCCGTGGACCGAGGAAATGTTGACGATGCGCCCGAATCCTTTGCGGTACATGTACGGCAGGGCCGCTCTGACCAGGAGGAACGGCGCTTCGACCATGAGGCGTTGAATCTTCCGGAAGTCCTCGACGTCGAAATCCTCGATGGGACTGACCCGTTGAATGCCGGCGTTGTTGACAAGTACGTCCGTCTCGAGTGCCAGATCCACGAGTTGGTCGGTGTCGAGGAGATCGACGGCCCACGCAGTGCCGTCGATCTCGTCGGCCAGCGCCTTCGCAGCGACGTCGTCGAGATCAGCGACGGTGACGTGGGCGCCGCGGGCGGCAAGGAGTCGAGCACACGCCTCGCCGATACCGCTGGCACCACCGGTGACCAGTGCCGTTTTGCCGGAGAGCGTCATGCGGAAACACCGGCCCGCTCGTCGGCGAGCACTCGTGCGTCGGCAGCATCGACGGACTCGAGCGAGATTCCCTTGGTCTCCCGCGCGAAAACGACTGCGACGATAGTGACCAGGGATGCCAGCAGGAGATAGATCGCGATGGGGACCGAGGAGTCGAACTTGCTCAGCAGTCCGGTCGCGATGATCGGAGCAAGTGAACCTGCCACGATCGACGTGACCTGATATCCCAGGGAGACACCGGAATAGCGCATCCGGGTCGGGAACATCTCGGCCATGATCGCGGGTTGGCCGGCGTACATGAACGCGTGGAACACAAGCCCGATGATGATTGCCGACAAGATGACTGCATTGTGCCCGCTGTTCATCATCGGAAAGGCGAAAAATCCCCATGTTCCAGCGGTGACGGCGCCGATCATGTACACCGGGCGTCGACCGATCGTGTCGGACAGTTTGCCTACCAACGGAATCACTGCGAAGTGCACGGCATGTGCCATCAGCATCCACCAGAGGATGTGCGCCGTGTCCGCATGAACGACGACCTTGAGGTAGGTGATAGAGAAGGTCACCACGAGGTAGTACATGACGTTTTCGGCGAAACGCAGGCCCATCGCGGTCAACACTCCGCGCGGGTAACGCTTGACCACCTCGAAAACGCTGTACGAGGTTGCCTTGACCAGTTCTGCTTCCTTCTGCGCCGCAATGAAAATGGGAGCGTCGGTGACCTTGGTCCGAACGTAGTACCCGACCAGAACGATCACCGCGGAGAGCCAGAAGGCAACGCGCCAGCCCCAACTCATGAAGGATTCGTCCGAGAGCGTCGACGTCAGGATCAACAGCACGACAGTGGCCACCAGGTTGCCCATCGGCACGCCGGCCTGAGGCCAGGACGACCAGAACCCGCGAGATCGATTCGGGCTGTGCTCGGCGACAAGGAGTACCGCCCCACCCCATTCGCCGCCGACAGCAAATCCTTGGATGAAGCGCAGCGTGACCAGCAGTGCCGGCGCCCAGTAGCCGATCTGACCGTATGTCGGTAGACAGCCCATCAGGAAGGTCGCGGCACCGACCAGCAGCAAACTGAACTGCAACAACTGCTTCCGGCCGAACTTGTCTCCGAAATATCCGAAGACGATTCCGCCGAGTGGCCGGGCGGCGAATCCGACGGCGTAGGTGATGAAAGCCGCGATGATCGCATCCAGCTCGTTGCCGCCGCCAGGAAAGAAGACTTTGCTGAAGACCAGAGTGGCCGCCGTGCCGTACAGAAAGAACTCGTACCACTCGACCACGGTGCCCGCCATCGAGGCGCCGACCACCTTCTTCAGCCCCGATGGTGGGGCTTGGCTCTCGGGTTTCGGCATGTTGTCGACGCTCATCGTGGACTCCCTCGTCTTCAGTTCGCGATTCGCCTGCTCTTCACGATCAGGAATGTGACCGCTCGCACATTTTTTGTGACTCGATGAGTATCGGTGCAGATTCTTGGCACGACAATGACAAATCTCGCACCATACAGGTGCAAAAATGCAGATATGACACTCGGACTGAGCCCGGACGACCTACTGGTGCTTCTCGCGGTCGGCCGCACCGGCCGCTTCAACACCGCCGCCGACGACCTGGGCCTCAACCACACCACCATTTCGCGCCGCATCGCCTCGCTCGAGAAGAGCCTCGGCGGCCGTGTACTGGTCCGCTCGTCCGGCGGCTGGGAGTTGACCGACCTGGGCAGACAAGCCCTCAGCGCGGCCGAGCGCATCGAGGCCGCGGTGAACGAACTGGCACTCGACTCCACCGGTCAGCAGCAACTCGACGGCGTCGTGCGGGTCTCGGCCACCGACGGCTTCAGCGCATACATCGCGGCCCCCGCCGGCGCAGCGGTTCGCAGACGCCATCCTCGCGTGAGCGTGGAGATAGTCGTCGCGACCAGAAAGGCGTCGCAGATACGCTCGGGGCTCGACATCGAGGTTGTTGTCGGCAAACCTCAAGTTCACCGCGCCGAGGCCGTCCATCTGGCCGACTACGCGCTGGGTTTGTACGCCTCCCGAGAGTATCTACGTCAGAATGCAGTGCCCGAAAGTGCCGAAGAGCTGGCCGAACACTCGCTCGTGTATTTCATCGACTCGATGCTGCAGGTCGACGAACTCGATCTGGCCCGCAAGCTCACGGTTTCCATGCGCGAGGCCGTCACGTCCACCAACGTGTTCGTCCACATCGAGGCAACGCGCGCGGGTGCCGGCATCGGCCTGCTCCCCTGCTTCATGGCCGAGCAGCACGACGATCTGATTCGCGTGCTGCCGGCTCACATCGAAGTCAGACTTTCGTACTGGTTGGTGGCTCGTTCTGAATCCTTGCGCCGACCGGAAGTCGCAGCGGTGGTGACGGCACTTCGAGAGACGGTGGATCGCAAGCGATCTCAACTCCTCGGCTCTCCCGGGGCGAACGAAGCGCTCAGTCCAGAGTCGAACGATGCTGGACGATGACCTTGCGCGCCAACTCGGCGATCTTGACGTTCATGTTCTGCGAGGTTCGCACCAGAATGTCGAAGGCCTCGTCGTCGGACACCCGATGCAATGCCATCAGCAGACCGACGGCCTGACCGATTTCGCGACTGCTCGCCAGACCTCGCCGCAGCGAGTCGGCATCCTCTCCTCGGTTCAGCGCGGTGACGGCCACGGATGCAAACGATGCCAACATGATCGCGTGGTCGGCAACAGTTTCCGTGAATGCTCCCGGAGTGTCGGAGAAGAGGTTGAGGGCACCGAACTTCTGACGATCGACCATCAGTCGGAACCCCATCGAGCCACGAATGGGTGTCTCTGCCACTACTTTCCGAGCGAACTCGGGCCACTGATTCGGAGTGCGAAGATCTGACTCGAGCTGCGGCGCCTCCGTGTCGAGGGCGTCGATGCACGGCCCCTCACCAGTCGCACGTTCGAGATCGTCTGCATGCTCGGCGATCTCATCGCTTGCCGCTACCGTGACGTTGGTGTTTCCCCGTCGCAGCATCAGGCTTGCGTGATCGCAACCGGGAATCAACTCGACAGCCGCCGAACAGATCGCGGAGTACACCTCGGCGCTGTCTGCGGCGGAGTAGAGGATCTCCGCCAACGCCGCGAACACTGCCGTGGGTTCTGTCAGTGCTTGGTCGCGCTCAGCCATCTCCATACACCTCGGGGTCTACCGTTCATCGAATTCTTCACCGAACGGTACAAACCTTACTTACTCGAGCGGATGGGGTCGCCGCCGCTCGCCGATTCCCGCCCGTCCGTCCCCTGAAAAGCTTCCGTAGCCGCGCGGTGATGCAGAGCCGTGACGGTGGTGATCTGCTTGGACACCAGGTCGTTGAGCTCGCGGTACTGCTCCTCCGTCTCCCCGGCCGGAATGTCTCTCAGGACCTCCCACATCGCACTCTTGCCGCACAGAGCCGTCCGCATGATCTCGAGAGTTGCCAGCTTCACGAGACGGTTGCGCCAGATGGCGTCGACATGGACGAGGCGCCTGATCCGATTGACCGTCGCGTCGATCTTGGAGTACCGCGGCAGAGATATGCCCTGGGTGTCCTCGATCAGTTGCAGCAGCTGCTCGATCTCGTACTCGAGCTCACCCGGCAACGAGTCCAGCTCACCGTCGGCCCACGCGCCGTACGAGTCCGAGAGTGACCGCGAGAGTTGCAGCCCTACCATCGCTCCGCACAGGTGAGTGACCAGATAAGCGGTGGCTATGTGTTCCTCAGCAGATCTCGACCGACTACCGAACATTGGGATCCTCCTGGGCGACGCTCGACCGGTCTGTGCTGACACGGGTGGTGATTCGACATCCGCCTACCCGCGACAGACCGAGAACAAACGACGGGCGACTCAGACCCGATCCGGCACCACGACGACGGGTTCGAGGATCTCGGCCCGAGACTCCGGCGCTGCGGCGCGCAAGGCGTCGGCCGACTCGTCGTCCGGCTGGGTCTGCGACTCGATCTCCGCTTCGACGCGCGCTCGGTACGTGTCGACCTCGCGCTCGACGGTGGCGGCATCCCAACCGAGAATCGGAGCAACCAATCCGGCGACCTGTTGCGCACAGTTGACACCACGATGCGGGTACTCGATTGCGATGCGCATGCGACGAGCCAGGATGTCGTCGAGGTGCAATGCACCCTCGGCCGCGGCGGCGTACACAGCCTCGACCTGAAGGTAATCGGGGGCATCTGTGATGGGCTGCAACAACTCCGGCGTCTGTCGGCCGAGTTCGAGGACCTCCGTGATGAGTGAACCGTAGCGGTCGAGCAAGTGCTTGACGCGATACGGATGCAAGCCGTACTGCTCGCCCAGTTGCACAGTCTGATTGATCAACGCGAAGTATCCGTCGGCGCCGACGAGCGGCACCTTCTCCGTGATCGACGACGCCACTCGCGCCGGAATGTCTTCTGCTGCGACATCGACGGCGTCTTCCGCCATGACCCGATACGTCGTGTACTTTCCACCGGCGATGGCGACCAGGCCTGGAGCCACACGGGCAACGGCGTGCTCGCGCGAGAGCTTCGACGTCTCGTCGCTCTCACCGGCAAGCAGCGGACGCAGGCCTGCGTAGACACCGTCGATGTCGGCGTGCGTCAGCGGCGTGACCAGAACGGAGTTCACGTGGCCGAGGATGTAGTCGATATCTGCTTTGGTTGCCGCTGGGTGAGCGAGATCCAAGTTCCAGTCGGTGTCCGTGGTCCCGATGATCCAGTGACTGCCCCACGGAATGACGAACAGCACCGACTTCTCGGTACGCAGGATGATGGCGGCTTCACTGACGATGCGATCGCGCGGGACGACGATGTGTACGCCCTTCGACGCTCGCACCCGGAACCGTCCGCGCTGACGTGAGAGGGCCTGGATTTCGTCCGTCCAGACACCGGTTGCATTGATGACGACGTGACCCTTGACCTCCGCGGTACGGCCGTCTTCGCAGTCGCGAACACGAACTCCCGAGACCCGGTCCGCTTCACGCAGAAATCCCACGACCTGCGTCGATGTTCGGACGACCGCGCCGTAGTGCGCGGCGGTCCGTGCAACGGTCATGGTGTGCCGAGCGTCGTCGACGACGGTGTCGTAGTACTGGATGCCACCGGTCAGTGAACTGCGCTTGAGGCTCGGCGACATGCGCAGTGCGCCCGCCCGCGTCAAGTGCTTCTGGGAGGGGACCGATTTGGCGCCGCCCATCCGGTCGTAGAGGAAGATTCCCGCGGCCATGTACGGGCGTTCCCACACTCGGTGAGCCAAGGGGAACAGAAACTTCAGCGGCTTGACCAGGTGCGGAGCGAGCGTGGTCAGCGAGAGTTCGCGCTCACGCAACGCCTCACGAACGAGGCCGAATTCGAGTTGCTCGAGATAGCGGAGACCGCCGTGGAACATCTTCGACGAACGACTGGACGTGCCGGATGCGTAGTCACGGGCCTCGACCAACGCAACCTTGAGCCCGCGGGTGGCCGCATCGAGGGCCGCTCCGACACCGACAACACCGCCGCCCACCACGACGACGTCGAATTGCTCGGTCTGAAGTTGTTCCCAAGCAGCTTCGCGCTGCTGCGGGCCGAGAAACTGCGCACCTTGCTGCTTACTCAACCCGGTCTCCTGTAAGTCGACGACGAATCCGTTTACAGGCTAGTAGCTTGATCCACATACTGCGACAGCGCACGGATTACTGCGAACACGCCCGAACCTAGGAGCACAGTGAATCAATACATCGCCGCCATCGACCAAGGCACGACGTCGAGCCGCTGCATGATCTTCGATCACGACGGCGCCGTGGTGAGCGTTGCGCAGAAAGAACACGAGCAGATTTTCCCGCGAGCAGGTTGGGTCGAGCACGATCCGGTGGCGCTGTGGATCAACACTCGGGAGGTGGTGGCCGGCGCTCTCGCGAAGGTCGATCTCACTCGGGCCGACATCGCTGCCGTCGGAATCACGAATCAGCGTGAGACGACCGTCGTTTGGGAGCGTTCGACGGGTAAGCCGATCTACAACGCGATCGTGTGGCAGGACACGCGCACGGATCAACTGTGTGTCGAACTGGGCGGCGACGAGGGTCCGGACAAGTATCGAGACAAGACCGGACTACCACTCTCGACCTACTTCGCTGGGCCGAAGATCCGCTGGATTCTCGACAACGTCGACGGTGCGAAAGCAAAAGCGGAGGCCGGCGAATTGTGCTTCGGCACTGTCGACACGTGGATCGTGTGGAACCTGACCGAGGGCGTCCACGTGACAGATGTCACCAATGCGTCACGCACGATGCTGATGGATCTCGAGACCCTCCAGTGGGACGAATCGATCTGTGCGGACTTCGGAATCCCGATGTCGATGCTCCCGGAAATCCGTAGTTCCTCAGAGGTCTACGGCACAGGACGTCCACGCGGCAATCTCGCCGGTGTGCCGGTCGCCGGAATCCTCGGTGACCAGCAGGCAGCCACATTCGGCCAGGCCTGCCTCTCCGAGGGTGAAGCCAAGAACACCTACGGCACCGGCAATTTCATGCTTCTCAATACTGGCACGAAGCCGGTGCACAGCAAGCACGGACTACTGACGACCGTCTGCTACAAACTCGGCGAAGCCCCTGCCGTCTACGCACTCGAAGGTTCCGTCGCCGTGACGGGTTCCTTGGTCCAGTGGCTTCGAGACAATCTCGGAATCATTCAGAACGCCAAGGACATCGAGCCGCTCGCCGCAAGTGTCGATGACAACGGCGGCGCCTACTTCGTGCCCGCGTTCTCCGGGCTGTTCGCACCTCGGTGGCGACCGGATGCCCGGGGTGTCATCGTCGGTCTGACGCGCTTCGTCAACAAGGGACACCTGGCCCGCGCAGCGCTCGAGGCGACGGCATACCAGACCCGCGAGGTCATCGACGCCATGCGAGCGGATTCGGGAGTCGAACTGTCCGCACTGAAGGTCGACGGCGGCATGGTGGTCAACGAAACCCTGATGCAGTTCCAGTCGGACATCCTCGGAGTTCCCGTCATCCGCCCGGTGGTCAACGAAACGACAGCTCTCGGTGCTGCATACGCAGCGGGCCTCGCCATCGGTTATTGGGCCGACACCGAAGACATCCGCAACAACTGGGCCGTCGGCCAAACCTGGGAACCGGCGATGGACGAGTCCGAAAGGTCACGGCTGTACGCGGAGTGGAACAAGGCCGTCGAGCGGACGTACAACTGGTCCGAGTAATCACCCCGATCCTTCCATACCGGAAGAGCTGATCATGGTCGCCTATTGATACTCCTGAGGTATCAATAGGCGACCAAGTTGGTATTGGACGTGACCTACACCACTCTGCGAATCTCATTCAGGCACGCCACGTTTCGGCGCCGCGAATGTTGCAGAGAAAGGTCGCCACGCATGAGTTCACCCACTCGCAGTTCCGAGGAGATCAACGCCAAGGCGCGAAGAGCCGGTATCGCTTCGTTCATCGGAACCACTATCGAGTGGTACGACTTCTACATCTACGGCACTGCCGCTGCCCTGGTATTCGGCGACATCTTCTTCTCCGACACTCTCCCGAACGGAGTCGGCACTCTCCTCGCCTTCATCACACTCTGGGCAGGCTTCCTCGCCAGGCCGATCGGCGGGATCATCTTCGGTCACCTCGGCGACCGGATCGGACGCAAGAACACTCTCGTCATCACCTTGATGATGATGGGTGTCGCCACGGTAGGCATCGGGCTCCTCCCCACCTACGCACAGGTCGGGATCTGGGCGCCGATCGGTCTGGTCACCCTTCGCGTCATCCAAGGAGTCGCGGTCGGTGGCGAGTGGGGCGGCGCAGTGCTCATTGCCAGCGAGAATGCACCGAAGGGCAAGAGCATCCTCTACTCCGCGTTCGCCCAACAGGGCTCACCCGCCGGAAATCTGTTGGCCACCATCGCGTTCTTCCTTCTGTCCTCGATGCCGACGCCGTCGTTCCTCCTGTACGGATGGCGCATCCCGTTCATCATCTCGGCGGTGCTGGTCATTCTCGGGATGATCATTCGCCTCAAACTCGAAGAGTCGGACGAGATGAAGGCCGTTCTCGCACGCAAGAAGGTCGTCAAGCTTCCGCTCGCCGAAGTCTTGCGCAAGCACTGGGTACTGGTTCTCCTCGGCGCCGGCGCACTCCCCCTCGCCCAGGTCACCTATTTCAAGAACACCTTCGCATTGTCCTGGGCTACAAAAGAACTCGGATACGATCGAGGAACGTTCCTGGCCGCCATCGCGATCGCGCTCGTCGTGCAGTTCATCGTCCAACCTTTCGGTGCCGTCCTGGTCTCCAAGATCGACATGCGAAAAGCCATGTGTCTGATGGTGATACCGGAGTTCGTTCTCATGCCCGCGATGTTCTTCGCCATCAGAACCGGGAACTTCACCATTGCAGTCGTCGCAATGTGTCTGGCCACGATCCCGCACTCGATGTTCTACGGCGCCATCGCCGGCGTTCTCGCTCGGGCCTTCCCCGCCAACATCCGTTACACCGGTCTGTCGACGGCGTACCAGCTGTGTTCCCTTGTCGTCGGCGGCGGAACTCCCGTACTGGCGCAGTGGATGCTCAACACGTCAGGCAATATCGTCGGGGTCGCGATCGTATCCGGGCTGTACGCCCTTGTCTCACTGATCTGCACCCTGCTCCTGCTCCGACGTACCGGCTACAACGCGGGCGAACTCTCGACGGCCGAACAAGCGGACTACGACGAACTCGAACTCGAAAACACTCTTGTCGATATTGCGAACTCGCAGAAGTCCGAAGCGGGTGAGATTCCTACCGGTCGGGCAACCGTCTAGGCCAGGGACGGCAGCGCCTGCTCGGACAATTTCAACACTTCGAGAAGAGCAGGTCTGTCGTCTCCCTCTCGCCAGGCGATACGCAGTTGAAGAGGAGGAGGTGGGTCCATGACCGGAACAAAGACAACATCAGGATTCACGATGCTCTGGGCCACCGAGGAAATGGTCAACGAGCATCCGATTTCCGCGGACACCAGCGCGATCAACGACATCGAATCCGGTGCCGTCTGCACGATTCGAGCCAAGAACCCTGCGTTCTTCGAGGCAGTGAGCAGAGACTCCCGCAGAATCGAACCTGGCTCCGCCGGAAGCGTCACCCAATTCTCGGACTCCAATTCGATCAACCGAACCGAGTCCCTCGACGCCAACGGGTGGTCTTTGGACATGGCCACCAGAAAGTTCTCCTCGGCGATCAATCTCGACGTGATCCCGAGCGGCGGTACGGTCCACCGCACCATCCCGATGTCGAGTCGTCGATCGAGCAGCATCAACAACGCCTCGTTCGCGAAAGCAGAACTGTCGAGCACGAATTCGATACCGGGATTCGTCTTTCTCACCAATTTCGCCCACCGCCCGACGAGCAGATGCGAAGAAGTCCCCGCGAAACCCAGGCGAACGCGACCTGTCGTTCCCTTGCCTGCCGCAGACACCGCGATCTCGGCCATCCGGCACGCGTCCAGAATCTCGCGCGCCGGAAGCAGCAGCGCTTCACCGGCAGCAGTGAGCCGCACAGTTCGAGTGCTCCGATCGAACAACGGCGAACCGAGCTGTTTCTCGAATTGCCTGATCGTTCGACTCAGCGGCGGTTGCGCAATCCGAAGCCGCTGCGCCGCACGGCCGAAATGTAGCTCCTCAGCCACCGCGAGAAAAGCGTTGATCTGATGAATTTCCACCCGACATTGTTGCGCCACACCGGCCGAACATGTCAAGTTCCGAAACCGACCGAGTGCGCGAAAGAACAAGAAGAGGTACACACGTGGACAAGACCCTCTCGATGAAAGAGGCCGTCGGCCGATACGTCGAAGACGGGATGACCGTTGCGCTGGAGGGATTTTCGCATCTCATTCCTTTTGCCGCGGCACACGAGATCATCCGGCAGGGCAGAAAGGACCTCACCCTCTGCCGGATGACGCCGGACATCGTTTCCGATCAACTCGTCGCCGCCGGCTGCGTCCGAAAGCTGGTTGCCTCGTTCTTCGCCAGCGGCTCCGCAGGTTCTCTGTACGAGTTACGCAGACGCATCGAGAACCAGGACCCGCTCCCCCTCGAAGTCGAGGAATACAGCCATTACGGCATGGTGTGCCGGTATCAGGCGGGAGCGGCCAGACTTCCCTTCTTCCCGCTGCGGTCGTACGCCGGTAGTGATCTACCCGCACTCAACCCACAACTGAGACTCGTCGAGGATCCGTACGGAGGCGGGAGCGTCTACGTTGTGCCGCCGTTGAATCCGGATGTGACGATCATCGGCGCACAGCGAGCGGACACGTCCGGGAACGCACAGATCTGGGGCATCGCCGGGGTGCAGCAAGAAGCCGTTTACGCCGCGAAGAAGGCGATCGTCGTTGTGGAAGAGCTTGTCGACGACGAGGTCATCAGGTCAGATCCGAGCCGAACTCTGATTCCCTCGCACGCCGTCGACGCGGTTGTCGTCTGCCCGCGCGGCGCGCACCCGTCGTACGCACAGGGATACTACGACCGCGATTGCGGCTTCTACCGACGCTGGACCGAGATTTCCAAAGACCCTTCGTTGCTGAGAAATTGGCTCGACGAATGGGTGTACGCACTCGGCGATCACGACGAATATCTCGCCAAGCTCGGAGCTGACTACTGGTCGGATCTCGAGGTCGGATCAAAACTCTCCACACCTGTCGACTACGGGAGCAGACTGTGACCACCACGATTGTCAGCGGTAACACCACCTCCACCGAAACGATCGTCGCCGTCGCGGCACGCGAGTTGGCGGGTAAGCGCCGGGTCTTCGCCGGAGTCGGGCTCCCCACGCTCGCAGTCGATCTCGCGCGCCACACGTCGAATCCGGACGTAGAACTGATCTACGAATCCGGAGTGTGCGGCGCGCATCCGTCGGCGATGGCCGAAGGTATCGCCGACTCCGTCGTGGTCTCCGGCGCCGAATCCGTGCTCAGTATGGCCGCACTCTTCGGTTATGTCCTGCAAGGTGGCAACGTCGACGTCGGTTTTCTCGGGGCCGCTCAAATCGATCGAACGGGAAGCCTGAACACAAGTTTCATCGGTGACTGGAAGAACCCGACGGTCAGACTGCCCGGAGCAGGCGGGGCCGTCGAGATCATCGCGAACGCCGCCGAGATCTTCGTCGTGATGCGTCGCCACGACCTCAGTTCCTTTCCGGCCGCGCTCGACTTCTGCACCTCACCCAGCCCCGCCCGCGCCCACGCCAGCGGAAAGGGCATCATGCCCGCAGGTGCAGGAGTGACAAAGGTGTTCACCAACCTCGGTGTCCTGACACACCAGGGCCCCGGCGGCGAGTTGGAGCTGACCAGTGTCCACGAAGGCATCTCGGTCGATCAGGTGCGAGAGGCGACGGGATGGGATCTGGCCGTCGCCGACCACGTCACCGTCACCACCCCGCCGTCCGGTACGGAGATCGATCTGCTCCGCAACACTATCGACAGAGTCAGGCTGTACCTGCGGTGACACTGTCCCGGAGCCTGCCGACGGCGTCGACCAGCACCGCTTCGGGATACGTCGCGAAACACAGTCGAGCGCTTCGACCAAGGTCCGCTTCGACCGCGAAGGCCGAACCTGGGACAAATGCCACGCCATGCGCGAGCGCGGCACCCAGGAGTTCGGTGGTGTCGACGTCGTCGAGGAAATCCATCCAACAGAACATCCCGCCGCGGACCTCGGAAAAGCGTGCACGCCCACTCAATTCCGTCTCGGCGGCCGTGACCAACGCCTTCGCCCTCGCGCCGTACCCCGCTCGAAGCACGTCGAGATGCGCGTCGAACCATTCGACGTCGGAGAAGAGGTCTGCGGCGATCTGCTGGGTGAGCGAAGACCCGCACAGGTCAGCGCCTTGCTTGATCAGTTCGACCGCCTCGCAGACCTTTCGGTCGCCGTGCAGCCAGCCGACACGCAGGGCAGGTGCCAGCACCTTGGACGCACTGGACAGCCGAATCACCCTGTCCGACAACGCCGCCAGCGGTGCGGGCGGTTTCTCGCCGAAGTACAGTTCGCCGTACGGGTCGTCCTCGAGAACCCAGAACCCGTATCGGTCCGCCAGTGCCGCCAAGTGCGCTCGCCGCTGCGCCGAAAGCACCGCGCCGCGCGGGTTGTGGAAATTGCTCACGGTGTGAACAACTTTGGGCCGAAGACCGGCGGCGAGTTTCGTCTCGAGCGCGTCGGTATCCATTCCGTCCTCGTCCAGCTGGACGGGAACGAGACGGGCCAGCGCCGTTCGAAAGACCTGCAGCGCACCGGTATATGCCGGTTCCTCCACGACCACGACGTCACCGGCGTCGAGGAGGACCTGCGCGAGCAAGCTCAAACCTTGCTGAGAACCGTGTGTGATCACAACTTCGGACACGTCGAGTGTCCGCCCGATCTTGGATGATTCGCGCTCGGCGATCACCTCACGGAGGCGCCGCAGGCCGGAGGTCTCGCCGTATTGGACGGACGAGGGGTCACCGAGTGCGTCGTGGGCTGCCTTCGAGATTCGCTCCCGCGGAATGAAATCGGGATCGGGCAGTCCGCCGGCCAAGCTGATGACGTCGGGTCGGGCAGTCAGGGTGAGCAGATCGCGAATTGCAGAACTACGGAGTCCGTCCATACGAGCGGACAGCGCGGCGTGTGTCATATGAAGCTCCCAGGCACGCAGAATGAAGGTTCAGAGGAAAAACACCCTGAGCCGTCCTGGGTCAACGGGGCGGGAGAGCGCCGAGATACCGACCTTGATTCGGTCGGTATCTCGACTATCCCACCAATGCTTCAGTATGTGAAACAGAGTTCCCACATTGTAAGAACACTCTGGTCGGTTGTCAGTCCAGGTCGTCGTGACGCATGAGCTGACGAGCAGCCTCGGTGATCGATCCGGTCAGCGACGGGTACACCGAGAACGTCTGCGCCAGGTCGTTGACCGTCAGGTTGTTCTGTACGGCGATCGCGATCGGCAGGATCAGTTCCGAAGCAGTGGGTGCGACCACAACACCGCCGATGACCACGCCGGTAGCCGGGCGGCAGAAAATCTTCACGAATCCGCGACGCAAACCGGACATCTTGGCGCGCGGGTTGGTGTTGAGCGGCAACATGACGGTGCGCGCAGGCACCTCTCCGTTGTCGATCGCTGCCTGCGAAACACCCACCGTTGCAATTTCGGGGCGTGTGAAAACGGCCGACGCGACGGTCTTCAACTTGATCGGGCTGACGCCTTCACCCAGTGCGTGGTACATCGCGATACGTCCCTGCATCGCAGCCACCGACGCGAGCGGGAGCAGTCCGGTGCAGTCACCGGCGGCGTAGATACCGGAAACCGTGGTGCGCGAGACCCGGTCGACACGCAGGTATCCACCCTTGTCCAACTCGATGCCGACCCGCTCCAGGCCGAGACCGTTGGTGTTGGGGACGGAACCGACGGTCATCAGAGCGTGGCTTCCTTCGACCGTGCGGCCGTCGGAGAGCTTGACGACGATGCCCTTCTCGGTGCGCTCGACGGCGTCCGCGCGGGCGTGCTTGACGAGGGTGACACCGCGCTCGGCGAGGGCGTCCTCGAGCACGAGCGCCGCATCGGCATCCTCGCCGGGCAGAACACGGTCGCGACTGGACACGAGCGTGACCTTGACGCCCATCTCGGTGTACGCGGAGACGAACTCGGCACCGGTGACACCGGAACCGACCACGACCAGGTGCTCGGGAAGCTCGTCCAAGTCGTAGAGCTGGCGCCACGTCATGATTCGCTCACCGTCGGGCTCGGCTCCCGGGATGATGCGGGGGCTGGCGCCGGTGGCGATCAACACGACGTCTGCGTCGATGGTCTTCTGCTCGCCGCTTCCGAGCGTCGCGCGAACCTGGTGTGCTGCCATGCCGAGGAGTGGATCGGTCAGTTCGGCGGTGCCGGAGAGAACCTCGACGCCTACCGTCTGCAACCGTGCGCGAATGTCCGAGGACTGGGACAACGCGAGACTCTTGACTCGGGAGTGGATCTTCGGCAGTGACACCGAAGCCTGCTCCGGATCCAGAGTAATGCCGAGGTCGGATGCACGACGCATGTCGGTGCGGATTCCGGTGGACGCGATGAACGTCTTCGACGGGACACAGTCGAACAGCACACACGCACCGCCGACGCCGTCCGAATCGACCAGGGTGACCGTGGCCCCGTGCTGCGCGGCTACCAGTGCCGCCTCGTAGCCGGCGGGTCCGCCACCGATGATCACGATCCGGGTCATGTGTCCTCCAAGTCCTCGCGTGGCCGGCAGGGGTCTCCCGTCGACCAGTGTCACGCTATTCGAGCACCACGTGTCGCGCAGTGCTTGTACCAGATTACTTGCGTCCGGTGGTCCGCTTCGCCACACCCTCGGACCACGGTTTAGGCTTGCGCCCGTGTCGATTTATGCCGCCTACGGTTCCAACATGCATCCCGAGCAGATGTTGTTGCGCTGCCCACACTCCCCCATGTCCGGGACAGGGTGGCTGCGAGGCTGGCGCCTGACCTTCAGCGGCGAGGACCTCGGCTGGGAGGGTGCTCTCGCCACCGTGGTCGAAGATCCCGATTCCAGTGTTTTCGTGGTGCTCTACGACGTCCCGGAAGAGGACGAAGTGAGTCTGGACCGCTGGGAAGGTGCCGAACTGGGTCTGCACCGCAAGATCAGAGTGCGGGTCGACACCGCCGGCGACGCGGTACTTGCGTGGCTCTACGTCATGGATGCGTACGAAGGCGGACTGCCGTCGGCCCGCTACATCGGCGTGATGGCCGACGCCGCCGAGATTGCCGGAGCGCCGGCCGAGTACGTACGAGAGTTGCGGACGAGAAACAGCCGCAATGTCGGTCCGGGTAACGGTGTTACCGATTAGATAGCTGTCCTGCTCAAAGCAGCAGGAAATACGCGAGCACTGCCAATGCTGCGAGCACCACCACAACCGTCACGCCGATGAGCACACGCTTGGAACCGCGCGACTCCGATTCGCCTGCGACAACTGCAGTTTCCGGCTCGGCGGTCGCCACCCCGGCAGCGGTTTCTGCCGCCACCTTCTCGCGTCCCAGGGTGTCGAACACCTCGGTCACGTCGTGTGAAGGCGGCAATCCGATCGGCACGATAGTGTGCGACGTCGAGGTGAATCCGGCAGCCAGAATTGCGGCTCCCAGCGCAGCCGACTGCTCAGGCCCGGGACCGAGTTCACATCTGACACCGAGCTTTTCGGCAATCCCGGCCGCTATGGACATCATGGCCGCTTTGTCTGTCGCCGGTTCGCCGTCACCGGTGACGACTACGGCGTCCAAGTTCTCCGGCATCCAACCGAACGCACCCAGAGCCGTCGCGAGGCGTGAACTCGGCGAACTCCCGTCGCCGGCAAAGCCGAATGCACGGCCGGCCGCGACACCAGAACGCACGAGGGTGACCGCTGCCCCGGTGTCGTCCACGTGATAGATGCCGATGAGCGTGCCGGCGAGTGCCGCGATTTCCGACTCGAACCACGCCGACACGGCCTCGGCATCCGAGACGAGTGTGACCCGTTCGAGGCCCGCGTAGACCAGCGAATCCTGCATGAGGGCCGCTGTCGACGAGTCCCAGCGTGACGGGTAGGTCGCGACGATGTCGGGCGCTCCCCCGCTTCGACCACCACGATCGGGCAGCGGCTCGCATTCCTGCAACAGACAGCGAATCGAGGTCGCCACCAAATCCTCGGCGCGGTAACGAGTATCGGCCGTTCCCGCGACGCCACTCGGGTCCCCGACGCGACCGACAAAGCCCGACCAGCTCTCGGCGAACTCACGGCCGGCACCCAGTTGCTCGGTGCCACCGAGCACCGTCGTTCCGTCCTTGCGTTGATTGAGGATCGTGTCCCGAACCAATACCACCGGATCGGCCGAACCCGGATCGTTCGACGCAACGACAGCCGTCGACACCAATGTGCCGATTCGCACTCCCACACCTATGGACATGCCCGTACCTTCACTCGAACGACACGAAAAACGGTACCCCCGACGGGAACCGGAACTATCCCAGAACCAGGCTCGTCAGAACCTTCACACCGACGCCGAGTGCTCGCTCGTCGAGATCGAAAGTGGGTTGGTGGATGTCGAGCTGATCGCCCTCACCCGACCACACGCCGAGCCGCGCCATGGCACCCGGCACGGTTTCCAGGTACCACGAAAAGTCTTCGCCACCACCGGATTGCGGGGTGTCCGCCAAAGCATCTTGTCCGACGGTCGCGATGGCGTCCTCGAACATCCGAGTGGACACCTCGTCGTTGACGACCGGAGGCACTCCGCGACGATAGTTGAGTTGGTAGCGAACTCCGGTGGGTGCGAGCAGTCCGTGGACGATTTCTTCCACGAGCGGTTCGAGCAACTCCCAGGTGTCGTGATCGCCGGTACGTACCGTGCCCGTCATCATGCCGGTCTGCGGAATCGCGTTGGGCGCCTGACCTGCGCTGACCGCGCCCCACACCATGACGGTTCCGGTACGCGGATCGATACGACGGCTGAGCATTCCCGGCAGCCCGGTCACGACGGTGCCGAGCGCGTAGATCAGATCCGTGGTCAAATGCGGCCGCGACGTGTGCCCACCCGGAGAGTCGAGGACGACCTCGATCGTGTCGGCAGCAGAGGTGATCGCACCCAGGCGCATTCCGACCTGGCCTGCCTCGAGTCGCGGATCGCAGTGCAGAGCAAAGATTCTGGACACACCGTCGAGCGCGCCCGCGGCGATGACGTCGAGTGCTCCGCCAGGCATGACTTCCTCGGCGGGCTGGAATATCAGCCGAACCCCGACGGGAAGTTCGGGCAGCGTGGCCAGAGCCAGTCCGGCGCCGAGCAAGATGGTGGTGTGGGCGTCGTGGCCGCACGCATGGGACACACCGGGGACTGTGGACGAGTACGTCGCTCCGGTCGCCTCCTGCATCGGCAAAGCGTCCATGTCGGCGCGCAGTGCGATTCGTGGACCCTCCGGTCCGATATCGCACGTGAGACCGGTGCCACCGGGAAGGATCTTCGGCGACAATCCAGCGGCAGTGAGGCGGGTGGCGACGAATTCGGTGGTCGCGTATTCGCGGCGAGCCAACTCCGGGTTGGCATGGATGTGTCGACGCCACGCGACGAGGTCGTCGGTGTGCGCGTGAATCCACGTGTCGATTGCCGCGTTCACCGGCGATCTACCCCTTCCAACAGACGGGCGCGTTGTTCTGGATCGGACGCTACCCGGACAGCAGTGCGGGCCAACGCAATTGCACCGTCGACTACCGCTCGATCTGCGGAGATGGTGATACACGCGGCCGCGAACTCCGGCTGATGTGTCACTGCCCCCGATGAATCCAAGCCTATGACCGGGTGAATTCCCGGAATCACATTGGTCACATTACCCATATCCGTACTACCCAGTGGACGGGAGCGCTCCCATTCCGCTGCCAGTGGCACCCGCCCGAGATCGACGATCTGTTCACGGTACGCCGCCGCCAGCCACGGATCGGGGGTCAACTCGGTGTAAGTAGGCGATACCGTGCGGATTTCGTGGGTGCACCCGGTGCCGAGTGCACCCGAGGCGAAGCACGCGTCGGCACGCTCGGACAGATTGGCCAACGACGCGGCCGTTTCGGCACGCAGGTAGTAGAGCAATTCGGACCGAGCCGGAACGATGTTGGGAGCCGTGCCGCCGTCACTGACGATTCCGTGAATCTGCTGACCTGGCTGCAGGTGCTGACGCAACAGTCCGACCGCCACCTGAGCGAGAGTCGCTGCGTCGGCGGCGTTACGCCCGAATTCCGGCGCAGCAGACGCATGCGCCTCGCGACCGTGATAGCTCACGGCGATGTCCGCCAAGGCCAGCGAGGTCGCACCGATGATGTCGATCGGCCCTGGATGAACCATCATGGCGGCACCGACGCCGTCGAAGGCACCACGCTCGAGCATCAGGACCTTGCCGCCACCGGTTTCCTCAGCCGGAGTACCGATCACTCGGACGGTGATCCCCAGTTCGTCGGCCACGGTAGCCAACGCGATGCCGGCCCCGACCGCGGCGGCGGCAATGATGTTGTGCCCACAGGCATGACCGATCTCGGGCAGCGCGTCGTACTCGGCGCAGATCGCGATGACCAACTCTCCGCTGCCGTAGGTGGCATCGAAAGCCGTCGGCAGATCGACGATCCCGCGAGTCACCGCGAAACCGTGCTGCGCCAGCAGGTCCGACACTTTGGCAGCGCTGCGGAACTCCTCGAAGGCGAGTTCCGGGTCGCTGTGAATCGAATGCGACAGCGCAATCAGATCGGCCTCTACGGACCTGACTGCGCTGTCGACATTCTGGTTCACGCGATCATTGTCTCACCCGAAGGAGAAGTTGCTCTTGTCAGTCACCTGAGCGAGGTCTGCAAGAGCATCGCGATGGATGCCTGCCTTGATTCCCGCCAAGTTCTTGCCGTGAGTCGACGTCAGTGCCGACGCCTTGGCCACAGCAGCGGCGAGTACTCCGTCGCCGTCGACCGTTTCCTGCACGATGCCGGCAGCGAGTGCGTCGGCGCCGCCGAAGCGACGCCCCGTCGTCATGGCATCGACTGCCGTCTGCTTGGGCAGACGACTGTTCAGCAGTGCAGACATCCCGACAGTGAACGGCATGTTCAGTCCCACCTCGGGCAGGCAGTAGAAGCCGCGGTCCGCGCGCATGATCTGGAAATCGTGCGAGGACGCGAGCATGGCGCCGGCGCCGAACGCGTGCCCCTGCACGGCCGCGACCGTGGCCATCGGGAAGGTCAGCAAACGGCTGTAGATGGTGTGGACCTTGTCCAGGTAGCCGGGGAGACCGTCGAGATTGCCGAAGATCCACGTCGTGTCCAGGCCGTTCGTGTAGAACTTGCCCGTCGCCGTCGTCACCAGGGCTGCGGGCCCCTCGTGCGCTTCGACCTCGTCCAACTTGCTGTGAACAGCGTCGATCCACTCAGGGCCGAAGCGGTTCTCGTTGTCCGTTTCGCCCTCGTTGCCGAGGTACAGGATGAATACGTCGCCGTCGCGTTCGAGATAAGGCATGGATGGGAGAGTAACGCCCGCCAACTCACCCGGCGAACCGACCCGACTCCTCAGTAGGGTTGCTCACATGGGAACGATCGCCGAGGCCGCCGCCGCTGCTCTGTCCGCCATGACTGGCTCTTCGTCACCGTCAGTCGCCATCGTGCTCGGGTCGGGGTGGACCGATGCCGCAGACGTGTTCGGCGACGCCGGTGCGGACGTGACAGCCGAAGTCTCGATGGCGGATCTTCCTGGCTTCGCCCCACCGTCCGCTCTCGGCCATGCGGGCACCATTCGTTCGGTGCGCGTCGGAAACACCGAAGTCCTGCTGCTGCTCGGGCGCGCGCACGCATACGAGGGCCACGATCTCGGTACCGTCGTCCACCCGGTCCGGACAGCCATTGCTGCCGGTGCCCAAACGGTCATCCTCACCAATGCGGCCGGCGGTATTGCTGAAAACTACACAGTCGGTCAACCGGTGCTGATCAGTGACCACCTGAACCTGACGGCCCGCTCTCCCCTCGTCGGCGCAGAGTTCGTCGACCTGGTCGACGCCTACTCGCCGGAACTGCGTGCGCTGGCTCGCTCGATCGACCCGGACCTTGCCGAGGGTGTTTACGCCGGGCTTCCCGGTCCGCACTACGAGACTCCAGCCGAGATTCGAATGCTTCGTACACTCGGCGCCGATCTGGTCGGCATGTCGACAGTTCACGAGACCATCGCGGCTCGCGCGCTCGGCGCTCGCGTTCTCGGCATCTCCATGGTCACCAATCTGGCCTCCGGAATCACGGGCGCCCCGCTCGACCATCAGGAAGTGCTGGCGGCAGGCAAAGCCTCGGCGGCCCGGATGGGAGTGCTGCTGCGTCAACTGGTCGAGCAGCTGTGACACCACTGAACGTCACCGAGTGGATCGACGCCGATCCGGACCCGGTTACCCGCGCAGAATTAGCCGCCCTTTCCGAACATGAACTGACCGAACGCTTTTCCGCACCACTGACGTTCGGCACTGCTGGGCTTCGCGGGCCGGTGCGCGGTGGACCCAACGGCATGAACCTCGCGGTCGTCATCCGGACCACCGCCGGTCTGGCGGCCTGGCTGACAGCTCGCTGCCAGGGCGGGTCCCGCGTTGTGGTCGGCCGCGACGCCCGGCTCGGTTCAGAGGCATTTGCTCTCGCCGCCGCCGAGGTCATGGCAGCGGCCGGGTTCGAGGTGGCCCTGCTCCCCCGCCCACTGCCGACACCGCTGGTGGCGTTCGCGGTGCGCAGGCTCGGGGCAGCGGCAGGTATCCAGATCACCGCCTCCCACAATCCTGCCGCCGACAACGGTTACAAGGTGTATCTCTCGGGCGGAGCGCAACTCGTCTCCCCCGCCGATCGTGAAATCGAGAGCGAGATCGCTCGCATCGGTAGTGCCGCCGACGTCGCGCGAGCATCGGTGATTCCGGCCGACGATTCTCTGGTCGAGGAGTACATCGCCCGCATCGCGACCCTCCCGCACGGCGACGCCCGCTCGATCCGGATTGCGCTCACGGCAATGCACGGCGTCGGGGGTGAGACTGCGACCGCGGCTCTGCGAGCAGCAGGATTCGAAGACCTGCACGTCGTGGCGGAGCAGTTCGATCCCGACCCCACGTTTCCGACCGTCGAGTTCCCCAATCCCGAAGAGCCCGGCGCCGCAGACCGCCTGCTCGCCCTTGCCCGAAGTGTCGACGCGGATCTGGCGATCGCACTCGACCCGGATGCCGACCGCTGCGCCGTCGGAGTTCGCGACGGTGATCAGTGGCGCATGTTGCGCGGCGACGAAACCGGGGTGCTCCTGGCCGACCACGTACTGAGCACGGCGCCCGAAGATTCGTTGGTGGCGACGACGATCGTCTCCTCGACCCTGCTCTCGAAGTTGGCGAGAGCCCGCGGAGCCAGGTTTGCGCAGACACTCACCGGATTCAAGTGGCTCACGCGTGCCGGCGACGGACTCGTCTACGCCTACGAGGAAGCGATCGGGCACTGCGTCGATCCGGATGTGGTGCGGGACAAGGACGGAATCTCAGCTGCCGTTCTGGTGGCCGACTTGGCTGCCACCCTCGCGGTCAGCAACAGAACCCTGCTGGACGTTCTGGGCGACTATGCCGTCGAATTCGGACTGCATCGTGGGGACCAAGTATCCCGCCGCGTCGAGGACTCGAGTGACATCGCGGAAATGATGAAACGGCTACGCGCCGATCCGCCTGGCCAACTCGCGGGTGAGCCGGTCACGACCGAGGACTTGTCCCTGGTTCGCGGTGGTATGCGCACTGACGCAGTGATATTCGACGGGCCGTCGATCCGCGTGGTTGTTCGACCGTCCGGAACCGAGCCCAAGCTCAAGTGCTATCTCGAAGTTGTCGTCCCGGTGGCGAACCGCGCCGACCTCGCGAACGCAGTAGAGCAGGCGAAGGCCCGGCTGGCCGAACTCCGAACCTTCGCCTTTTCGCTCTAGCGGGGTCCGAACTGCCGATCGCCGGCGTCACCGAGACCGGGGACGATGAAAGCGTTCTCGTCGAGTCCGTCGTCGATGCTCGCGATGACCAGACGAACCGGGTGGCCGGACGCTGCCAGCGCGTCGACGCCGGCCGGAGCGGCCACGACGCACACTGCCGTGACATCCGTCGCGCCACGCGCAACCAGCAAGTCGATGGTGTGCACCATCGAACCACCGGTGGCGAGCATCGGATCGAGCACGAACACCGGGATCCCGGACAGATCCGCCGGCAGGGATTCGAGGTACGGAACCGGCTGATGAGTCTCTTCGTCACGTGCCATTCCGACAAAGCCGACGCCGGCCGACGGAATCAGCGCACTCGCCTGTTCGACCATGCCCAGACCGGCCCGCAGCACGGGTACCAACAACGGCGGCTTCGCGAGCCGGATGCCCGTCGTCGCTGCCACCGGGGTGTCGACCGGGAACTCCTCGACCTCCGCGTCACGCATGGCCTCGTAGACCAGCATGTGCGTGAGCCTGCGAAGTGCGGAACGAAAAGTTGCGTTCTCACTGCGTGCATCACGCATTGTCGTCAAGAGGGCCGCCGCGAGCGGATGGTCGACTACGTGCGTTTGCATGACCATCAGAATAGTTCCTCGGGAACCGGAGCACCCCGCGCGGCGTCCAAGAAGGAGTAAGCGCAACGGGGGGAAGACAAAGTTGACAAATCTGGATCTGGACACTGAAAGCATCGCGGAGTTCGCCACGCGGTTGGGCACTGTTGCCGACAACGTCGCGCAAGCTCGACAGGACGCGGCGGGTGGCGATCACTTAGCTCTGTCCACTGTGCTGGGGCTGATCGGCGGCGACTTCGTCGATGTCGCGAGCCGAGCACAGCAAGCGCACATCGACGACATCGATCGACTGTCCGCTGTGATCTCCAGCGTCCAGTCAGCCACCCGCGACGCTCACGCCGTCTATCTCGACTCCGAGGAATCGGTAAGAAGGACTCTCGCTGAAGCCGCACGCTCATGATCGACGTCGACGCACTCGCACGACCGATCATCGACCTGGTCGACACTGTCGGGACTGGTGTCCCCAGCACAAATGGACCCGACGTCGGCATCCGAATCGCCACGGACGCCCTCGAGATCGCCTACCAACTGGGAAGCGCGGCACTGAGCGAACTGGCGTCCTCTCAGAGCTCGTCCACGGCACTCACCGCTGCGGTGACCAAAACCGAGCAGACGCAGACGTCGACGCGAAACCTCGCCGATCGTGGGACCGACATCGCCGGCGTCGTGGACGAAGCGACAACGTCCGTGTACGCGGGAATGACCGAACTCGGTGAGATTCTCCAGTCGTTTCTGACACTCGCGATCAAGGCCGGGCCGACGCTGATGACACCGACGGGCCAATTGATGTTGTTGTCGGCCGCGTTGGAGCACCTCGGACGCGCGGTATCGGTTATCGAGCGGGTACGCGGTGAGTTGGCCGGGTCGACCGACAAGATGTCCGCACTCGTCCCGTCCGTCCCGATACCCGATCCCGCACCTGGGGTCTCCGAGTCGGCGGGTGGTTCCGGTTCCGCAAGTGGTTCCGGTTCCGTCGGTGGTTCCGGTTCCGCAAGTGGTTCCGGTTCCGTCGGTGGCGTTGAGGTCGAACTTCCCGACGGCTCGATTGCCACCGCACCGAACGCCGAGGCCGCTGCTGCCGTACGCAACGCGCTCACTCAACAGGGTGTCCCGTACGCCTGGGGAGGCACGACACCCGGAGTCGGTCTGGACTGCAGTGGTCTGACGCAATGGGCGTACGGCCAGGCCGGAGTCGATATTCCGAGGTTGGCGCAGGAACAGGGAATCGGGAACCAGGTCGATCAGAACAATCTGATGCCGGGCGACCTCGCGGTCTGGGACGGCCACGTCGCGATGGTGATCGGCGGCGGCCAGATGATCGAAGCCCGGTGTTGATACCGGTACCAATAGCGTTGCGAATCCTCTGACCAGGAAGATTTCGTCCGACCGGTCTGGTATGCATTGCTGATGAAGAAGATTCTTGCCGCCTCAATCCTTGCTGGAGCGCTATTGGTTTCGGCCTGCAACTCCTCTTCGGGAGGTGCCCCTGTGGCAACTGGCGAATCAGTAACCAGCGGTCCGCTGCAGTCGAGCTTCGGCACACCTGTCGACGTGATGGCGGCGGGCGGCGAGAAGTTGGGCACTGTCACGTTCCTTGAAATCGAGAATGACCCCAAGTGCACAAAACGCTACGGCCCGATCACTGACCCCAAAGGCATGTTCGTCGCCGTGAAGATGCAGGTTTCAACCACCCCGAGCCATGATGAGTACAAATTCATGCGCACAACGGGGCGAGACTTCTCTGAGATCACACCTGCCGGCATCACCAAGAGCGCAGACTCAAATGAATACAACTGCCTTGAAGACAGGGATGATTTCGGCAGTCCATTTCAGGCGTCAAGCACGTATGAGGGCTGGGTTCTGCTGGATGTCTCAGATCCCGGATCTAAACTCTCATACCTTCCGCAGTATGCGCCCCTGGGAACGTCGGCAATTCTGCTACCGCCTCGCTAGATGCGCCAGTACATAGAGTCCCCCGGGGACGACGAAAAGCCCCCAACCTCGCGATGAGGTTGGGGGCTTTACTGCTTGAAGCGGGAGTGGTCCAGGGAAGTAGTGGTGGCCGCTACCAGCTCAGCGCCGTGAAGTTATCTATGGTCGGCAGCGTAGCTCCGTTCGACACGACACGAACTCCCGCGCCCGTCGCGGCAGCCAGGGCCGGCTCCACATGCACTGTCGGAGTGACCGCCGCCACGCCATCGACATAGGCAGTGAAGGTGTCGTCGATCGCTTCGAGCATCAGGGTTGCCCCGTCAGTCCACTTACCGTCCACTCCGATAATGCTTGACGTGGTCCCGGCGACGATCTTGTAGATCAGGATGTGCCCAAGGTTGTTGACGCGGCAGCCGATCAGATTACTGTCGTCGATGCGCCTCACGACCAGCCCCACTGCGGTTGATGTTCCTCGGGTTATTACCGCCGAAACGCGGACGTTAGGAGTCATAGACTGAGCCAGGCGCAGCACAGCCTGATCGGTAGCCGAAGCATTTCTCGACAGTTTCCCTCCGATTACCTGAAAGGATGGGCTCGACGTCCATAGCGGGCCGACATTCGTTACCGCATCGGCTCTGGCGAAGTCGTCATTGATCTTGATGATGGCACCGGCGGTAACCTTAGGCACGTAACCGGGATCGACCAAGTCGGTACGGAGCAGTTGCCAACCCTGATCGGCGATCCGATACCCCGACGAGGATGCATTCTTGCCGGTGCTCTTGAAGCGAATCCACAGTGGCCCGTCGAACTCCGGCCCGAGAGTGAAGCTCACCGAGAGTGAGTTGTTGAGTTGACGGGTGGTCGAGTAGAGATCGAACATGACGGACTTGATCGCAGAGTCATTGACGACGCCTGGGATGACGTCGACCGTCATCTGCCCCATGTCGGGTCCGGTCTCCGCCAGGATTCGGAGAGAGTATGACCCGCCGGATACGCGCCGCTGAAAGCCGATCCAGTCGTCTACCTTGCCGAGCACGTTCTGTCGCACTCCACCGCCGAGTGCGGACGCATCAGGGAGTACTCCCCACTGACCCTTACAGGCAGTGCCGGTGGGACTCAGGAACGCGGTGTCCTGATAGACCATCGCCGGAACAGCACTGGCAGGCTGCTGACCATCTGTGGGTGCGACAGCTCGTCTCCAGGTGCCGGAGAGCTTCTGGGTGAGTCCCGGATATAGCCGGGAGGCCATCACCCAGAATGTGCCTGTAGTCGCGGTGTTGCGGTTCTGGTTGCCTGAGTGGAACTCGTACAGCTCCCCGCCCGGTCCGTCGCACACCACAGGGTCTACAGCCTGGTCAACCTCACACTCGTGGGCGCGTCGTATGAACGGCCGGCCGTTGTCGACGATCTCCCATGTGTCAGCGGTGATCGAGCCCTTGTTTACGGCTCGGTAGATGTCATTAGGCAGTGAGACGAGTGGGGAGGCCGCGCCGTGGAAGACGGTGACCCACCTGTCTTCTTCGCGGTACACGCTCATACCTGACACCTGACCTACTCCACGAGGCCGAAGCGAGGTGAGCAGGGTTGCACCCGTGAAAGGGCCAATGGGAGACGGGGCGGTCATCACATAGGTCTGCCACGTCATCCCGGTAACGCCGCCGAGTGTGCCGATCCAGCGCGCCTCGGCGAACATGACGTACGTCGAACCATTCTTGACGACGTACGTGTTGCCGGATGTCTTGGAGGCGAGGTTCCCGATCGGGGGCGACACAGGCTCGGTCTGCTTGGTGAGTAACTTCCAGTCCGCCGTGGTGCCGGTAGCGACGCAGAAGTTTTCGTTCGTGACATCGACGTAGTAGAGGTAGAGATTGTCACCCTCGATGAAGAGTGAGTGATGCGATCCACCTGCCAGCACGGCAGTAGGTGCGGACCAGTTTGCAGTCACCCTCGGGTCGTCGGACTCGACGCATTCCCGATATTGGACGCCCTGTCCGGGTAGTCCGTAGTACATGCGGTACTTGCCGCCCCAGCGGACGACGGACGGTTCCTGTCCGCTGAAAAGCTGGTAGCGCGAGGACGGCGAAGCCCCGGCGGTTGCCAGTGAAAGTTTCGAAGAGAACTGGGTTCGACTCGCCGGAGTATCGGATGCCACATAGGTGACGTCGAGCGCCGCTTTTGTTGCAGTATCTGCGGCGACTAGATCGGCTACTGCAACATCGGACACCTCAGCTTCAGGGAGAACTAAGCGGCCGACTTCTGTCGCCGAGTCGTCGTCGAGCTTGAACACCAGCTCGTCAGTCGCGACGTCGGTGACGATCTCCCCGATACCAAACCCGCGAGGACCTCGAGACAGTTGGACTGCCAACGATGACGGCGCAACATTCACATTGTCGGCGAGGTTGATCTCGGCGCCAG
>NZ_JAMSKS010000089.1:0-727 GCF_024436645.1 Rhodococcus sp. T9N | reverse complement strand
GATGCATCAAGCAGCAACTGTGTCGCCTGCGCCTCGGATGCAGCAGGAAGGGTCGGCCAACGGAGTTTCAGATCAGGAAGGGTGGCGAACGCCATGATCGATCACTCCTCGTCGGAAGCCTTGCGCGGTCGGACTGTCCGCTTCTTCGGAACCTCAACAGGTTCGGGATCAGGCTCACCCGCAAGGCGATTGAGTCGATCGAAGCGGACAATCGCATCTGGGTGGACCTGCACCACCTCGCCGGTCAACGCTGACCGGTGGGCACCGTCCGAATCGATGTACGACATCAACCCGACCCGGACGGTGCGCTCCACCGCAGACATTAAGCAGCCAACCCTGTCACTTTGAGGACACTCAACGGGTTTGTAACCGCGAAGAGTGCGCGGATCGAGGTCTGAACCCAGGTGGATTCCGTTGCCTCGTCACGCCATGTAGTGGTGCGCAGCGGCTGCTCGGTGCGGAACTCGCCGACACCGCGCTCTTCGACGACGTATGCCGAACCGGCTGCAACCTGATTGCTGGCAATCATGTCGGTGTTCCAGTTCGACAGAACATCCTTCCAGCGATCGCCGTAGACGACCTGGAAGTCGAGCATCTGAGCCGGGTTGACGATCCAGAGGTTGAACTCGTTGCCGAGCTCGAACGTCTCCGCCTTGAGCTGCACTGCCGCGAAGTCCGCTGCAGGCTGAGCTGCATTCGACGTCGTGGTCAGGGTTGCAGCCTTCGC
>NZ_JAMSKS010000090.1:0-707 GCF_024436645.1 Rhodococcus sp. T9N | reverse complement strand
GGATCGTCGAGGCCGTCGTCGTGGTCGAAGTGGCTCATGACCGACCCCCGTTCCTGTAGTGGGAGATCCAGAACGTCATGTAATGCCGATCGGCGATGGTCGATTCGATGCGCAGGGTTGGGAGGTCGTCCTTGTAGGCGCGGAGGAACTCCAGCTGCCGCACCTGTTCCCATGGGCCCATGCCATCAGGAGGTTCCGGGGTGAGTGGATTTGTGGTCATGACTGCGCTCCTTCGGCAGGTGTCGCGGTAACCTTTGAGATCCAAAAACTGGTGCCGTCGCCGAGGTTCCCGGCGAGCTCCCGACGTCCGAACTCACATGTTGTGACCAGCGTGACTTTGTCGACCGGGTAGGACTTGCCGCCGATCTTGAATGCCTGCGGCCATACGGGCTTGAAGTCGGCGCCGTAAACGATCACCCGGCGCTTGCCGTAGTTCCGCTTCCGGGCTCGATATTTCATGCGAGGGAAGAACTCCGGAAGCCGAGGGTGTTGTCCGGCACTCATGGCTGCACCTCTAGGGCTAGTAGGCATAGGCCAGCTAGTGCCATGGCTAGAACATGTACAACGACCCAGGAGAACCAGAATTCGCGGCCGGGAGGGCTGATATCACTCCGCACTTTCCACACGTACAGCGTCCACTTCGAATATCCAGCCACCACCGATACGGCGAGCGGGGTGAGGAGGATGAGCGCGATCACAATCTGCCA
>NZ_JAMSKS010000091.1:0-501 GCF_024436645.1 Rhodococcus sp. T9N | reverse complement strand
TTAGATCCGGGATCTGAGACATCCAGCAGAACCCAGCCCTCATACGTGCTTGACGCCTGAAATGGACTGCCGAAATCATCCCTGTCTTCAAGGCAGTTGTATTCATTTGAGTCTGCGCTCTTGGTGATGCCGGCAGGTGTGATCTCAGAGAAGTCTCGCCCCGTTGTGCGCATGAATTTGTACTCATCATGGCTCGGGGTGGTTGAAACCTGCATCTTCACGGCGACGAACATGCCTTTGGGGTCAGTGATCGGGCCGTAGCGTTTTGTGCACTTGGGGTCATTCTCGATTTCAAGGAACGTGACAGTGCCCAACTTCTCGCCGCCCGCCGCCATCACGTCGACAGGTGTGCCGAAGCTCGACTGCAGCGGACCGCTGGTTACTGATTCGCCAGTTGCCACAGGGGCACCTCCCGAAGAGGAGTTGCAGGCCGAAACCAATAGCGCTCCAGCAAGGATTGAGGCGGCAAGAATCTTCTTCATCAGCAATGCATACCAGACC
>NZ_JAMSKS010000087.1:0-1352 GCF_024436645.1 Rhodococcus sp. T9N | reverse complement strand
ATCTCGGCGCCAGGAGTGGCATAGAAGTAGATCGGCTGCATGGTGATTACCTGCGAGCCGTAGCGGAGGTTCTTGAAGCTGGCGCGCCACTGCAGTTGCGCGAGGTTCGTTGTCGACGCTGTGGGTGCGAGGACCTTGACGTAGTCGCGGCCTTGGTGGGAGATGTCGCCGGTGACGCCGAGGTCGACTGTGATGGGCGAGACCGTCTTCAGTTTGAGTGTGCCGCCGTCGTCGTACTGGATCGCGGATCCTGCGGCGATCATGGGTGCGAGTTCGAGGCTGCCGGTCAACGGGGTGTCGTCGGGGATGTCGTCGACGTCGATGCCGTCTGCGGCGATCGTGGTGATGTTGATTCGGACGGTTGAGTATTCCAGTGCCATCAGGGCTCTCCTTGAAGGCGTTTCCGCCCGCCGTTATGCACGACAAGGCGCCCCCCGCCAGTTTGCGAGAGGCGCCTTGTCGGTGCTGTGGTGCGTTTAGTTGTCCGGTTGTTTCAGCTGAATCAGACGGGCGCGATTGCGATCGTTCCAGACGAATACTTCGACCCGGTGCTTGGAGTAGCATTTACAGCCGCTTGGGATCCGGAGGTATCTGCGGTCTGCACTGCGACACTCAGCGCGCCGGAGGTTCCATTGACCACCGAAGCTATCGGCGTAGTCCCGACGGGCCACGTGTGCGCTGCCGTCTGTGGACCGGCCGACACCATGCGGATGAGTACCGTCTTCGCCACTGTCGTGGTGATTGCGGGCGTGGGATGAGGCGTTGTCGAGGTAGATGTACTCGCCGACACGCTCGACGATGCGTTCACGCCGGTCTGGTTGGTCACCGTCATAGCAATCACTTCGGCAGGGATGTCGTCCGTGAATCCGTTTGCTGTCGTTGTGATCGTTGCAGGGTCACCTGCAACCTTCGTGCGAGTCCACACCTCAATGGATGTGTCATTCCATGAACCGTTTCCGAGACGCTTTGTCCATCCGGCGGGAGTTGATCCCATCTGGCCTGACACCGTGCCCATGGCGATAACCCACAGGTCTCCGACGTTCGCAGTCGGCAACGTGATAGTCACCCCGGAACCCACCGTCTTCGAGAACGTCGTGTACGCCGAGATGGTCGGACCATTGTTTGCCTGAACCACAGGGATCGGCGCGAGCGAGGAAGCCGTCGCCTTGACGGCAGTCACGTTCGAGGATCCCGAAATCGCTGGGATCTTCGCGGAACTGTCTGCGGTTACAGCGAAAGCGCCGACCGACGAGTTGCCTGACACGGCGGGAATGCGAGCCATCGCATTGACGGCCGACACTGGAACATTTACTACTGCAGCGCCAGTTGCCGTGATCACTGGGACTTGGGCA
>NZ_JAMSKS010000088.1:0-1288 GCF_024436645.1 Rhodococcus sp. T9N | reverse complement strand
GTCGGGGCCGTCAGTGCGGCGCCGGCGAGGACCTTCCGGACCAACTCGTCCTTGAAATCTGCAAGTGTGTCGAACGTTGCCATGGGTATCTCCATTTCATGTGGGCATGTCGAAGCACCGCCCACCTGGAGCGGTTATGAGGTGCTGCGTTCAGGCGAAGTGGCGCCGGAACGCGAGTTGATAGGTCGATATGACCCGTTTGTCGTCCGGGTCGATGTCCGGAATTTGCTGACCGGCAGTTGATTCCGAAGCGCTGTCAATGAGAACGCCGTTGACTCTGACGTTTCCGGATGCGAGGACGGTCTGGCGGACTTGATTCGCCAACTGCCACGCCGCAGCGCGAGTGTCAGCGAACACCGCCACCTGCAATCGGGCGATGTCCGTGATCGAATCCGCTCCGCCGCCGACGCGGTTCACCTGAATAACCGGAAGCGTGTCGCCCCAACCTTCCGAGAGGAAGGTTGCAGTCGGCGCGAGAGGCGTGAGCAGGTCACACATCACCGCTTCGGCATCAGGGAAGAGTCCCGTCATCAGAACCCCGTTTCCAGATCTCGGGCAACGTCACGCAGGACGTGCTCGCCGGCGAATCCCCTGCCGCGCCTGCGGAAGCTGCCGAACTCGCGGGCGAGAGCGTGCGGCGAATATGCCGTGACATAGGCAACCCATCGGGTTGTCGTGCGACCACTGCGCGTGCCGGTGGACAACTCGGTGTGAATGCGGACATCGCGAGCATTGGCGCCGGTCCGCTTCTTCACGCGGTCGCGATAGAGAGCGACGGCGATCTCGGCGTGCTCGACCATCAGTGATCGGACAGTGCTGCTGACGAGGTACTTGCCGACGCCAGTCGCCTCCGAACTGTCCTGCCTGTAGTCCCATCCGTCATTGGCGGCCATTCAGACCACCGCCCTCAGCTTCACGGCCACGTAAGGCTTGCGGCCACTGAAAGGTGACGTCGGACGTGCAGGCTTGCCGTTGACGAAATATTCGTCGCCATCGGGCAATTGGATGCGGTCGGAGGCGAGAACGTCGGCACCGAAGGGGCAGAACAGCGTCACATCCGAAACGGACGCCTCACGCTGATCTTCCAGCTCGTCGACGTCAGTCCACTTGATCACGACATTCGAGATCGTGTGACTGACATCGAAACCGCCATCTCCGTACCGGTCACGTGGGCCGACCCGTAGGACGGTCACCGTCTCACCGTTACGCCACATCACAACCCCCTGGCAGTCATCGAGACCGCACCGGAACTTCTGATGCCGAGCAAACTCTCCAGGAGTTCCCGCTC
>NZ_JAMSKS010000085.1:7193-67478 GCF_024436645.1 Rhodococcus sp. T9N | reverse complement strand
TGAAATCACCTACAGCGCAAGGTCGCTCGGCGATTGCCCCTTAGCGCCGGATTTCGTCAATCTGCTCCCCGACCCCCGTCTCGCAGAGAGCCTGTGCGCCGGTTTCATCGGCGCCGTTCAGGTCGCAGCCTGCCTCGACGAACCGCACACCATCCGCCGTCGCGTCGATGATCTACTCCTGATGTGGTGCGGTACCGACCCTGCCACCGTCCGCAAGATCGAAGGAGCGACGCTGTGAACACCTCCAACTCACCGCAGAAGCCTCGCCCGGCCTCGTACACCGAAGACCTGCACAGGAGGCTGTTTTCCGACTTCCAGGTGCCACCTGTGGCCCTGACCGAACAACGTCCCCGCCGTTAGATGCCGGCACACGTGCGCCGTCCAGCGAAACCCGTTGACGGCGCACGTGTTAGGTACCCAGCGATACCCTGCCCGCGCTGCGCGGGCTGAGAGTGAAGAAGACGATGACCATGCCTGAGACAGAGACCGCACGTGCCTGGGTCCTCGACCGGACCCGATACCCCCAGCGATCCGCCCGCACCACTGCCGTACTGGACTGGAGCGCGGTCAGTCCGTCGACGCAATCTGCCGTCGCGGCACTCTCGACCACGATCGTCGACCCGAACGAACTCCTCGCCCCACCGAGCTGGTGGCGCCCGAGCTGGTGGCGCGCCCTCACCGGAAAACCCCGCGGCTACGCCCAACTGACCACCGAGCAACGCGAGGAGCTCAGGCAGGCGTACTCGGCGTTGCATTGGCCGCTACTCGAGGTAGGGACGGAGACCCGGCTCGTCGTGATCGCGGAAAATCTTGTCGCACGCATCATCTCCGACCCAGCCTGGGCGCACCCCCTGCTCGACGGACACCGCTCCGTTCTCGGTTTCACCATCGAGCTGCACATGATCGCGGCCGCCGCGCACGAACTCCTGCGCCTGCGGTCCACGACACCAACGCTGCCGGCAGATGACGGCACCGACCAACTCGCGAAAGCGAGGGCAGAGTGGGACCGCCGCCACGTCGTCGCCGCACACGTCGAAGACGCACTCGTGGACCGGGTCGCCGCGCTACGCGCCTACGAACAAGCCCTCACCCCGATCGGGGTCGCCCTGAACAATCTGCAGTCGGTGACCGAGCTGGCAGCCGGAGCCGCGGACGTGGACCGGATCTTCGGGCAGATCATCGGATCCGACTACGCCGCCGGCCACACCAATGCCATGCGGAAGGACATCGACGACGTCCGAGCCGGTCTCGACGCGCAAGTCGCTTACCTCGACAGTCTCATCGGCCCACACCGCAACGCCTGAACACACGACAAAGCGAACAGCACACAAACGGTCTGCCGCGACACCACTTCGTGATGCCTTGCCCTCGAAGGGATTCTGGTTGCGTCAGTCAGTGGTCGAGAGGTGGCTCAGGTGAGGATCGAAGGGTTCTCTCGCGTGTGAGGTACTGGTAGACCGCAGGTTGAGAAAGAGAAAAGCGTTTCATCAGCTCTGGGACGGACGATTCATGCCGTTCGTACAGGTCGAACATCTCCGCTTGCTGCTCCGGAGTGAGTTTCGGCTTACGTCCCTTGAACGCACCCGAGGCTTTCCGTTGGGCAACGCTCTCGTGCAGCCGCAACCGCAGTAGACCGGACTCGAACTGCGCGAACGTCGTCGACAGCATCGAAAACACGGTCTCACCGATCGGGTCCTTCGGATCGTGCACGACACCGTCGAACATCAACAACACGTCACGCCGTGACAGATCAGCAGTGATATCCGAAAGGTCCGGTACCGACCGCGCCAGCCGGTCGAGCGAGGTGACAACCAACGTGTCACGCGCAGACACCGCGCCGAGTGCCGCTGCAAGTGCCGGCCGCGGCCGATCAATACCGCTCAAACCATGATCGACATGAATCTGACCTGGTTCGACTCCGAGTTTCACGAGTTGGTCACGCTCGACCTGCTCATCGTCACCAGACGATGCGCACCGTGCGTAGCCAATCAACATCACACCATCGTATTCTACGAAGAACCCCAATCAAGTGTAGACGCCGACAGTGGCGGGCATCCGCTACATTGAACGCGGTTTTACCAGGTCGTAGGCAATCACCGCAGCATCGTGGAAGGAGCTGACGATGTCCGTAGTCCCACGCAAAGTCATCCGCAAGAAGCTCCTGAACACCGCCGTCCTCGACAAAATCGAACGCGAACACCTCAACCTCGACACCGATCAGATCCACCACAGCCTGCACCGACTGCGCCAGCACGTCACCGGCGCCTCACTGACCCGATGCCTCGACCAGTGGGAACACATCGTGAGCAACAACGACATCGACGCCGTCCGCGAGATCGAAGCCTCCGACACCGAGACTGCCCGCGAAATGCGCAACCTCTCACCCCTGACGGTTCTACTCAGCGAACCGGAACGACTCCACGTGATCGACGAACTTCGCACCTGCACGTCGACCAACGGCTGCTGATGTGGTGCACACCTGATTCGGCTACCGTCCGCATGATCGAAGGAGCATCACTATGACCAGCCCCATCGAGTCGGCGAACACGACGGAAGGCACTGCCGCGAGAACCCGCCCCCGGATCGGCCGTGCCCCCGGCAGCAAGAACGCGGAGCCCCAGGCTCGCGCAGTGCGAACACGGAACGCGATCATCGCCGTTGCGGCCCGTCACTTCGACACCGACGGGTACGGCCACACCAGTATGAACACCATCGCCCGCGCTGGAAAATTCGCCAAAGGCGCGATGTACTACCACTTTCCATCCAAAGAAGCGATCGGCAACCAACTCCTCTCCGACTGGACGCGCACCGTCGACGAAACCGTCACTGACGCAACGGCCGGTCCGAGCATGACAGCAGCAGAGCAACTGACAGCGATCTTCACGTCCCTCGCACGACAGATCACCGAGGACATCAACCTGCGTGCTGGCATGAAGCTCACTCTCGAACCCTCCATCGACAACACCGACGGCTTTGCACACTGGGTGGACGCCATCAGCAAGATCGTCGACACCGCCATCAGTGCCCGCCAAATCCCCGACACTCCCACCACACATCGACTTGCCTGGAACTTGTGCGCCGGCACCGTCGGAGCGGCCCACGCCTCCGCATCCTTGGGTGAAGACATCGACCTCGTCACCCGTATCGGTGACACCGTCGCAGCCCACATCAAGCCCGTGAGCGCATGAGATGATCGACGCAATCAGGACCACCAACTAGCTCGACGGCACATCAATATCGTCGCGAAACAGACAGGACAGGAGACGAAATGCCGTTCTTCGACAGATGGTCCAGGAGCGAGGACGAGCGACTACTCGCCTTGGCGATCAATACCACCCCGTACAACCTCGAACTCGGGCGATTCGACCCGGACGCCGCCGAACACATCGCCCCGCTGTGGATCGCAATCCGAGCCACCCCGCGGTGGCGCAATGCCGGCGTCACGCTCGAGAATGCGGTCGAGAAACTGACCGGGTCCATGTTGGGGGAGCGCTACAACGACGCCGGCGAGAAGATCCTCTCCCGATCGGACCGACGCAGCCTCAAGCGTTTCGCCGACGAAGCAGGCGTCATCCCAAAGGAAGGCACCGCCTAACCCCTGGCAGCGCATATGTGTCGGTGCTGTATGTGAGACTGCAAGGCTCGAAACGATCGGGCGAACACAGACCTATCTCAAGGAGCCCGACATGCCTATATCCACAGTCGCCGCAACAGTTCTTCTCTTTCTCGGAGCAGGAGCGTTGGCCCTACGCCAAGTCCTACTTGCAAAACTTCTGTGGGTCCTGGCCGCAGTGGCCGTGATCGCTTTGGCAGTCAACGGAATCCAGGCACGAAACATCATCGCGATCTGCGCCGCTGTCGTGATCCTTGGCGCCATCGCCGTCATCCTGTTCGTGATTCCGAACAAGAGCGAACGATCCTGAATGTTGCGGGTGAGGCGCCCGACCTCGATCAGGTCGGGCACCCGTCACGCTGGGAGAACACTCACCTATCGGGGAACACTCACTCGGTTGTACTCACCAGAACACCCAGACGAGACCGACCGCAGCAATCGAACCACCCGCCAACAAAACATTGCCTGCCCTCCCTGCACCTTCATTCCTCTCGACGACAACACTGAACGCCGCAACCGCGACACCGACAACGACCAAAAGAACCGCATACCAATTCATGCCGCGAATGAAAGCAGAAATCGCCTCGCCACCACAACGGGGTGTGTGCACTCAGAACCCGCAGTTCAGGCGAGGTGATGTCCGTCCAGGATGCGCCGCCATCGCGAGCGCCGGCAACGGTCGGGTGCACCGGAAGTTTCCGTGATCAGGTATCGGTCCGACGAGCAAAGTGTTTGCGCCACTTGGTGAAGGCGGTCGCGGCGAGGGCGACGGATCCGCTGACGAAGATCAGGAGGATTGCCCAGTTCAAAGCGGAGGCGTCCTCGACTGCGGCGTCGACGGCAGAAGGTAGAACCAGCAGGGGGAACAAGACTGTGGCGATGGTAGATGACCAACGTTGAACGATCTCACTGTCGATGAACTGCACGAATCTCGACATCTCGCCCCCGGCATCTCCGAATGTGTCGACCAGCGTCGAACGGTTTCGCATGAGCATATGGGGAGTCACCATCGGTACTCCGCAATTTGGGGGGACGCTATCGGTGGCCCCACGCAGCGCGGACCTGATCCCGCACTTCGTCCCGCGAGACAGGCACAGTCGCAACCGAACCTGGTAAATCGCCATCTCGACCGAGTCGCCGAGATATACGGTGAACCTCGCTTTTAGGAATTCCGGTGCGAGCCGCAATCGCCCGTACGGGAAGGTTGTCGGCCAGGAGTGCGTACACAGCTTGCTCTTTGACCTGATCGAACACCTGATTGGCGATCGTCGCGGCACGACGTGCCGTTGCTACTGCATCGCCGGCGGACTCCCCATGGCCGACACCGAATGCCGACTGAAATGGGCCGCGTGCCTCTCGCTCAGTCTGCGTCAGTGAGTCTTGCCAAGCGATGACATCGAGGTATGTTCGACTTTGTCCCATGCTGGGACACTAGCATCTGTCCCAATGTGGGACAAGAGCGTGGGGCTGGTTCGATCGTGAGGATCCCGGCACGCCCGGACCGGAATAGATACGCGTTCCTTCGTGGTCCGGGGGTAGCTGCCACTAACTGGAATCGACGTTGTGCGACAAGGCTTTCCATCGTTCGTGAGCGGTTTGCCGGGCCACCCCAGCGGCTCTGCCGATGTCCGTCCAGGATGCGCCGCCATCGCGAGCGCCGGCAACGGCACGGTCGAGTCGTTCCCCGCTCAAACGGTGGTCCTCAGCTGCTTGCCGTACCGCAGCCAGGTTCTCCGCGGGGCGAATGTGTTCGTGCCATTCGGTGCGGCAAAGTTCCTCGACTTCGCGTGGTGGCCATCCGTCGCCTTCGGTGTCGAATACCTGCCGTTCGGCAAGTGAGACAGAAGGATCGGTGACGCGTTCGAACATCAGCGGTGCTCTCCAGCCGCATGAGCACGTTGTCCGCCAGCCCACTGTGTCGGAATCGGGTACGAGTGTTCCATCTTCCAGCTCCATCCCCTCGGTGACGTGGGCCCTCACTTTCCTGTCGCCCGCCGCGATCGTTGCGGCGTAACCTTCGTGCCCGTCGTAGTCCCACGTCATCTCAGGCCCTTCTGTCAGGTAATCAACGAGTGTCAGGGTTCCCTGACGTCTACCCAGCCTGTCAGGAAACCCTGACAGTGACAAGGGGGTGGACCGAGTCGTTCGCGTCTCAGGTGGCGTGTCCGTCAATGGATCGTTTCTCGGACACGAAACAGACGACGACGATCAGACGAAGCGACCAGCCAGGGGAGTGTTGCAAAAACCTGTCCCATTGCTTTTGTCCCGAAACTTCGTCTGTCGGTGAGTTCTGCAACACTGTGCCCTTGTGAGCGACTTTTTGGGCTGTCAGTTTCAGAAGTCGGCTGCACGATTTCAGAAGTCTCCTGCAACTCTGAGTTCTTATGCCCACGTTAGGTTGCATCCGATGAGCGCCGCGATCCCTGACTGGTTAGCGCAGTGATGGTGTGGTTTTCCGTCAAGCCTTACTGGCCTTCGTTGAACTGCGGGTCTGGCGTCGTGGCCGGCCACGTACGACTATTGTCGCGCGAAGTGCTCGATCCGACACTTGTGGCATGGGCGGCGAGAAAGTTGTCGACGATGCGGATGCAGTCGTCGGTGTGGATGTGACGCAGTCCTGTAAGGCGAGCGAACACTATCGGTCCGAGGAGCTGAATGAGGGCGAAGGTGGTGTCGAGCTCGCCGAGCACATCGCGGGCGTCAGGGGCCGTCAGGATCTGATCCAGGGACTTGCGGTATTGCTCTATGACACGTGCCCGAAGTGAGACCACCGCGCCAGGATCGAGATCGCGCCGACTGGCGTCGCCGCTGTTGACGGGTCCCATTGCCAGCCACGCCAGCGTGGTCATCTGCACCGGAGCTTGGTCGATGAGGTCGGCTTGGGTGGTGAGCAACGAAATCAGACGTTCGCGTAGCGGACCGGTATCGATATCGGTGTCGACTGGGGGTAGTAGTCGCTCGAAGGTTGCCGCGAGCAGGTCGGTGGTACTTCCGAAGTGTCGGTACAGCGTGGCACGCGCAACCTTCGACATGCGGGTGACCGCCTCCACGGTGACCGCCTCGACACCGCCGGTGGACAGCAGCTGACCGGCAGCTTCGAGTAACCGGTTACGTGAGCGCGCCAGCCGGGGATCGGCCGGGCCCTCGGCTGCAACGAGAGGGTCGACCATGAACGGGCTCCGCTCCATTTGACTGACAAAATATCTCCTCGCATGACCATTCTGTCACACCCACAGAGTTATGATACTAATAGTCTCGTACCGAGACGACCGGTCTCGAACTGGGAGGCTGGCCATGAACGAACGTGGATCCGACTCTGCCGGCGTCGCTCGATGGAGCGGCGCCCAGTGGTGGATGTTGATTGTGTCGTGCATGGCGGTCGCGTTGGTGGTGGCCGCAATGGCGGCATTGTATTCAGCGTTGCCACAGATCGCGGTCGCGACAGGGGCGACGCAAGCTCAACTTACCTGGATAGTCGACGGTTATACGTTGGTATTGGCGTGCTTCGTTCTGCCTGCCGGTGCGATCGGTGATCGTTACGGTCGCCGGGGGGTGCTCGTGGCGGGGTTGGCGTTGTTCGCTTTCGCGTCGGCATTGCCCTTGTTTCTTGCTGACCCGGCGTGGCTGATCGCTGCTCGCGCGTTGGCTGGGGCGGGTGCGGCGCTGGTCATGCCCTCGACGCTGTCGATACTGACCGCGGGATTTCCACCGGCGCATCGCGGTCGCGCTGTAGGGGTGTGGGCCGGGGTTGCTGGATCCGGGGCGGTCCTGGGCATCCTCGGGGCTGGAGTGCTGCTCGAGCAGTGGTCGTGGACCTCGGTGTTCGTCGGGTTGACCGTCGCCGGAGCGGTTCTGGCCGGGTTGGCATGCAGTATCGCGGAGTCCCGCCAGCAGGAGCATCCACCGGTCGATTGGGTGGGCGCTGTGACCGTAGTTGTGGCAGTCGGGGCGATCGTCTTCGCTGTGATCGAGGTTCCGGCCCGTGGCTGGTCGGATTCGCTCGTCGCCATCAGCACTGCGGTGGGCTTGTTCGCAGTTGTGGTGTTCGTCGTCGTAGAACTACGTTCCTCGGCACCGCTACTCGATGTCCGGTTGTTCGCCCGCCGTGGTTTCGGTGCCGGCGCGCTGTCTGTCTGTATCCAATTTCTGGTGACCTTCGGGGTGTTCTTGCTGTTGGTGCAGTATCTGCAGTTGATTCTCGGTTATGGACCGCTCACCGCCGCGTTGGCGTTGACCCCTATGGTCGTGCCGCTCATCGTGATCTCGGTGATTGCACCCTGGCTGTCGAACATTGTTGGGCTGCGGGTGATGACCACTGTAGGTCTGCTCACCATCGCGGCGGGACTGGTGATGGTGAGCAGACTGACCGTCGCTGCGACTTACCCTGACCTGCTGTGGCCCCTGCTCATCATGAGCGCGGGTTTGGGGTTGTGTACCGCTCCTGCGACTTTCGCCATCGTCTCGGACACTCCAGAGGCCAAGCACGGGGTGGCTGCCGCGGTCAACGACGCGGCTCGCGAAATCGGTGCCGCGATTGGGATTGCGGTAGCCGGTAGCGTGCTCGCGGCCGGTTACGTTCAGCACATCCAGCCGGCTCTGCCCCAGCTACCCGAGCCAGCCCGTGGTCCGGTGGCCGATTCTCTGGCCGCCGCATTGCAGGTCGCCGACCGCGCAGGACCAGCTGGCCAGCCGCTGGCCGAGTTCGCCAAAGCCGCATTCGTACATGGAAGTGGTCAGGCGACACTGGCGTTGGCGGCCCTGACCGCCGCTGGGGCACTCGTGCTCGCCGTCGTTGCGCCAGGTAGACGCAGCCGAACGACAGCCACCGCGGGTGATGGACGTCGATGAGGTCGGCCAGGGTGTCTATTCTTCGGTGTGATTCGTGTCTGTGGCCCGGAGTTGAGCTCGGGCTTGGGACTGCATGAAGTGTTCGACCTCGACCACCACGAACAGGGCAGTAGCGGTGGCGACCGAGCGGCCCTGCGCATCGTCCATCGTGGCCGTGAGATCCAGTTTGCGCCCATCACGAGACCGAACGGCAGCACGCAACACGTAGGGAGTGCCGAGCAGAACCGGCGCTAGATAGTCGAGCTCGAGACGCCGCGTCACGGCGAGCTCACCCACTGTGTAGAGCAGGAAGCCGAACAGATCGTCGAGAACGGTCGCCACCGCGCCGCCGTGTGCTATCCCGGGTGCCCCGACATGACGTTGATCGAACACATGGTGAGCCACCACGCCGTTCTCGTCACGCTGGACCGACAGGGCGTGGCCGTGCGGGTTCTGCGGCCCACAACCAAGACAGTCGGGGTGGTGGGGCGGTAAATCAGGCGACTCGGAAGTCGTGCCCCAGAACGAGCGCACCCAGTTCTCGATAGTGGGGCCGGCCGACCCGCTGACCTCGTCCGGAATTCTCTTCATGGTCGGACCTCTCTGTCGTGAAAAAACTGTGCCGAGTCTGTCGCGTCTTCGTGCGCTCGGCCTGCACCGCTGTCAGTTTCGAAAGATAAACTGCACTATGTCAGAAGTGAACCGCACTAAAGGATCGACCAAGCCGACATAGCTTTAAAGAGAGAAGTGATCTCCCGCGAGGATTTCGGACCTGGAGATGACTATTCTGAGGCCGCGTTTGCGGACTGCCCGTAACTGAGTTCTTGTCTAGGGAACATTCCAGCCACCACGAAGGGCATCTCGCGAATGCAACTATCTCACACCCGACCTGCCTCGGCCGAATGCTGCGACGACCCCAATCTCTGCCGCTCCGCGGCGGCAGGCGAGGCCCGCGCGCCTCGCATCAAGATGACCGCGCTCTGAGGTCGATTTGTTGCGCCCAACGCTTGAAGGAGCGCGTCCAGCGCGATGTCCTCGTTATCGAATATCAAGATTGCATGGAGGTCGTCGCGGAGTGCGCAGCGGGCGCAGAAACGGGCTCGGTAGCGTTCGCCCTTCGTGGTTGCAGGCGTTCGCAGCGCAGGTCGAGCGCGATGCCGGCGCACTCTTGGCGCTGATCGCGGAGTTGAACCGTCAGATCGGCGACCTCGAAGCCGAACTGACCCGCCATTTTGGAACACACCCGGACGCTGACACGCAACGCCGCCGTCTACCTCTCCCTGCCAGGAATCGGTGTCATCCTCGCCGCCCGGGGCTCGGTGAATTCAGCGACGACGTCGACCGCTACACCAACGCCGAGTCTCGCAAGAATTACGCCGGTACGTCACCCCTACAGTTTCGTCGGGCAAGAAGCGGGCCGTACTGGCTCGACATATCCGCAACGGGCGGCTCTACGATGCCATCGACCGGTGGGCGTTCTGCGCCCTCAGCCAGAGTCCGGCCGCTCGCGCGTTCTACGACCAACACCGTGCTACCGGAGACCTCCACCACCAAGCGCTCCGCGCACTCGCCAACAGACTTGTCGGGCCACTGCACGGGTGCGTACGCCACTGCACCGAATACGACGAACACACCGCTTGGGCATACCGCACCGCGCAACAACCCGACGCAGCTTGACAAGGTACAATTCTGGGATATCTAGGGTGATTCAGTCCATTTTGTGGCGGGACGCGAAACCGGGATGGCTGAATGGCAGACTGCGTGAGAAGGCCACGCCTACGGTTGCGGCCGCGCCGTCGACGATCCCCCACGTCGTCTCTGATAGGTGTGCGGCGAAGAACGTATCGTCCACCCCTTGCTCACGACCGTTGTCGATCCACCACTGAGTCGCAGATAGACCAGAACCCAGAATGGACGCCACGGCCAAGGGAATGACCGAAGTATCTGCGTGAACACGCTGAAGACTTTCACTGAACCGATCGGCGACGACCTCCATCACCGACCTCAGTTCGTCAGCAACTCCGCCATTTCCCGATCCGGAGTACTGAAACAAGTGATTCGCCATAAGGAATCTGACGACCGTGGGATACCGCCCGACGATCGTGACGTAGCTCTGGACGGACGAGCGAACCATGTCGTCAACCGAAGCATAATCTTGGTCGGCGAGAATAGTGGCTTTCGCCGAATCCCACATCAACGCACCGAGTTTCGCCGCCACCGCCGCGTTCAAGCCCGCTTTGTCGCCAAAGTAGCGGTACAGCTTTGGTTTAGATACACGGGCCTCCGCAGCGATGTCGTCCATGCTGACGCCTGCACCATACCGTTCGATGATCCGTATGGTCGCGTCGACCAGCTGCGCGCGTACCTCGACTCTATGCTCATCCCAGCGGGTGCTACGGGCATCGGTAACTCGACGCTGCACCTGAGATGGAGTAAATGAAACGCGGCGGACGAATGACATTGTGGGGTTAACAATACCCTGAAGGGTCCTCTCAAGCGAGTCGGGCTGGAGAGCCGTTCGCTGAAACCTCTCGGTTCGCTCGCAGCGGTTCGGCACCCTCCCTCAAGCAGCCGATCGGCCGCCGGATCGCACCGTGTCGATCACATACACCGGCGGCACGACCGGAAAGCCGAAGGGAGCCATCGGAGGCTTCGGCATTGTTCACGATGACGCAGATTCAACTCTCCGGAGTGAGAATGGCCGGGTACCCTAAATTCTCGTTGTGCACCCCGCTGTCGCATGCTGGGGCTGCGTTCTTCGTGCCGACCCTGACGAAAGGCGGCCCGATGATGGTGCTGCCGAAGTTTTATCCGCCGAGGTGCTGCGCACCATCGACGCAAAAAAGATCACCGTGGCGATGCCATCGATGCTGTACGCCTCGATGGACCCCTCCCAACTCGGACACGCGCGGCCTGTCGACGATCGTGGCCGTCTCACGAGCTCATGTGTGTCCGGTCGACGGTTCAAAAGCCATCGCCTACCGTGGCTGCGTCCAATCGGGCCGCTGCTTCGTTGAAATAGTTTGGTGCCTCCATGTTGATCATGTGACCGATCTGTGGCAACGCCACGAACTCATGCAACCGGCGGCGCTGCTGCAGTCGGTCGGCGAGATCAATGGAATGAACCGCGGGTGTCAACTTGTCGGCCGAGCCCACGATCACGGTCGTCGGAACCGTAAGTGAGTCGATTCCTTTGCTTACATCGATGGTGGCCAGGACCCTGCCCCACATTCCCCGAACCGCAGGGGGGCACCGCAGTACTATGTCGGAACACTCAGCCACAACGTCTGCTGGCGCGTGTGGACCCATCGTCCCGTATTTCACCAACCGTCGGTTGAAGCGAGTGTCAAGCATCTCCGGTCCCGCGGTGGCGAGCCCGGCTGCGAAGGCCCGCTCCAGTGAGGCGCGGAATCGACGTGGCGACCCAATTAGCGTCGATTTACTCACCAACTGCGAGGGGCCGGTACTCGCCAAGACGGCACCGCGGGATAAGACGGGCACCGACTCCGGGTGCTCGGCAGCCCAACCCATGATGGACATCCCGCCCATACTGTGACCGGTCACCAATGCCTTACGATTAGACGTGACAACAGCGCGCAAGACAGCCTCGAGATCGTCGCCGAGCACCGACGAAGAGAAGGGCGCGCGACCCCGGTCGCTCCAGCCATGCCCTCGTTGGTCATACACCACCACACGGTGTGTGGTGGCGAAGTGCTCGATCTGAGGTCTCCAGAACCGACCTTGGCAAGCCCACCCGTGGCTGAACACCAGCAGCGGCGCATCATCACCGAGCCCGTACTCCTCGACAAACAGCCTCGTGCCGTCACTGGAGAGAACCTCCCGCGACCGCCGCGACAATAGGCCAGCTTTCGAGGAGTCAGAGGTCATCGAAACTCACCGTCACAGCGTCGGTGAGCGGAAGTGCCTGGCACGCGAGTCGCTCGCCGTCCTCAATGTCGTCGTCTACGAGGATGTTGTTCTGCACCATCTCGACATCGCCATCGATGAGCTTGCACACACACGCGCTGCATGCGCCCTCTCGGCACGAGTACGGGGCATTGTGCCCTCGCGAGAGCAGCACATCGAGCAGAGGCGTGTTACGTGGCCACTCCGTGGTGATGCACTCTCCGTTCAGGTAAACCGTGGCCGTAGCTACACCCTCGTCGTCACTGAGTCGACGCAGTGTTGCGGTGTCGAACGGGTCACCCGTCAGCGACTGGAATACCTCTCGATGTACATCCGAATGATCCACTCCGCATGCGGCGGCAGAGCTTTCCACAAGATCCATGAAAGGGGAGGGCCCGCAGGTGAAAATTGCCGATCCCTTGTGTTCACGAATAATCTTTTCTACAGCCTCTGATGTGGGAATCCCGTTCTCCGACTCAAGCCAGTCAACCAAAGTGAACCGCTCGGCGAATTCAGATCTAATCTGCTCAAGCCGGCACTCGTACATGATCGAATCGGAGTCACGGTTTGCGTAGAACAGGACAACTTCCCCACTGCCCGACACCAGAGCCGACTGCACCAGCGACAGAACCGGAGTGATGCCGCTTCCGCCAGCGAAGAAGAGCAAGTCGACGTCGAGGCTCTTAGCGGTAAACTTTCCCGATGGCGTGAGGACGGTCACCTCCATGCCGATGGAAACGTTGTCACACAACCAATTCGACGCATACCCCCCAGCGGTGCGCTTCACCCCGATCTCGAGGCGGAAGTCATCGACATGAGGCGAACTGCTCAGCGAGTAGCATCGTGCGACGTGGCCCGTCTGGTCGGACGGGATCTTCAACGTAATGAACTGCCCGGGTAGATGCTTGAAATCGTCGACGATCTCGTCAGGCACTTCGAAGGCGATGCTCACGGAGTCCTTGGTCTCCTGCACGACCTCCGACACGGTCAGCGTTCGCGATCGCGCGGTGGTGCCCGGCCGATTCTCCTGTTCGAGGGTCATTTGATGATCCCCCGCTTACGAGCCAAGGCGTAGCCCGCGCGTGTGACAGGCGCAGAGATGTCCTGGTAGCGCGGACCGACAACGCGTGCGACAAAGTCGAAGCCACGTGCGTCTGCGCCGATCAGCACTCGGGGCTTCTTCTTGTCCATTCCCTTGAGGATGGCGCACGCAGCTTTCTCCGGAGTGGTCCTGGCGATGTTGTTGAACATCGAGGCAATGGTGGCGGTATCTGCCCCCATACCGGATACACCACGAGCGTTGTTGACGATATTAGTCTTGACGCCGCCGGGGTGAACGCATGTCACCGTGACCGGATGCCGACTGATTTTCATCTCTTGCCGAAGCGCTTCGGTGAAGCCACGCACACCGAACTTCGCGGCGTTGTAAGCGCTTTGACTGGGGATCCCGACCAGACCGAAGACGCTGGAGGTGTTTACCAGATGACCATCACCAGAGGCGATCAGATAAGGCAGGAACGCCTTGGTCCCGTTGACGACACCACCGAAGTTGATGCCCATCAGCCAGTCGAAATCCTCCCAGGACATGTCGACAACGTCGGCGCCGAGGGCGACGCCGGCATTGTTGAACACCATGTTGACGCGCCCGAAAGACGACTGCACGCTCTCTGCGTAAACCTGGAACGCAGCACGATCTGCCACGTCCAACACCGCGGTCTCCACGGTCGCACGATGCGCGGTACGGCACATGTCCGCCGTCTCCTCGAGATGCACTTCGTCGACGTCGGACAAGGCAAGGCTGGCCCCGCGTTCGGCCAGTTGGAGGGCAAGGGACCGACCGATCCCTGAGGCGGCTCCCGTGACGACTGCGACCTGGGTCGCGTAATTGCCTGCTGTCGAACTACTCACTGTCGGATACTCACTTCTCGATGACCTACGGTTGGATTGTCAGGCGATCTCGTACTCGGCGGGATCGAAGTCTTTCGTCGCTCGCCAGTACTGCCAGGTGAACCCGGGCCACACCGTACGGTTGACACCTTGCGAGTCCAGATACCAACTCGTACATCCGCCGTTGGTCCACACGCCCTTGGCGAGCTTGTGTTGGATGCTCTTGTTGAAGTGTTCTTGAACCTCGGCCCGCACATCAACACGCTCCGCACCTCGACTGTCGACGGCGTCGATGGCCTTCATGATGTACTTGATCTGCTGCTCGATCATGAACACGACAGAGTTGTGCCCAAGACCCGTGTTAGGTCCGAGCAGGAAGAACAGGTTCGGGAAGCCCTCGGTGGTGATGCCGAGGTGGGTATTGATGCCCGTCCGGTGCCAGTGCGACGGCAAGTCCTCGCCCCGAGCGCCCTTGAGCGCGAGTTGATCGAACCCGTCCGTGACATGGAACCCTGTGGCGTAAATGATCACATCCACAGGGTGTGACACGCCGTCAGGGGTGACGATCGAATCGGCAGTGATCTTTTCGATCCGATCGCTGATCACTGTCGTGTTGGGGGCGGCGAGCGCAGGGTAGTAGTCGTTCGATCCCAGGATGCGCTTGCATCCGATGCGGTAGGACGGCATCAGCTTCCGGCGGAGCTCGGGGTCGGTGATAGAACGCTCGATGTTCCATTTCGCCACCTTTTCGATCGGTCGCATAAGGTTGGAGTGGCCGTTAAGCCCGAAGGCCAGGCTCTCTGCGCCCCAGTAGACCGACCACCGAGCGAGGCGGCGAGTAATAGGGATCTTGCTGAGCAGCGTCCGAAGTACCGGCGGCACCGCGAAGTTCTTGCGTGGAAGTACCCAAGCCGGGGTTCGCTGGAAGACCGTGAGTGTGCCGGCGTCCTTCTGCACGAACGGCACGAACTGAATCGCGCTGGCACCGGTGCCAATGACGGCCACCCGCTTGCCCTGGAGATCCACCGTGTGGTCCCACTGTGCCGAATGGAACGCCTGACCGGCGAACTCGTCGATTCCGGGGATATTCGGAAAATTCGGGATGTGCAGAGCGCCGACACCGGACACGATGTACTGCGCGACGTACTCCCGGCCCGACTCGGTACGCAGGTGCCACCGAGATTCGGACTCGCTCCAGTATCCGGAGACCAACTTCTGCCCGAAGTGGATCTTCTGAGTGACACCACGCTTGTTGGAGATATCTTTCAGGTACTGCTCGATTTCGGGCTGCGAGGACCACACCTTCGACCAGCTACCGCGACTCTCGAACGAGTAGGAGTACATCAGTGACGGTACGTCGCACGCGCATCCCGGATAGGTGTTGTCGCGCCACGTCCCACCGACGGAGTCGGCCTTTTCTAGAACGATGAAATCACTGTACCCGCGTCGTCGGAGCTGGACGGCCATACCGAGGCCAGAGAAGCCGCTGCCGATGATGAGAACTTTGGTAGTGATGGGCTCGGTTATTCCCGGGTCTGTCGCCGTGGCGGCGGACTTGGCGTTGGAGGACGGCATTGTGAAAAACTCCTGATCGAATGCAGAAAACGGACCCGCACGGCGCGCCGTGACGCGTGGCAGGTGTGGGAATGTCATCCGCCCAAGCCCACGAACCGAGGAATCCGGTCGTGGGGTCGAGGAATGGGCTGTGGGACGCGCGGACCGGGCCGGGCGTGTTAGCGCAGATCGTCGGGCAGGCTGCGCGTTGCGCGCCACATCGCCATCGTGAACTTCCCCTCCATCATTCCGGCCTCGTGGAAGAATCGGATCATCGGCTCGGACATGAACTGCAAGTTGACGCGATAGTTCGGGCTCGTCTGCTGCGCCCACAGGCCGCGCAGACGGCTGATTCCGACATCGGGATATACCTTCGGATTGATGAGCAACGGGTATGCAAAGTTCGCAATGGCCGCCAACGTGCCTCTATGCCAGGCGCGCGAGATGCGTCCGCGACGCTGCATCCCTTCCACCATTTCCAGCCGCGCGAACGTGATGTGACGGGCCTCTTCGAGAACGTGGATCTTCATGAGCTGGCGCAGCTGCGGCTGCATTTTCGGGTCATTCATCGCCTCGCGCTGAGCGCGGTCGAGGATCTCCTCGATGAGCAGAGTCGCGCCGGACACGGACGGGCCGAGAGGCACAAAGTGCAAGATCTTCGCGATGCTCAAGAACCCCTTCGGCAACTTGTACGGTGCCAGGCCCGTCTTGTTGATCAGTCGGGCGAACATCGTCGAGTGACGTGCCTCGTCGCCGATCTCGTTAAGGGCGTAGAGGGACCTTTGATCTGTCAGGGCGCCTTTGGCGGATGTTCGGAGCAGCGCCGAGCTGAGCAGATTCTCCGCGTAGATACCGAAGCTGAGGATGCTGACGATTTCGTGGCGCCCGAGTTCCGCCTTTTGCTCATCGCTCATTCTCTCCCACAGCTTGGTGCCGTAGAGCGAGACCCGATGCTCTGGCAGGTAGTACTTTCCTTCCTCCCAGGGTGAGTCCCAATCGATGTCGATCTCCGCGTCATAGAATTTTTCGGCCGCCGCCCGCAGCAGTCGGCCGGCAGATCTCTGCATGTCGACGGGCTTGCGGGCGCTGACACGCGCAGCGCCTTCCGTTGAGACGTCGGGCTTGGTCTCCACATTTTGAACGGTCATGTGACCTCCGTTGCGTTCCGGGCCGAGCTGAGTCTCGACTTCATACCCGTACTCCGGGTACCAGATACTGATAGTGTCTGCGCCAATGCGTTCTTTTGTCAATGTTCGAAGTGAAGAAAGTGAGCCTTGCGTGTCTGACGACCACGATCTCGACTACTCCGGCGAGGGCACCTTGGTGTGCCGTGGCAAGGAGATTGCTGTCGGGGTGAAGATCAAAGGCTATTTCCAGCCCCTCAACGGCTTATACACCTGGTACGGCAGGATCGACAAGAATGATGCGCTCCACGCCGCCCTCTCGGGAAGGCGCACGGTTGCCGTCTTTGCGACACCAGAGGGACGCGCCGAGTGCGTCGTGGGCGACCCTGATTTCTGGGACCGCTATCGCATCTCGGGCACGAGCAGACCGCCGTACCACATCCCCACCACGCTCGAGGAAGTTGAGTCGATAGCAGAGAGTGAACATCAGGGTTGACCGACCCGCTTTGCGCCCTGGGCGTTCCCCAGCATCCAGTCCGATAGCGCCCAGGCGGGTGAAGCAACGCCACCAGACAGCCGATTCTTGACTGCGGTAGGCCTTCTCGAATTCGTCTGGTGTGAGGTAGTCGAGGGTGCTGTGGGAGGCGGCGTTGGTTGAACCAGTCGACCCATCCCATCGTGGCGAACTCGACATCGTCGATGGTCTTGAGCGGGCCGTTCAGGAACGGGCTTCTCTTCGATACTGCCTCGGTCTTGAACAACCCAATTGTGCTCTCGGCCAACGCATTGTCGTACGCATCCCGACACAGCGGATCGATGCCGCAATCCCCTCGCAACGCTGCCACCCGCGACGGCAAGCTCGAGTACCGCACATCAGTGGCGCAATGGAAAGCCGATCTTGCGGCAAGGCGACCCAAGGTAGCCAAACTCGTTGAACACGAACCTCTTCGAGAGTACGTGCAGGAAGTGCTCTCGGGCGTGATCCGCGACGAAAACGGTGAGGTCTGATCATCGGGCTGGGCAGGTCCGCAGTGGGTACGCTTGTCGAACGCACCAGCAGATTCACCACGTTGCTGCATCTGCCACGTAAGGATGGGTACGGGGATGCGCCCCCGGTGAAGAACGGGCCGGCGTTGTCCGGTTACGGATCGGAGTCGGTCCGCGATGCACTCCAGGCTGCGATGACACCGCTGCCGGAGCACCTGCGCAGATCGGTGACCTGGGACCGCGGCGGAGCTTGCACGTCATGCGGAGTTGACCGCAGAAACCGGGATCCGTGTGTACTTCTGCGACCCGTACAGCCCCTGGCCGCGAGGACCGAACGAAAACACCAATGCATTGCTGCGACAATACTTTCCGAAGGGAACCGATCTCGCTCGATACCGTCGAAGTGACGTTCAGGCCGTGACGGATGCACTCAACAACCGCCCGCGCAAAACACATGGGTGGCGAACCCCAGCGGAAGTGCTTGCAGAGCAGATACGCTCGGCTTCACGGCACTGTGTTGCGACGACAGGTTGAATCCGCCCTGACTGCCGGCACCGCTGTGATGGATGAGCCCTGAGCCGACGCGGCGTCCACCGTGATCTCGTCGTCACAACGCCATCTTCAGCGCCGTGGTGACCATCGCTGTGTCTTTGACCGTCGGCACGGCGAGGAGGCCTGCAAAATCCCGACATTCCCGATTATGTCGGTGTTCGACCACTCGCAAACTGACCCGATCGAGTGGCACCCGCAACCCGAAGAGATCACCCAACTCCTCACCGGCGTCGACCCCGCCGACATCTCCGACATCTGCGACCGCGTCGAAGAATGAGTACCGTCCTGCATCTTGCTCTTCGTGGAACTCCTTCTGCGGAGCCGCCGCCTCATTCAGCTGGGCCATAGTCCTGAATTTGCCAGCCCTGGGCGGTTTTCGTCACGACCACCTTCAACAATGTCGGCAGTTCACTCGGTTGTGGATTCTGCACGTTCTGCGTCTTCTGGCTCGCGAAGACCATCACCGTGTATTCTTCGTCGGTGTCACCGGTGTCACCGGTGACGCTGGTGACGCTGGTGGCCAGAACGCGTCCCGACGCCTGCACCTGGGCCTGCTGGATAATCTGGGTCAGCGTCGGCCGAACCTCGTCATACCGCTTGACTAGAGCCTCACCCGCGTCCTCTTTGACTGCCGCGAAAAAGGCGTCGGTGTTCTGGTAGCTGTAGGTCAGGGATCTGGTCGTGTAATCCGAGGCGGCCTTCGCCGCGGCGGCCCGTTGCGCGGCGTCGTTTTCCAATACCGACTTCGCTTCGTCGGCCTCGAGGTAGAGGTAGGCGAACACGCCGGCCAGCACAGCGAGCACCACGATCACGGCCGAAACCACCACGGCACGTGATCGCGGCGATGCTGACCAGCGGTGCCCACCTGGCGAGGGGGGTTCGACGTCGCTGTCTCCAGCCCCAGCCGTGGCTACGGCGGACGCGGCTGGGGCGTTTTCGTCCATCAGTAGATCGCCATCCGGCGTCGCTGCTGCCGCGCTGTCCTCGACCTCAGTGGGCTCGGGGTGCGGTTTCGTTCGGTCGTCATTTGTCATGTGGGACCTTCTGTGTACTTACGGTGACAGTCGCTTGCGGACGGGGCGTCACCGTAGTGGCGGCGACACGGTGACGGGGACCTCGGCGCGACCTGGTCGCGACGCCGGGAAAGTTCGGCCGAGGAGGTCGCCGATCGACCCGAAGTCGACGTATGTGTCGGCAACTTTCTCGGTCGCCGGTTTCACCGCCCGGGTGATCGTCAGCAGATCCGGCTGCAGGATCTGAATATAGCCGTTGAGCTTTTCCACAAGCTTCAACACGGGAGGCCACTTGTCGTACGAGGTGGTTGTGAACCTGATGAACGCCCGTTGAATCCGCGCCAGCCCGTTCACGGCGTCAGGGGTGCGTACAGATGCCGTAGTGAGGACGTCCCCGGCATTGGACAAGAGGCCGAGCAGGAACTCGGCGTTGTCCGCGGTCACCCGGACGGACCCATCTTTGCCGACGAAATCGACTACACGGTGCATCATGTCGCCGATCGTGTCGAGGTCGTCCTGCCGTCCGGCGACGGCCTCGGCGACGGTCTTGTTGATGGACTCGATCGATTCCGGGTCGAGCCCATCTGCCACTGCAGCCAACTTTGGCAACACCTGGGGAACCGATTGCGACACGTGCACCGCGTCCGCGGGCACCACGTCTCCGTTATCGAAGTACCCACCGGTTGCCGTGCCCGCGGGCACGAAGTTGATGTACTGTTCCCCCGCGAGCGACAGATTCTGGATAGACATCTCGCTGTCCTGGGGGATCTTGTGGTCGGAATCGATCGTCATCTCGACCTTAATTGCCGAATCCGCGACGTTGATCGAGGACACCTTTCCGACGGGTACCCCCCGCACCATCACCGGCGATGTGTCCAGCAGACCGCCTGAGCTGTCGATGATGGCGGTTAACGAGTACTCGGAGCGGGTGGGGTTGATGTGTGCCACGCCGACGACGAGGTAGCCGAGCCCTACGACGAACACGACGGCGAGAGCCAGTATCGATATGAGCGTGCTGCTGCGGTTCACGGCATCATTCCGATTGATCTCAACACGGTTATGAAGGATTCGGCGTCACGCCGCGCTAGGTCCCGACCATCGATGGAGATGTCCGAGAGGTTGATGTCGGGCGACCGCACGAATGGAATGAGTTTGTCGCGGATGACGCTCGTTGCCTGCTCCGTGACGGACTTCGAGTAGATGTCGGAGTTGGCGATCGAATCGATCACCGGGGCGATCCCGGCCACTGACTCCTTGATCCGTAAGTACTCCGGATCCACGATCCTGCCCGCGGACACAGCGAAATCACGCAAGTTGGCGATGAGTAACGCGACCTCGATCAGGGAGTAGCCGAGGCCAGAAAAGTTGCGTCCGCCCTTGGTCAGCATCCGGTCGATTCCCGACGGATCGTCCAAGATCACTTTCAGAGTCTGATCAGCCGACCTCAACACTACGTCGAGTTTGTCGGTATTCGAGGAGACCTCCGAGACGGTCTCCAGCGTTGTCTGATACAGGGCGTCGAATTGCTGCGGGTCCTTGGGGAACGTGGTGTTCAATGTCGAGATGGCGGTGTGGATCTTGTCGAGCTCACCGCCGCCGAGGACATTCGCCATTCCGCGCATGACGTCCTCGACATTTGCTGCCGGCTCGGTCCGTGCCAGCGGGATCACCGAACCCGACCGCAGCAAGGCACCCGTCGACGGCTCGGCTGGGGGAAGGATGGCAACGTAGATCTCACCAAGGAGAGTGTCCTGACGTAGCTCGGCTCGCGATTCGCCCGGCAGCTGAGTCGTGTTGTCGATGCGAGCTTTCACGACCGCATGCCCGTTCTCGTACGTGACATCTTCGACGAACCCGACGCTGATTCCCCCCGAGAGAACTTTTGCGAGGGCTGGCAGGTTGAGTGCGCTGGTGAACTCCATCTGGATGTCGTAGCCGTCCGCGTCGGAGGTCGCTATCGTCGGCGGATTGTCGGCGTTGATCCCACACGATGTTACGAAAACTATCGTTGCCATCAGTGCGACTATCGTGGGTCCGAGGCGTGCCCGGTTGACCGAGATCATCAGGCCCCTCCACCCATCATCCCGGCGATCGTCCTTGATGCATCGCTGGACCTGCAGACGCCGTTTGCCACCGGCGCGGCGCAGCCACCGACCAGGCTTCGCAAAGGCAGCGACACTGCGAACGCCTGCACAATTGACTTGGCATCGGGGTGTTTCACGATGAGGTCTGCCGTGCGGGCTGCTACTGCTGCCATCATGTCCGGCTGCTCTCCCATGTCGGCGATGAGCGGAACGGCAGCATCACCGATCGCGAATATCGGGGGACCGAAATCTGTTGCGAGCCGCGAGAGGATCGGTACGAACGTCCCCGCGTACTCGACTGCCGCGCCGAAGGTCTGGCCGAACGCGATGATGACCTCGATGGCACCGACGAAGTTGTCGAAGAGGGCGGTCAGCTCTTTGTCGTTCTCGGTTGCCACCCCCGTCAGTGTTGCGAGGTTCCCGACGATCCTGCGAATCTGTCCATCCCGCTTGGCCGGGTCGTTGATGAGCGTGGCTGAGTCCTTGATGATCCCGGCCACGTCGCCCTGCGTTCCTTCCAGATTGCGGGAGACGAGCTCGAGGGACTGCAAGATCGCGTCGGTGTTCCTGCCGTTGTCCTTGACCAGGTCCTCGGACAAGTTGCTGATCGAGTCGAGCGTCTGACTGATTCCCAGCGGGGTTCTCGTCTTACTCAACGGAATGCACTGATTCGTCTCGTATCGGGCTCCACCGGAGTACGGCTTGGTGAACTCGATTTGACGTTCGGTCACGATGGATGTCGACACCATAGTCGCGCCGACGTCGGCGGGCAGCGGCACGCTCTTGTCGATCCGCATTTCGATCCTTACACCGGACTGATCACTATTCTGTTGCACCCCGACGACGCTGCCTATCTTCTTGCCGAGCATGGCTACTGTGTTGCCTTCGAAGAGGCCCGATGCGTCGGTGAACTCGGCACACAGGGAGCGCGTGTCGTCGGACACCCTCCCCCCTATTTCCACACTAGCGACCACCACAACCACCACGGCGATCAGGAGCAACAGTCTTCGGATCCATGTAGTCAACATTTGTCGTCACCACTCGGAATGCACACACGAACCTCTGGTTCTGTGGTAGTCGACGCACCGACCGGCGCCTGGAGGAGGACGCCGAGGCGCTGAGTGATCTGATCAACCTGGGCCAGGGCATCGGAGTAGCCTGGCAGCTCTGACGACACCTTGTCGAGGAGCGTCTTGTATTGTTGGACAGACGGTTCGATTCCATCGCTGTAAGCCACGAGCGGCCTCGTGAGAAGTTTGAACAGACGACTGAGAAGGTCGAACCCGCCGCGGACGTTCTCGATATCAGGTCCCAGCGTACTGGCAAGGAAGCTGAGTTGACGGAGAAAGTCGACCAGCACCTGCTTTTGATCGGCGAAAGCGTTGACGTATTCATCGGATAGAGCGACCGCTTTGTCGAGCTGACCGTACTGTCGCTCTAAGAGTTCCATCAAACTGCTGGTGTTCCTCAGTGCGTCGGGAATGTTTGTGTTGCCGTCGGAGAACGCATTCTGCAGCAGCGACGCAGTCTGACGGAGATCGACGCCCTTTACATCGCGGAACACCGGCGTCGTCGTCTCGAGCGTGTCCGAAATGTCGTAAGTACTCGATGTCTGAACAAGGGGGATCGCCCCCGACAGCGAGGTCGGTCCTGACCCTGGGTCCAGATCCAGAACTCGCCCGCCGATCGGCGTGATCAGGCGAACCGCTGCGGTGGCATCCGAACGGACTGGCACTGAGTCGTCGAGTCGAAATTCGACTGTGATAAACGTTCCCGCGAGGTCCACCGACGACACCGTTCCCTGTCTTATCCCCGCTATACGCACCTGATCACCCGACTCCAGCCCTCCGGTGTTGACCAGTTGCGCCGAGTACACCTTTTGGCCGGGCGGTGCGATATACACGGTCCCGGCGATTACCAGACCGACCACCACGGTCACCACCACCACAGCGGCGACGATGAGGTCGCGTCTGCGTTCGGACTGGTGATGCGGTCGATTTCGACTGAACAACCTCACTTACACACCACCAATCGTTGCCCCATAAGCGCAATCGTAGCTGTATCCGGCAGGGGCAGAAGGCCTTTCGAACATCGTGCCTCAGTCGGCGTGGAATTCGTCGAAGCGTTCAGCGAGTCCATAAGGGGCTTGAGCAGTACCGCGCCATTCAGTAGCCCCTCCAACTCCCCGGGTTCTCGCGCCAGACGCTGATAGATCGTCGCGAAACTCTGGTCGTACGTTGACTCAAGTTGCTCCCCGGCGATGACAGTTTTCTCCATGGACCGGTTGACCTCGCCTAGCGACTCCCGCAACCGGTCACTCACGCGGCTGAAGGCGTCGACGATCGATCCCAGCTTGTCGACGAGTTCGACCAGCTGCGCCGAGCGGCCTTCGAGTTGGTCGGAGACCTGGCCGAGGCTCGTCACAATATTCGTGATGATCTCAGACCGCTGGTCCCCGTAGGCGGTGATGTTGGCGACCTGCTCCAGAACAGGCGATATACCCCTCCCATCACCTTGAGCAACGCGCAACAAGTTGGACTGCAGTTCATTGATCTCGTCGGCGTTAAGCGTGTCGAACACCGGCTTGAACCCGTTGAACAAGGTGGACACATCAAATGAGGGAACGGTCTTGTCGAGCGCCACCTGTGTAAGCGCCGCCCCCTGTGTCTTTCCCTGTGCCGCACCGATCAATTCGACATATCGCTGTCCGAGAAGATTCTGATACCTCACGGCGGCGGTAGTGCTCGACGTGATCGCGACGTCGTTGTTCAGTTGGAAATGAACGACCGCGGTGGGCCCTTTCAGGTCGATCGCCGTCACATATCCGACCTTGACTCCCGCCAACCGCACACCGTCGCGAGGCTTGAGCCCGGATGCATCGGAGAAGACCGCAGATCGTTCAGAACTCGGTCCGTCCGAGCTGGGTTCGAGGATGGCGATGATCACGTAGGTGAGAACGCCGATGACTGCGGCGAACGCGACGATCTTGACGATGGTGGGAGTTAACGACTTGAGCTTCATCTTCTTGGTCCTCCTGCTGCAAGCGCGCTCTGCAGCGCAGGTGACGTCTGCACTACCAGGGCGACCTGAAGTTGTACTCGCTCGCCGACTTGCGGCGTGGCGTTGTCGATGCTGTCCAGGATCTGCGGGATGGTGTAAATGGTCTGCGCGAGTCCCGATGCCGATCTGGCGACCGGCCTCGCCAGATCGAGGCCGACGTCCAGTAGTGAACTCAACGCCGGGTAGTTTTCGCTCAACAGTCCTCCCAGTCCCCCGAACAGAACCTCGCCGGTGCTGTTGAGGTTGCCTGTGGCCTGTTTGATGGCCTCGTCGGTGGCGAAGAAGTCAGCGACGTCGACGTTTATGAGGATGCCCGGAACGAACGGCGTCATGAAATCGGCTACACCCTGGGACAGGTCTGCTGCGATCGCCAAATCCTGGCCCACTGGACGCTGTTGAACGTCCCGAGTGAGCTGCGCGATCTGGAACATGAGCTTGCCGGCGTCGGCAAACGTTTGGGAATCATCGACGACAAACTTCACCACAGAATTGAACGCCGGCTGATCGAGAGCATCGACCAGCTTCGAGAGTTTTCGAATCAGGGTCGATACCGACGTTTGTTCGGACTGCTGCTTGTTGACATAGACACTGCCGCCATCACCGATTAACTCTCCCCGTCCGGGGTCAACAATCTCCAGTGCCGTTGGCCCCAGCGCGCTGGCGGACGTGTAATTCACGGCCAGGCCCTGACGCAACCGGATGTCGTCGTTAGCTCCGGTGAGCTCGATTTTCACATTTACACTTTGGTCGCGCCCCGACACCGAGGACACCTTGCCCACCGTGAAGCCCCGATACTTCACCTCCGATCCGCCCTTCAGCCCGTCACCAATCGCGTCGGTGGTGATCGTCACTGTCGTGTTGTCTTCATATTTTCCGGTCGCGTTTCCCACCAGAAGATAGCCGGCAACCGTCACGACGACGAGGACACCGATCCCACGCAGGGTCAAATTTGTTATTGATGGCGCGCGCCCTGACGGATCTTTATAAACAGCCACTTCAACCCCTACCCCGAAATCCTGACGCCCGAATCGAAGCCCCACATCAGCAGGGTCAAGATCATGTCCTCCACAACAATGATGATGAGACTGCTACGGATCGCTCGACCAGACGCGCGGCCGACGCCCTCTGCTCCACCGGTGGCGTAGAAACCCTGGTAGCTGTGGACGATGACGACCGATACTACGAAAATGAGGACCTTGATGACCGAGAACACCAGATCCTGCGGTTTGAGGAACGCATTGAAATAGAAATCGTAGGTGCCACCTGACTGGCCGTGTAGAAGGATGACGACCAGCTTGGCCGCGCCGAAACTGAGTATCAGCGTTACGATGTAGAGGGGGATGATGGTAGTGATCGCCGCGACTACACGCGTGCTGACGATGTACGGAATCGGCCGCACCGCCATCGACTCGAGCGCATCGATCTCTTCAGCGATACGCATCGAACCTATTTCCGCAGTGAGGCGACAGCCGGCCTGGGCTGCGAAGCCGATCGCGGCGATCATCGGTGCCAACTCTCGAGTGTTGGCGTATGACGAAATGAATCCCGTAAGAGACCCCATCCCGACCAGGTCTAGCGAGGCGTAGCCCTGGATGCCGATGGACGCCCCGACAGCCATTCCGAGAATCACAAGCACGATCGCGGTACCCCCGCCGACCAGTACAGCGCCTCGTCCCCAGGCAAACTCCTGTATGAATAAAAACGTCTGTCGTCGATAGGTGGTTGCGACGTGCCGAATTCCGGCGACGGTGTCGATGGTAAATGTTGTAATGTGCCCGAGCTGCGCGGGGACCTCAGCGAGGGGCGTCACAGCACGCACGATCGGACGAGTAACCGAAGTATAACGGGTGGATGGTACTGCGGTCACGTGTTCTCCGTCATCCGATGGTCTGCGGGACGAACATGATGGTCAGTTGGGTGATGAACACGTTGATGACGAAGCACGCCACCACCCCTAGGACCACGGTGGCGTTGACAGATGTAGCCACACCTTTAGGGCCATCTTTCGTGGACAGGCCCCGATGACACGCGATTGTCACGACCACGAGACCGAACACCACTGACTTGATCAGCGCTACAAGGATGTCCGCCGATGATGCGAACGATGCGAACGATGCGACGTAGCTCCCCGGCGTGATGCCCTGGACGTTGACGCTAAGGATGTAGCCGGCCACGAGACCGGTAAACACGATGAGCATGCATAACATCGGAGCGACGATGAGAACCGCGACGAATCGAGGTGCGACGAGTCGACGTGTCGAATTTAGTCCGAGCGTCTCCATGGCATCGATTTCTTCACGGACGGTGCGTGCGCCAAGGTCAGAGGCGATGGCCGACCCTGCCGCACCACCGAGCAGGAGCGCGGTGACGATCGGTGCCCCCTGCTGAATGATCCCGAGTCCACCGGCGGCTCCGGCGATAGATGTGGCCCCGACCTGCTGGGTTAGACTTCCGACCTGCACCGAGACGATGACGCCGAAGGGAATCGCGACCAGGATCGCTGGCAACGTCGTTACGGTGATGACGAACCACGTCTGTGTGACAAACTCCCGAAACGGAAACCGTCCGGTGACAATATCGCGCACGGCCCACCGCAGTGCCTGGCCGGCGAGGGCAATCGAATTTCCAAAGGTCACAAGACTGGCTGTCGCTCGACCAGCAATTTCTGTATAGATACCGGTCTCTCCTCTTCTGTCTGCGCAGCTCGTCGCGATAAGGTGTTCACACAGTATCAGGTACGTGCAGTACCTGATACATGGTTTCGGGAACTTCCGTCGGATTAATCAGCTGACAGGTTGGCGTGTCCCCAAGTGAACGGAGCCATCTCGATTTAGAGCCTTGTTGCCCATGAGCTGGGCGGATAGGACGATGGAAAACATGGCTGGACGGAAACGCAACTCTGCCGAGGACATCGTGCGCAAGCTGCGCAGTGCCGACGAACTGACCGCTGCGGGCAAGACGCAGGAGGAGATCGCGGCGGCGCTCGAGGTGTCGGCGGCGACGTTGTACAACTGGCGGCGTCAGTACGGCGGGATGGCCACCGATGCCGCGAAGGAACTCAAAGAGTTGCGCGAGCAGAACGGCAAGCTCAAACGGTTGCTCGCCAAGGCCGAGCTGGAGAAAGATGCACTGCGGGAGGTAGCGAAGGGAAGATTCTGAGCCCAGCCGCCAAGCGCAGCGCTGTCGACATGCTCGTGAACACCATGAGTCTGTCGAAACGACTGGGCGTGCAAAGCTGCTGGGCTTACCCGCTCCACCTACGCACGAACACCGATCGCCGAAACACCCGCGGACCCCGACGCAGCCCTGAGGGCCGCGTTGCGGACGTACGCAGGCTCGCATCCACTGCACGGCTTCCGACGCGACTGGGCGCATCTGAGGCACGACGAGGGGCTTGTCGGTGAACAAGAAGAAGGTGCACCGGCTCTGGAAGGAGGAGGGTCTGCAGGTTCGGATCTACCATCCCCGCAAACGCGCCGGCGTCAGCTAATGACCGCAGATCGAAGCCGATGCCCCGAAAGTGGTGTGGCCTACGGACTTTCAGTTCGATTCGACCGTCGATGGTAAGGCGATCAAGATCGCGTCGATGATCGATGAACACACCCGGCAGTCCCTGTTGAACATTGTGGAGCGGTCGATCACCGCACAGCGGCTTACCGACGAGCTCGACAAGACGTTCGCGCTGTGGGACGCAAGTGCTGCGGATGGACAACGGTCCGGAGTTCATTTCCCATGTGCTGCAACATTTCTGCCGCGACCGTGTCGGTATCTCCTACATCCAGCCGGGGACGCCGTGGAACAACGGACACATCGAATCCGTCAACAATCGACTACGGAGGGCCTCAACCGCAATCACTGGACGAGCTTGCTCGAAGCGAGGGTCGTGATCGAGGACTTCAAAGACCACCACAACCATCGACACCGGCACTCATCACTCGGATACCTCACGCCGTCCTGGGGGTCCCTCCCGCTTGCGGGGGCGTACGCTGCCCGATGCACCCACAACCACCAACCGGTCGAGGGCTGGGAGGTCGCTGAATCAACTACACCGTGGATCTAGAACACGGTGGCCCGACTTATCGGGGACCTGCCAAGGTCGCCTCGTCGAGCGTTGAAAACGTCGGCGAGGTTGCAGATGAGGGTCATCCACCCCGCAGCCCAGTGGCTGGCGTCGTGATCTGGTCGGCCCAAGGATTCGGACACTGGACCCGCTTGGAATAGGGATCTACCGACATGAGTCCAACAAGCATGAGCAGATCGCGTCGATCGTTCAGCACCGAGTTCAAAGACGAACTGTGCCGAGAGGTCATCGACTCTTCCAAGCCGATCAGTGAGGTCGCCAGGGCGTACGGTGTCGGCGACGACAGCTGCAGCACAGTGCGATGCGCCCCGTGTACCGCGCGCCATTGGACGACGGTGGGCATCATCTCGTGATGGCGGACAGCGAGCGTGAAGCAGACTCCAGGGACTCCGCCAGGATCAGCTCGAGTGCAGGCAGTCTGGCAGCCGACACGGCCACCGCAGCTGCGCGTGTTCGTGCATCGAGACCGCGTTGTGTTCCGGCGCGGGCAGTTTCGGTCCAGGCCTGGGCGCAGTGATCGGCGGCCGCCGCGAGGTCTGCGGTAGCGGGATCACCGGTCAGACGTGCAATTTCGGTACAGCCGTCGGCGAGAAGCCGACGAAAGAGCCCGCCTCCGGTTCCGGCCTTTTCGATGAAGATACCGAGACTGAACAGCAGCGTCTCGAGGTCATCGGGCGGAAGGTCGACCCAGCTCTTGACGTCGGTTGCCAGCTGGTCGACCGCGGCCAAACCGTCGGCACCGGCTGCTGGTATGTGGTCGGCTATTCCCGGTGTCGATGGGGCGTGCATGCTGGCGGCGGATCGGGCGAAGGCCGCGGCCGCGGCAGTCGACACGGGCGGCAGTGTCTGCGGCCACGTGATTCGGTACGTGCAGTGACGTGTCGGTTGCGGGAACGAGGTGGAAGATCGCGCCCGAGCCAGCGCGTCGAGCGGGATCTTCTGCACGTCGGCCCGATCGTTGTCGACGACCGAGGCAGTCCCCCCGATCTCGTCGTAGCCGATCACCACGATGTCGTGGCGACTCATCTGCAGTTTCACCCGTAAGTAGGGCAGCTCAGCGATATCGGCCCAGACCAGACTGGGTCGTCCCGCATCGATGTCGTCGCGAACCCATGACCATCCCTCACCGGGATCGTCGGTCGTGAGAACCTCGACTTGTCCGCCGAGCCTGCGCGGTAAGTCGATCTCGAAGTCGGCACCGCGGCCGACCAGGTACATCGGTGGGACCAGGTCGTCCGATCGCAGGTAGGACAAACCGAGATCACCACCCAGTGCGAACACCAACCCCTCGTCGGGTGGTCCGTCCCATCCCAGACCGTGCCAATGGAGAAGGTCTCGCATTGCACCTGACCCGCAGTGCCCTCCCATCCGGTGGGGATAGTTCTCGATCAGAGTCGTGTGGGGCACTGTGGCTGCCTTTCGGGTGGTTGGTCGAGCGCGCGTGTCGGCATGCTCAGCTGTTCTGGATTCTGTCGAGATACGTTCGGCGAGCAGTCATGTCGACGTCCGCGAGGAACACCGAATCTGTGTTCAGGGCCGCACCCAGTCCGGTCGCCAGCCGCCGGGGGACGAATTTCACCGCCGCGACCATTGCGCCTGCGAGACGGGTGACGCGGACGAAGGGGCGTGGATTCTCGATCAGATCTGCTGTCGCGCGGGCGATTTCCTCCGGCTCGGCGTTGCGTAATCCCTTTGCGCCGGCGGTTCCGGCGACGAGTTCGGTGTTGGTTAACGTCGGGCGGACTGTGGACAGTCGAACCCCTGACTTGCGGTACTCCAGTCGTGCGGCCTCTGTGAATCCGATGACTGCGAACTTGGTAGCGCAGTAGGTCGCCAAACCAGGTACCGCGAGCTCGCCGGCCAATGACGCAGTGTTGATGATGTGTCCGGTGCGGCGTGGCAGCATTCGCTGAAGAGCCAGTTTGGTCCCGAAGATGACACCCAGGATGTTGATCTCGACTTGCCTCCGGGTTATTGCATCGTCCTCTTCGTGGGCGTGGCCGGTAGGCATGATGCCCGCGTTGTTGATCAGGATGTCGAGGGGTCCGAGTTCACGTTCGACCAGGTCCAGAAACGTTGTGAACGAGTCAGGTTCGGTGACGTCGAGTCGGGTGACGACCTTCACCCCGAGTTCGGCGGCGGCCTCCTTCGCACGTGCCTCGTCGATGTCGCCGATGGCGACCCGGTGGCCTCGTCGAATCAACTCCTTCGCTGTCTGATAGCCGATGCCTCGAGCTCCACCTGTGATCGCCACGGTCCTGGCGGGGGTGTGAGGTGCGTTGTTTGTCATCTGCTGCGCTCCTTGCATAGATAAGAGACATCGGTAGACGCCGTTCGGGCCGCTCTCGCGGTGGTGGCTGCGCACACGAATGAGGGATATGGGTATCGCGCGGCGTCTCGTGCCCGGGGAGGCGTTCGGATCGGTCGTTCATCGCCCGCAGCCGCAATTCCAGCGGCAGAGCGAGTCTCGTCTGTTCGGTGTAACTTCCGGTGTCGGCCTCAACACGGCCGCGCCGACGAGACAGTCATACGGCACAGCTCTGCCAGCAGGTATCGGCTCACCCGATTCGAAGGTGTCCGAGGTAGTCCGAGTGGTCACGCCGTGGTTGTTCGCGGAGAGAGCTCCGACCGATCGGCAGTCGGCCGCGATACGGGGTTCAAGACGTATGTTCTCACCGCTTGTGTTCATCGAGACTCCCGCGGAAGGTTTCGATCCCCGGGAGTTTCGTCCGGCCGGGTGCGGCCGGTGAAAACATCATCGAGTGGGTGAGCGCCCGTGAAGATCGTGGGGCCGTAGGCGTGCCGAAGCACCGTCAAGATCGCGTTCAAGGGTAGGTCGTCGAAGACTCCTCGTTCGCGGACATACTCCATGTGCTGGGCTCCGTCTGCGGTGAAGGCATGCATGAGAGCATCGCGATCGCCGTCGAATTCCACTGGCGGCACGCCGAAACGAGCGCACAACTCGACATTGAATGCCGGCGTGGCCTTCAACCACCGGCCCTCGATGTAGAGGCGACTGTAGCCGTGGTAGACGAACAGGTCGGTGCCGCCCATCAGCGTGCGCAACGTCTCGGTCTGCAGGTGATTTCGGACGTCGGCGAAGCCGAGCAGTGCTGGGATACCCGCCGCCCGGCACACTGCGGTCAACAGCACCGCCTTCGGGACGCAGTAAGCGCGCCCGGCCTCGAGGACGAAGCTCGCTCGATAGTGGGCCGGATCGTCCGACACGGTGTATGGGTCGTACCAGATTCGGTCGCGGACGGCGGCGAAGAGGCGTCTGGCCTTGTCACGGTCGCTGCTCGCATCTCCGATTGCCGCGGCGGTGAACGCCCGCACGGATTCGTGCTCGATGTCGAGGAAGTCCGTTGCTCCCAGGTATGCGTGTGGTGGCTGCGTAGTATGTGCTCCGGGCGGGCGGTCTGTCATGGTCATCGCTGATGTTCCCTTCTCTGAGCAAACCGGTTGCTGTTGTGTGCACAACGACCGAAGGATCGGTCAGTTGCGCGCGAGTCCGCCGAGCATCAGGTCTTCGCGTTGGACGGGGAGTCGCTGGGCGATCACCCGTTTGCTGTACATGAACTCGCGCGGGCGACCTATGCAGTCGGCGGCAATGAGCTCACCGGCCTGGAGATAGAAGCAACTGAAATCACTGTCGCGGGTGGGGTCACCGCTGAGAACCACTTCGTCGTATCCAGTGTTGAGGCCGGCGATCTGCAGCTTGAAGTGATACTGATCCGACCAGAACCACGGCAACGCTTCGATTTTTCTGGACTTCCCGCAGGCGGTCGACGCAGCGACTTTGGCCTGCTCTCCTGCGCTCGAGACGGACTCCAACCGTAGTCGACGGCCGTAACGGGCCATGTCGTGGCTCGCGCAGTCCCCCGCCGCCATGATGTCGGGGTCGTTGGTCCGAGTGTGATCGTCGATCACGATGCCGTTGTCGATGACAAGACCCGCATCGGCGGCGAGGTCGGTGTTCGGCTCGACGCCGACACCGACGATGACCAGATCTGCGGGGATCGATTCTCCGCTGGCCAAGGTGATTTCACGAACCTCACGGTCCCCGGACAGGCCCTGAACCATCGCGTTCGTTCTGATGTCGACTCCCTGTTCGCGATGTATCCGCTCGAAGAACGTCGATACCTCGGGAGCAGTGACCCGCTCGAGCACACGCCCAGTTGCCTCGAGGACTGTGACCTGTACGCCCAGTGCGCGCAGCGATGCCGCTGTCTCGAGTCCGATGTAGCCGCCTCCGACGATCACCACCCGCTGGCCAGGGCCGGTGGCCATACGGATCCTCTCGACGTCCGCTGCGGTGCGCAGGTAGTAGACCCCGTGGAGATCGGCCCCGGGAACGGTGAGCCGACGAGGGCGGGCTCCCGTGCACAGCGCGAGCTTGTCGTAGGCCAGCTTCTCCCCGGTGTCGAGAACGACGTTGCCTTCCGACCGAACGATGGTCTCCACCTGCGCGTTCAGGAGCTGAATACCTTGCTTGGAGTAGAAGTCCGTGCTGCGAATGGCGATATCGTCGAGTACGCATTTGCCCGCCAGGTATGCCTTCGACAGCGGGGGGCGTTGATAGGGAGCGGCAGACTCGTTACCGATGAGGACGATGTCGCCTGTCCAACCTTCTTGGCGCAAACTAGCTGCCAGTTGTGCCCCAGCATGGCTTGCGCCGACGATGATCGCCCGTTGCGATGTCATGCGCTGGAAGTAGGCGTCAGGCGCACCATCATCTTGCTGATGCCCCGCACGAAATTCGACTGAACATACTCGGGGTCGCCGACGACCTCGATGTTCTCGAAGCGGGGAAGCAACTCCTCCCACAGAATCCGCAGCTGCATTTCGGCCAGCCGATTGCCCATACACCGGTGCACACCGAATCCGAACGCGATGTGATTGCGCGCATTGGCACGATCGATGATGAAATCATCAGGATTCTCGAAAACGCGTTCGTCGCGGTTACCCGAGGCATACCACATCACCAATTTGTCACCCTTGCGGATGAATTGTCCGTTCAGAACGGTGTCGGCTTTGGCGATTCGGCGCATGTACGCCAAGGGTGTTTGCCATCGGATGATTTCCGAGTTCATGTTGGGGATCAAATCGGGATTGGCCTTCAATTTCTCGAACTGGTCGGGGAATTGGTTCAACGCAAGAACGCCACCGCTCATCGAGTTTCGCGTGGTGTCGTTGCCACCGACGATCAGCAGGACGAGGTTGCCCAGAAATTCCATCGGACGATCGATCAGATCCTTGGTGTCCTCGTTGCTCTGCAACATGGTGATCAGATCGAAACCGGACTCTTCCCCTGCAGACCTCCTGGCTGCTTTGTCATGCCAGAGAGCGCTGAGGCCACGGGCCATGTCACGCATGCCTTCGAACACCTCGTCGTTGTCCGAGGGCCCACCGTTGGCTTGCTCCATCGAGGTTGCCAAATCGGACCAGTAGACGAGTTTGCGGCGTTGTTCGTAGGGGAAATCCAGAAGAGTTGCGAGCATCCGAGCTGTCAACTCGATCGAGACATTCTGCACCCAGTCGAACGGCTCGTTCAAGGGGAGGTCGTCCAATACCTCCCGTACGCGCGATCGGATCAGTCCCTCCATCTCCCGGAGGTTCTTCGGTGCGACAACCCCCTGGACGGCAGCGCGCTGCTTGTCGTGGCGTGGTGGGTCCATCGCGATGAACATCTCGATATCGAGAAACCGGGGCGGAACGCCGATGACGATGAACGGTTCGGCCGAGAACACAGCGTGATTCTTGTCGACGGCCACGATATCGGCATGGCGCGTGACCGACCAGAACGGGCCGAACGGACTATTGGGTTGGTAGTGCACCGGTGCCTCGTTCCGCACGCGCTCGAAGTACGACTGCCACCGCCCTTGTCTGTAAAGAAAGGGGTTACTGAGGTCGATGTCGGCGAGCTCGACATCCTCGACCGGTGGGATGGGACTTTCGACGAAGATCTTCTTGCCATTCGTGCCAGTCACCCACCGTCGGGTCTTGTCGTACAAATGAGCGCCCTGGATCTGCAGCCCTATCGGGATGGTCGACTGGACCTTGTCGGCGATCGACTCAGAAACTTTCATGCTGTCGTGCCTGCCTTTCGCACATCACAATTGGAATTCAGGTGTTCGAACGATCAGGCCATCCCACGCTTCCGAGGCCACCATCTGGCACGACAACCGAGACGTGGGTTCACGCTCGGGGTTCATCGCCAGCATCTCCTCCTCGTCGGCGCCGGACAGACCCACCTCTCCTGACCACTGCGGGTCGACGATCACATGGCAGGTGCCACAGGCCGTTTCGCCCCCACAGTCTCCATCGATCCCCGGCACAGCATTGTCGGTTGCAATCTGCATCAGCGAGCGACCTTCGACCAGAGCCGCCTCGTGCTTCTCACCATCGTGGGCGACGAAAATTACAGCTGCCATGTCAACTCCTCGTTTTCCGGCGTGATTGACGAAAGTGTCGTCGCAAACGCGGGTGACGGCTATGTTCGGTGGAGTCATAAACTTGTGAATTCGGGTCAAAGGGGTCACCGTGAAGCTGAGCGACGAGGGCGTGCCACCGCTTGCGTTCGTTCAGTTGCTCGAACGCCGCGCACTCGACCCTGACGCCGCCGCGCGGCTTCGTGTGATCATGCACCGCGAAGGAACCAGTGAAGCGACGCTCATTCAGCATGACGTTCAGGCACCGATACGGTGGTTTCGGGAGGTCTATCCCGAACTCGATATCGCCCAGGCCACTCGACTCGGATTTGCGTTTGCCGAGCAGGCCCAGTTGACATCGTTCGGGCCTCTGAGTTCACCTTTGATCAGCGCTGGTTCGGTCGCCGAGATCGTCGATCTCCTGACATACCTACCATTGATCTCCACGGCGTTGAAGTCGCAGTTCCACACCGGCGACTACGGTCTGATCGTCGGGCTCACTGCGCACACAGGCGATTCCGCACTGGACTGCTTGGTCATCACCTACGGTGGGTCGGCGTTACTACGACTGCTGGACATGCTCGCCGGTGACATATCGCCGGTGACACTCCATCTGAGCTGGCCGGAGCCGGCCGAGGTGAGCCACGACGAAGGTCCGGGGGCGAATCGCCGGTTCTTCGACGCTCCGATTTCCTTCATCCACGTACCCGAGGAGACCCTCAACAAGGCTTGTCGCTTCTCGGACCCCCTCGCATATCGTCTCGCTATCGCTGATCTGCAGCGAACACTCGCCCAGCGGAGTGGGTCCATGTCATCCGCCGAGAAGGTGAGGCAACAGTTGGAAAAGGACCTCGGACAGCGAACCAACCATGATGTTGCACAAGCATTGTCGATGTCGAGTAGCACGTTGAAACGGCGGCTTGCCGAAGAAGGAACCACCTATAGCAAGGTGCGCCACTCGCTGCTGTACGAGCGCGCGATGCTACGGCTCCTCGACCGATCGGTTTCGGTCAGCGAGATCGCTACCGAACTCGGATACAGCGACCTCGCCAACTTCTCTCACGCCTTCAAACGCTGGACCGGACGCTCTCCGAAAGATTTCCGAAATCCCCGACTCTCAGACGACCCGGTTTCGACGTAGACCCCGCAGAACGGGGTCGAGATCGATGCCTCCGTTCGTCCGCAACCTGATCGATCTTCGTCTCGGAGATGACGGAGACGTCGCCGCCTCCGTGCCATGAGAAGAAGAGTGTGTGCAAACCGGAGTACCAACCACTAGTCACTCGACGGTGTCGGTCGGCACGCGTGTGGTCTCCGATGCGAGAAAGTCGACGAGTGCTTCCAACAGGCTGTCCGCGCGGGTTTCGACATCGGCCAGGACAGAGTCCAGGTCATCGAGAAGACCGTGGGCGTGTCTACGCGCAAGCGTTCCGCGTTCGTAGTAGCCGGGGTCGAGCACGACCCGCGGTACTGGATCCGGTGCAGTGCTCTGCTCCGGCTGTTGTGACCGCGCAGTGGGCTGCAGGTGGGTGGGTGCCCTTCCGTCCCAGTGCATTCGCACGATGCCCGCTACCGCGCGGGCGGTCAGCGGGGTCGCAGCCAACGGGGTGTGGCCCCACCGGTCGATCGCAGTCGACAGCGGATGTTGACCGGCCGGGTCGAAATACCGGTCGTATCCGCCGAGCCCGGTGCCGTCCACGGCATCGAAAGCGTCGGCGAGCATTCGGGTGCTCGGATACCGGGCCTGATGGCCGAGCACCTCACACCAGCGCTGGTACACCGTGCGCGGAGAAATGCCCGTCCCCGCCAGCGCGAGGGAGGTGAGGGTATGAACGCCGCGGCCTGTCTCGATGCGAAGGGCGTCGAGACCCGCATCGGCGGTGACATCGCATGCCCGCAGGGCCGCGATCTGCGTGTACGGCAGACCTGTCGTAGCGAGCGTGAGGATCAGCGCGTCTCTGCGCGCGAACAACGCTGACGGCCAACCGTATTCGGGGAGTCGGGCGATGATTCCGCCGATCACGGCTGCCACCTCCTGCAGGCGCGACGTGCGGGCCCCATCCAGCGCAGCCCGGACGGTCTCAGCGCGCCCTGGAGGAGGTAATAGATGCCGATGATGAGCGGAGTCGATCACCGCGATCCGGCGGCGTTGGGTCGTCGGCGCGGCGGGGTGCGCATACAGGAACCGAGCAAGTGACTCAGGAGAGGCCGCCAATGGGGGTTCGCCATGGGCGGTGCACCAGTCCTCGAACAGTGACCACGTGTGCCGATCCCGCCTCGGTATCGACGTGTTCGTGATGTCCGATGCACGTATCGGACAAGGGCGGTCGTCGTGGTCAGCATCTACCCCTGTCGTCCCGTCGCCGCTCACTGGTTCGGTCGGGTGCCTGGTCATAGGCCGAGCTCGGTGACGGCGTTGCCGACCAGTGGCGCATTCTCGTGAGCGTATGTTTCGACCATTGCGGGTGTGGTGTGCCCGGTTTGGCGCATGATCGCATGCGCGTCGGCACCGTTGCGGAAGGCCTGCGTGACGAAGCCGGAACGGAGGGAATGCCCGCCGAGCTGGGCGACGGTGTCGGGGCCGTATCCAGCTCGAGTAGCGCGGCGGCGGATCGCCGCGTGCACCGCGGCTCCGGACAGGGCTGTGTCGGAGAGGTTGCCGTTCTTGCGGACGGACCGAAACAGAGGGGACCGTTTCTCGACTACAGGAAGGGTGCCGCGGCAGATATGGGAGTCGAATTCCACTGCGCGGGAGAGTATTCGGATGACAGCAACTCTGCCGCCGGTGTCGAACGCTGCGACGATCTGCAGCCATCGCACCCACGCGCAGACCGGACATGACTCGTGGCGGTCGGTGAACGGGAGTGCTTTCACGGTTCCGGTGCCGTCCTGGTCGGTCTTCGATTTGCGGATACGTACGTGCGCGCCGTCGAGGCGGTCGCGGTGGACATCGCGGCATTCGAGCGCTACGAGTTCGCTGCGGCGGAATGCGCCGGTGTAGCCCATCAGCAGTAGCGCGGTGTCGCGGCGTTCGAGGACCTCCGACGCCCAGCCCGCTGCAGTGCGTCGGGCGTGGTCGACGATCGTAGTGATGTCAGCGGTGAGGAGCGGGGCACGGGGTCTGCGGGGCCGCTCCCCCGCAGACGCGTAATCCCGCCGGATACCCGAGAGAGTGGCGCGGACCATCTCGTGCCCGCACGGGTTGTCGTGGCCGGTAGCGCGGTGGCGGTCCGCGACCGCCGCGATCCATTTGTCGAACGTCGACGGCGCATACGCCCGCGTCCCGTCGACGGTGAGCGTATCGGCGGCGCCGACGAGGTACGCCGCCACCGTTGCGGGATGCGCCGGCAAAGCCTGGTGCCCGAGGACGATGCACCAGTTCTCGAATCGACTCCACGCCGAGGCATAGGCACGGCGTGTTCCGGCCGAACGAGAAGCTGCGATCGACTGTTCTATCCGAGCGGCGACCTCGACCGGTAGGTCCGGGAACACTGCCACACCACCCACCGAGACGAGTGAATCCGCGTCCCCGACCTCACCGAGCTGCCGTTCTGCCATGACAAGCACTGTAGCGAGCACCTCCGACAGACTTCTCGAGCCGAAAACACGCTGAGCAGGCCTTTTCGCGATCATGGTGCGGGAAGGAAAATTCTCGTGGGTCACCGCACACAAACCGTGGGTGACTACAGGGTGCGATCGAATTCCGCCTGAAAGCGCAGAGAAACGTGTGGCGATTGCGATCTAGCGCGCTTCAGTCCCAGTCCAGTCGAATACCGAGCTCGACGAAGGCATAGGCCAGCTCATCGACGTCATCTTCGGTGCGGCACCCCGTTCGAGCGAATCCGAACAAAGATCGGGCGGCATCGCTGTCGACGCGGGCGGCGGCGACAGCGGCATCGATCGCCGCAATCACACCGTCCCAAGCGCTGCGGGCGGGTACCGGACTGCGAGACCTCGTCGGAGCGGCCCCCGGATCGACCGGCTCGTACCGTCGCGGCCGCAGCAAGCAGGCATCAGCACCGCTCGCGGCTATCTCATCGTTCTCGACCGCATTGATCGCGGTCGCGGCAGCAAACAAAACCTTCGCTTGCTCGTCACACCGCAGTTGCTCGAACGGAACCCACGATGTCCGCAGCGGGCGAGAATGGCCGGTGGACTTCCAGATCGCGCTCAGTGGCTTCGCCCACCATCCGGTGCGGACCAGCGGTGTCGATACCTCGTCGACGACGGTACGCAGCAGCCTGAACCACACTCCGGCATGAACACGGCCTCCGCCGAGCTCGACCGACCCGCACGTCAACGCGACGGCGGTGCGTCTGTCGATTTCTGCGACGACTGCCGGTACGGGTATCGGTGGTGCGTGTTCGTCCGAGCCTGGCGGTGTCCTGTCCCAAAAGACCAGTCGGCCGGGTATGACAGCACAGAATTCGAGCCGGCAGAGGTGTTTCGTGCAGCTGGTCAGCATCGGGTACTGATGAGCCATCATGACCGCGATGTCGGCGTCTGTGTCGAGGTCGTCGATACACAAGGGGCATGCCCGCGTATCGAGCTTGCTCACCCAGGGAAGCCACGTGCCGGCGGGCGGTGCGCGTCGACGTCGATCTGACCTTGCCAGACCCGCCGGTAGTAGGACAGAGAACTGATGGACGTAGGTGTCGAAGTCGCATCCGCCGGGGTCGGTGCTGTCGAGCAGCCAGGGCGTACCGCCCGCCAACGTCATCTCACGCAGCCGTTCCGCTGTGCAGGTGCTCCTCTGGGCAAGCGCGGATAGCACCGGCTCGGGTGTGTAGCGGTCGAGGTCCACGCCCGAAGTGTCGACACCGAGCCCGTCGAGAAGATCCGCTGTACCGATCAACGAATACAGTCTGCTAGTCCGGGCAAGCCACGACATCAGAGTCTCACCAGGTAATGGTTGCGGGTGCAGCGGCCACCGCGGATGCCCACTGTGGTCGAACGCTGTAGGCGCTGGCGAGGCATCGGCTGATGTCATGCCAGATGCCGTTCGAAGTGGCGACGGCGTTCGGTGGGCCCGGAGTAGGCAGTCTGCGTCAGCACCTGCGAGGTGATCGCTTCCTCGCCAGCCTCTATTGCGGTCACTGCGGCCGCGGTCAACAGCGTGGCCAGTTCGCCGATGGTGCCCTCACACCGGGTGAGGAGGTAATCGGTCATCTCCGCCGACGTCAGGTGCGAGGGCGCACGCAACGGGAAGCTGGCGGTGAAGCTCGCCAGCAGGGAGCGGGTGTCGATGTCGTTGGTCCAGATCGGCAGCGTCATGGGGTGAAAACGGTTCTCCAACTGTGCATCACTACGGATCGCGAGGTACGCCTCTCGGGTGCCCACTCCGACAAGAGGAATCCGCAGTTCGTTGCCTAGAAACCGCAACAGGTTCAGGAATTCTCGGCGCACGTTGTCGCGGCCGGCGAGAACATTGTGGAGCTCGTCGATGATCAGCATCCGAACCCCGGTCGCTCGCAGCAGCGAGATTGCTTGCTGTTCGAGTTCGTGGACTCGGCTCCGCGGGCGGATCGGCGTTCCGAGTGCAGCAAGCATCGCCAGGTAGAACCGTGCGGGTGCTGGGTCTGGAGGCATCTGCATACACAACACCGGTATCTGCTCGCGATCGGGCAAGCTGACAGCAGGGTGCGCACGCCGGAACTTCTCGATGATCATCGACTTGCCGTTGTTCGTCGGTCCGATCAGAAGCACGTTCGGCATACGTTGCCGATCCGGCCACACCAGCAACGTCTCAAGATGCTCGATCACCGACCGTGCACGCGGATACCCGATCCACCGTTCAGTACGAATATGCCTGATGCGTTGCGCGGCAGGAAGAACCGCAATCGATCTGACCGAACTTCGCAGGTGGGTGAGGTCCGCACGAACGACGTCGATGTCTTCGCAACTACGGTCGTCATCGTCGCCGGCGGGAGCGTTTCGGGGGTCGTGGTTCATCCATTCACCACTCTTCGATGTCGTCGAAGATCGGAACCGGCACGTCGTCGGTGCCTGGGCCGAGCTCGGGCGGGCTCTGCGTGTCCGGTGGTGTGGTGATGCTGCTCAGATGAGAACGGCGAGTGCGATTACGGCGGGCCCGCTTGGTGTACCTCTGTGCGGACGTGGCTATCTGACGCATCTGCTCGATCATCGCGAACAGAGCGTGTTCGTCGATACTTGCTCGGCCTTGTTCTCGAAGGCGCACCACCGCTGCCCGGTGTTCCCACGCTGTCACGGCCGGATGTGACATCGTCCGGTATGGCACCTCGACGTACCCGCCGCCGCTGTCGGGGTCCAGGACCCACACCCTGCTCAGATCACGTGGATCACGCCGGATAACGAACTGACCCAACTTCTCTCGCCTGGCGATCCATGGTTTCAGCGCGTTCGAGAAGTACTGGATGTGGTCGATGACGAACCCTGTCCGGGTCAGTCGGCGCCGGATGACGGGGAGGAAGTCCACTAAGAATGCGGTCTCATCCACCACTGTCGAGCTCGCCAGAGCGGTATCGGCGTCGGTGCTGCTGGTCCACTGCGCAGCCGGGCTCCGGCTCAGGCCGGTGTGCACGTCCGCGTGATAGGCCGCGATCGCCAAAATCAGCCAGCGTTCCAGTTCTCGTAACGTCAGAGCTGCCGCGCCCTCCGAGTCGTAGCTGCCCCGCTGCGTTGGATTCGAGAACGTGGTGCCAGGGAGCTCGTGAACCTGGGTCATGACGGTGCCGATGATGCGTTCGACAATCCCGCCGTATTGCGGCCTGCCGGGTGGGCGGTAGCCGAGGTCGATACCGTGTTGCTCGCAACCCCGCCGTAGCGCTTCACTTTTGAACTCGGCGGCGTTGTCGACGTACAAGGCGCGCGGCTTTCCGGCCATCGGCCACCGCACATCCGCGCCGAGCCCCAGAGCGTCGATCCATACGCTTTTGTCCGAGCACACCCGGCCCAGACACAACCCGACCGACACTGCGGACGGCGAGTCGAGTGTGACCACGAAGCCCGGCACGCAGCGGCTGAAGACATCGATAGCAATCGTGAGATAAGGACGTCCGATCGGCACCCGGTCGTATTCGTCGACGATCATCAGATCGACCACGGTGTGATCGATCTGGACTTGCTGGAGAACCGCCGTCACCGGCGGCGGGACATCGCCAGCGGATTGCCGCGATCGAGCGGCATCCGGTCCGCCACGTGACCGTGCGACGCGGCCCGGGTGCATTGCTGCGATCCGCGCGGCGACTGTGTTGCGGGCTGGAATAGGGAGTCCCGCACGGTGACAGGCCAGCGCGATATGTCGATGCAGTGCGGCGACACTGAGCTTCTGGCGAGCCAGAAACTCGCGGTTGATGTGCTCGGCGATCACTTCTTCCACCTCGGCCGGCACGCGGGAACGGCCGCGCCCGCCTGCAGGAGCGGAGACCAACAGATCTGTGACCGACCCTCCCCCATTCCGGAGCTTGGACAACAGCACGTACACACGCCGGGGCGAGACCCCCAACTGCTGTGCTGCATCCTCGACCACTGCGGTGCCGATCGAGGATCGATCCGCTAGTTCGCTGAGCACTGCGAACCGTGACCGTGCCTGCTCCCACTGCTCGGCCGACGCGGTCAGCACACCAGTCTCTGCGACGTCGAACTTGTCCGCGTCCATCGCAGCCTCCGAACGCCAGGCCTGTGTGATCGACCGATTGTGCAGTCCACTTCTGCAGTCAGAATGTCAGAAGACGACTGCAATCGGAGGTAAAACCCCAGGAAATTATGACGCCCACTTCTGAAACTGACAACTGTGCCCTTGTGAGCACACTTTTGGGGTACGCCAGGGTCTCGACCGCCGACCAGAACCCGACTCTGCAGACGGACGCTCTGACAGCCGCGGGCTGTTACAAGATTTGGACCGATGTCGCATCCGGCTCCAAAGACGACCGCCCTCAGCTGGCCGCAGTCATCGAATACCTTCGACCCGGTGACACCCTCGCAGTGTGGCGCTTGGACCGCCTCGGGCGAAGCCTTCCCCACTTACTGGAAACGGTTGCCCACCTCGAATCGATCGGCGTCGGGTTCACCTCACTCACCGAAGAAATCAACACCACCACCTCCGGTGGCCGGCTGATCTTCACGATCTTCGGAGCGCTCGCCGAGTTCGAGCGAAACCTCCTGAGAGAGAGAACCTTTGCAGGTCTGGAAGCAGCCAAAAGGCAGGGACGCACGGGCGGACGACCACCCGTACTCGACGACAAACAGAAGGCGATCGCACGCAAGATGAAAGGTGCCGGCGTCTCGATGACCACCATTGCCGAAACCCTCGGGGTGGCACGATCAACCCTGTACCGCAATCTTGGTTAGACGGTTGGGATACAACACTTCTGGGAGCCAGACGCCGTCGATACAGGCCGATTAACAGTGAGAACAGACGGCCTGCGACAGTGCAAGGGGTCCTTCTCCAATCCAGAACCTTCTTCTCACGGGACATGAGACGATGACCGTATGCCCTTGATTGAGTGGACACGGCTATCAGGCGAAGCTGTCGAAGATGCTATCGCAATGCTGTTGTGCGGAGAGAACTTTGACGCTACCCAGGTCCGCCCCGGAAGAGGTGATGGCGGCATTGATGTGTTCGTGCCCGCCGCAGCAGACTGGTCACGCCGTGACGTCTACCAGGTGAAGCGCTATGCAGAGAACCTGACCAACAGCCAGAAAAGGAAAATTGCCGGATCCGTTCATCAATCAATAAAGACTGCCAAAGAAGAGAACTGGACGATCTCATCATGGTGGCTGGTAGTCCCCCTCAATCCAACCCCCGGTAATCTTTCTTGGTTTACCGAACTGATGAAGGATCTACCCTTTGATGCCCACTGGGTTGGACTCAATCGAGTAGAATTACTCGCCGCAAAACACCCTCAGGTGATCGACTACTACCTTAGAGATGGCCGTGAACGTCTTCAAGAACAGACAGATCGCCTAACAGCGATAATTTCAGGACGAATCGACCGACAGTCAGGGGAACCGCTTCAACCCTTCGACACCATCGGTGACCTTCGCGACATATATAAAGCAATGAACGAGTATGATCCGCATTACAGATACGAACTATCAATGACTAGCGAGCCACCGAGTCAGGAAAGCTCGCCAAAATCCCCAGGACTTGTCGGGGTTGCTAGTTACGGGTCCAGTAATGATGGCTGGGTAAATGTCAGCATCTTTGCGCGGTCTCTCGCCGCCACAATAAAACGTCCAATCACGGGGGAATTTCAACTACAAATTCCTGACGACGGACCATACCAGCAGGAGTTCCAGAAGTTCATCAACTATGGAACACCAGTCTCTTTACCTCCCGGATCTGCCAAGGTCAAACTAGACCTACCAGGTGGGCTCGGGGGCGATCTATTTGATGCAGCCGTCTCCCTCGGTGCATCAACTGAGGTCACGGACCACTTTGAGGATCGAGAACTCATCTTCGCGATGTTGTCTCCGGAAAGGGAATCGCTAGCAGAAATCGAGTTGAAACTGGATGAAGCGACGGTGGGCCAGGCTGGCGGTCGCCGAACAGTCTGGAAGGATAAACCAGGGTTCATATCGATTGAAATCCTGGCGATGGATTACCCTAACCTCACTGCCAATGTCTCAATTACGGTCGACGTTGCAGGAAAAAATCCTGGCAAGATCGTAACCAGCCTGGAGTTCTTGGCGAACATGCACAGCGACAACATGATAGGGCTCGCGCAAACATTTGGACCCCGCGAGTTCACCATCGGCACGATTAACGAAGACCGTGAGAAAGATCTTGACTTCGTTAGATGGGCTAGAATAGCGAGAGCATTAACATCCATCCAGGAACACACATCTACTCGACTCGCTTTTCCCAAGTCATACACCGGGGACCAGGCTCGTGAAATTCTTGATGCAGCCCGAATACTGTCCGGTACGCCCATTTCCGCCACCTGGCAACCCTTCCAAGTGAATCGTGATCCCAATATCGAATCCGATTGGATCAAGTATGGATTGGAAGATGAAGTTGATTTGCGTGTAATCCGTAATATCGAGATAGAAATCGACGGCGTCCGGCACGTCGTCGGCAAACAAGCAGCGCTGATGCGAGCGGTGGTTGTAGAAAGTTCCGACAAAACCGTTCGTTTCAAACCAGCGGAAAGCAATATCCACGCCTCGATGGTCCGGTTCGATGGCGATGCTGAAGATCGACGCGTACAGGTCCGACCCAACCCGAAACAGGCAAAGACCGATGTCTGACCGTTTTCGGATGCGGTAAGACCGTATTCAGACAGCCAATTGGGTCAGGGCCGCGTTCGTCGATTTGCTCTCAGTCGACCCAGGCAGGCTGGGCGGGGATGTGATTGGTGGGAACGGGTGCGAGAAGGCGCAGGATGGGCAAGCTGAAAACTCGAAGGGCGAGGGAGCTGCGCCATCCTTTGTGTTTGAAGGCGAACAACCAGTGTCCGAACAGCCACAGGCCCAGCCCCACTGCCAGGGCCAACGGTGCGTTCATCTCCCCGAAGTGGGGGCCGCCCCAGATGAGGCCGGCGATGGTGAGAATGATGAGCAGGCCGCCGAGGAATCTGGCGACGAATGATCCGATTTTCCAGGCCACCAGGACCACTACGCCGATAATCAGGATGCTCATGTTCGTTCCCCCGCACTGTGTATGAGTGTGTTGGCTCATTGTGCGGCACACCTACGACAGATGTGGGTTCCGTCGTGAGTGTGCGGGCGGAGCGGCCCACCGTGTTGTTCACTGTTCTTCTCGCTTGAGAGTCAGGGTGTTTCCGTGACCTACGGAATGCGGTCTACCCAGTAGGAAACGCCCTACGTGAGAGCTGTTGTCGTCGAGGGCAATTGCTTCAATGCGGACTGCACGGCCGGTGTAGCCGTCGTCTTCGGTGCACCAGTTCTGGATCCGGCAGGCTCTGTTCAGCCAGATGATGCGTCCCACGTGTTTGTCGCACACGCACGCGGCGGGAATGGTCTCGGAGTCTGCGAGGAACTCCTCGAGTGCCGGGTCTGCGTCGGAGGGAAAGTCGAACAGGTCGAGTTGAGCAGGTTCGTCACCTTTCATGTCCCCACGGTAGCCCATAACGTCCTACCTGTGGGACGCACCGGGCTTTCAATGGTCCTGCGCGTCCCGTCTTTGGGTAAGGTTGCGGTATGAATCAGCTGTTCAAAGCCGCTTCCGATGCAGTGTCGACCTCGAAGCAGGCCGCCCGCCAGGCGAAAGAAGCGAGCGATGTCGTGCTGATGCAGGCAATCAAAGTGCTGCTCGCGAGCGGTGTCTCCATACGGGAGACCGCGGCGATGCTCGATTCAAGCAAGGCGACGGTCGGGCGTCTCGCGGCGCTGCCGTCGACGACCGCACCCGTCCCCTCTGCTGATGGGGAGTCCGCTGACCTGGTGGTAAGCAACGGGTGGGGGTCGCAGAAACGATTGGACGAGGTGTACGAGTGGTGCTTGATCTACGACGGTGAGCACGGGATCGAACTCCCGCCGGCGGTACTCGACCTGACAAAGGACCAAGCACTCTCAAATCTTCGGGACGCGTGCGAGCAGGATCGGGTTGCCGGCGAGAGCAGGCTCACTGACGACGAACGGAACGCCGTCCGTCGTCAGTGCAGGTTGGCTACTGTGATCGCCCGTGCTTGCGGCGCTACTGGCGATGAACTCGCGCGATCGCAGAGTTGACCATGGTCTTTCCGATCATGATCTTTCCCTTGATCGGCCGAGGCTGAGGGGGTCTCTCAATTGCTGTGCTCCGTCAGGCCTGAATCAATTCGAGAGCGGCCACTGCCCGGTCCGGGAGGAAGAACTCACGAACATCGGTTCCAGTGAGGTAGTCCTTCACGTCGATCGTTTTGAGGTCAAGCTCGGAGATACCGAAGAATTCGCTGGCAAGCTTGAGTTCTAACACCACATTGTGGATGGGATTGTCGGTTGCTTCCTCGCGAAGTACGCGGTTCCATCCCGGCTCCGGGTTTGCCGTGACGAAGTCGGGACTGACGTTGACATCGATGTACGAATACTCGGTGGACTCCGTCAGGATCACGGCAGCCTGCGTTACGACTTCCATGTAACCCTCGGCCGTTGACGCAGCTTTATCGGTGGCAGCACGCCCCTTGCGCAGGTCCGCGACAAGGAGGGTCAGCGCCGCGAGATCCTCCCCGGTGAAGTGCCTCTCGAGACCTGGGATCGGTCCGTTCAGGTATACGCGGGTCTTTGCCATTGTTTCTCCATTTCAGTGCCGAATAATTCAAATTGATTGTATTTCAACATTTTTCGTACCGCTCAACCACTTCGCGCATTCCTGTGCATGGCGTTTACAGCTCTTGGCCATGGTCACGTTCGACAGATGGATCGGTCGACGGACGGGCGGGATTGGGCCGGTCGGGTGATGCTCGGCGCCGGTTGAGCATGTCCCGTATTGATGTCGGGTGCGCGAGGTCGATCACCGTGGGAGGAGCCTCGTTTGACGGTGAATCCGGTTCCGGAGACGACTCGGCTGCCTCCGCGATAGCTAGGTCGGCGTTGCCGGGTTCTGGTGTTTCCTGCTCTGCCGCAACAGGTGCCGGTTCTTGTTCCGTCGAAGCGTCGGAGACGGTTGCAGATTCGGCCATTGCTGCCAGTCGGCTGCGTTCCATGGCTGCTTCGGCTTCCCGGCGGGCCATGATCGCTCGGACCTCGTCGGCGTCGACGCATTCGAGTTGTTCGACGAGTGCCGGTGTCGCGTTGAGCATGAGCGACCAGCCGGGTTCTCGCCCTTTGTATTCGAGACGCTCTTGCAGTTCTGCTCGGCGGGCGATCGCTTCGGGGCTGTTTTCTTCCTCTCGGAGCTGGCGTTGGAGGTCGTAGAGTTCGGCGTACATCGACTTGAGTTCCGCGCTTCGCGGGAAGTCCTCGCTGGACTGCTTCTGCAATTCTTCGAGTCGGGCGGTGGCGGTGTCGAGTTGCCAGGTGCGGGAGTCGAGTTTGTCGGGCACTTCGGCGACCATGCGTTCGATGCGGCTCATGATGCCGCTCGCGAGGTGACCGAATGCTCCTTCGCGTTCTTCTTCGGTCATGGTGGTGTTCGCTCGTACGCTGACGTACATGTCTTCTTGGGGAATGACTCTCGTCGAGAGGGGCAGTCCTTTCGCGCCGACGTAGAGCGCGGCATCGGCCATGGATCGGCGGACCTCGATGTCGAGGCCGCCCTTGGTTGCGACGGTGACGACCTTGTCGAGTCCTGCCCCTTTGAGGTGACCGTAGGTCTCTCGTAGGTGATGGACCAGCGCTTTCGACGCTTCGGTGCGTTTGGTGAAGGTTTGGCCGGCGATGGTCATCGAGAATCCTTCGGCCGCGAGGTGCGTTTCGACTGCGGGTACGGCCGCGGTCAGTGCCGCGATTGCCTGCTGGTGTCCGGGTATGGCGGTGGTGAGGGCTCCGAGTTCGCGTTCACGGCTTCGAGCTGCGGCGAAGTGCGCGTCGGCGTCGGCCTGTAGGTCGGCGACGGCGCCGTCGAGTTCGACTTGGCGCATGTAGCGGGGATCTCCGGTGGCGATCGCTTTGATCGCTGCTGCGTTCTTGGCGAGGTCGTCCCCTCCCAGGTCCTCGACTCGGCGCACGGATCGGTCTGCACGTTTGAGTTGCTCGATGAAGTGCGCTTTGCGTTGCACGGTCTGCCACATGAAGGTGTCGAAGGTGCGTTCGGCGACGTACGCGAAGATTTGGACGCGCTTGTTCTGGTTGCCCTGCCGGATGATGCGGCCTTCTCGTTGTTCGAGGTCAGCGGGTCGCCAGGGTACGTCGATGTGGTGCAGGGCGACGGCGCGTGGCTGGATGTTGGCGCCGGTTCCCATCTTTTCGGTGGAGCCGAAGACAACGGCGACGCGACCGTTTCGGCAGTCCGCGTAGAGCTTCGCCTTTTCCGATGCTTTCGCGTAGTCGTGGATGAACCGGATGGATTCGGGGTCCATGCCGGCGGCGACGAGTTCGTCCTTGACTCCGGTGTAGATGTTCCACGCTCGACTTTTGGCTTTCGGGGTCGATCGGTCGCAGAAAACGATCTGGAGCCCTCCTCGTAGGGGGGACTCGTTTCCTAGATTGTCGAGGTAGACGTTGTCCTTGGTGTCTTCGCGGACCTCGAGGATCTGATCTGCGAGGATACGAGCTCGACCGCCTGTCTCGGGTGCGTCCAGGTGCGCGGTCCTCGGGTCGAGGGTGACGTTGCGGCCGTCGCTCGCGATCTTGAGCGAGTTGTCGATGTCGGGGCGTCGGCGGTCGGCGGCGCTGGCGCGGTGACCGAGGTCGCTGATGAAGTCCCGCACTTCCTGGCTGGGCTCGAAGGAGATGACGGTGCGCTGCCCGTCGTCGAGGACCGGAAGAGTCACCGGCACTTGATCGCGCATGACGACGTCGGTGAACACACTGGTCATGGCGACAAGGTCACCGACGTTGGTGAATTCTCCGACCCTGGTCTTGGGAACGAGTTTGCTGCCACTCGAGTTCAGTTCGACGCTCTCGACTGTGTCGGTGAATGTCGCGCCCCACGAGTCGAGCGCGGCAACACCGGCAGCCTCGAGCAGATCCGGGCGCAGGTAGTTCGTCATCACCCACAGCTCACCGAGACTGTTCGCCACCGGTGTGCCGGTGGCGAAGGTCGCGACTCGTTCGACGTAGTTGTCCTCGGGGATACCGGCAGAGGTGGCTTCGGCGCGGCGCACACCTCGCAGGTAGTGCAGCTTCATCGACAGGTCCATGGCCTGATCGGCGCCCTTGGCGCAGGCCAGCTCGTCGACGTTCGATTGACGGCGCAGGTTCTTGTACATGTGCGCTTCGTCGATGAACAGGTAGTCGCCGCCGCTCTCCTCGAAGCTCAGACCAGCGTCTTTTCCGGTTTGATCGAGGGTGTCGTTGAGTCGTTCCTCGGCGTTGGCGATCGCGATTTCGAGTTTCTTGACCGACTCGCGGGTCTCCATCGTGGTGCGGTGCTCGTAAAGCTTGTCGAGTTCGTCGCGGATGAAATCGGCTTTGGTCTGATTCGAGACGCCGATCAGCTTGAACGCGGACTGCGGCACGATGACCATGTCCCAGTCCTCGGTGGCCGACTGCGCGACCAACCGCCTGCGGGATTCGAGATCGGTTGCGGCGGATCCGGAGAGGATGCGGGCGCCGGGGTACCAGTGCGATGCCTCGATGGCGATCTGTTCGACGATGTGGTTCGGAACCACGATCCACGGCTGGCGGACGAGTCCGAGCCGTTTGAGTTCCATGGCGCCCATGAACATGGTTCCGGACTTGCCGGCACCGACGACGTGATCGAGCAGTACGGACGGCTCACCGACGATTCGGGCGACGGCGTTGCGCTGGTACTCGTAGGGCGCATACTTGTCGCCGAGGCCGGGAAAGGTCTGGTAGCTGCCGTCCCACTGCGGTGCGACTGTCGAGTTGAACAGTTCGTTGTAGGTGTCGAGGAGCCGTTCGCGGCGATCCGGATCGGCGTCGAGTGCCCACGTGCGGAACTCCTGCTGTATCCGGCGGGCCTTGTTCTGCGCGGCGCGAGTTGCCTTGTCGTGCAGCAAGTCCCCACCTGCTGCTTCGGCGTATTCCTTGGACTTGTTGATGCGGATCGGTTCCATGTTGCACAGCGACGTCAGCAACGTGATGTGGTCGTAGTCCCCGCGGGCGCATCCGGAGTACTTGATGCCCAATCGGTCGGCGGTCTCGTCCTCGAAGTTGAAGCCGCCGGCCTGCCCGGTCCACGTCTTCGGTACGACGCCCCACTTCTCGGCCATGCCCTTGTCGCCGCGATAACCCGCAACGTGGATCGACCACTGGGCGTCGAAGCGTTCGACCTTGATCGTGGTGCCCTCGGGAACCTCGAAGGTTTCCCGGATGAACTGGGCGTAGTCGGCGGGATCGACCCACGGGGCACCGAGTTTGATGTCGATGTCGTTCTTGCGCGGCGGCTGAATCTCGTTGAGGGCTTGAACATTGGGCCGGTACCGGGGATCTTGTTCCGCCGCTGCGTTGGCGTCCGCGAGTTTCGTGCGGACGTTCCCCGACAGGTACGACGTCGCGGGGATCCAGGTGTTCGGATCGTGCAGTGAGCGGAATGCTCGCCCGACCAGTTGTTCCTCGACGTCAGGGCGCGGGACGCTGAGCAGTTCACTGATGCGATCGACATCAATGCTGCGAGTCTCGTCGAGACTGATCGCGAGTGCATCGTCGATGGTTTCGGCCTCGCGGCGTTCGGCACGTGCAGAGACCACGTCGGTGGCGAAGATCGCGGCCTTGCTGCCGCGCATCGTTTCGTCGTCGAAATTCTCCATGGCGAACACGACGTGGATGGTCGGGTCGTTGCGGAGGATGCCTTCGAGGTGGGTCTGCTTCTTCCACGGCCGGCGGTTGTCTTCCCACGCTTCGTCGTTGAGGCGTTCGTAGACGGCGTCGGGGATCTCGCCCTGCCACGGTCCGTCTTCGTTGCCTTCCTTCGCCCTCCACCGCTCGATGCTCTTTTCGAGTTTGCGGTCGTGCTGGGCGTCGGTGAGGTCGGCGGGGATCTTCCACTCGAACCGGTTGATGAATCCGTATCGGCCCAGGTACTCGTCGTAGCGGGAGTTCAATTCGCCGCGAAGGGCGATCCTTTCGCTGCGTGGTCGCTCTTCGAGCTGAGAGCGCACCAGGGTGACCGCGACGTCACGCATCTGCAGGAGCTGGCGCCATTCGTCGTGCTTCTTGGCCCCTCGCACGGTGGCCTGTTCCCATCCGCCGCGGCCGTAGACCTGGATCTGCTGTTCTTCTTCGTTCCAGCGCAGAGTGTCGACGGCGATGTCGTCGCCAGTGCGCTCGGCGCCGTTGATCAGCCCCTGATCGAAGGCGTTCACCCCGGCGACGGCCGTGGACTCGATCGTGGCGGTCAACGCCAGATCCTCGGCGCGGGCGCGGTCGACAATCGCGGTCAGTCGCTGCGAGAGAGCTTCGACCATGGGCGCACCGACCGGGCCGTTCACCTTGAGGGTTTCGTTGCTGTACATCCCGGACCCGATGACCATCTCACCGAGAACGTTGTGCGGATTGGCGGCGAAGTATCCGTTGACGGACCGATCCAGGTAGCGGCCGTCGTCGTCGCGGACTCCCGTCTCACCGGTGGCGACGAACTGTGCTGTCGCTTCCGAGCGTTCGCGGTCCTCTTCACGAACACGGAAGACCAGCACGTCGGTGACGACCTCGGTGCCGGCCACTCGGGCGAATGCACCGGTCGGCAGACGCACTGCACCGATCAGGTCGGCCCGCTCGGCCATTTCCTTGCGCGCACGCGGATCTGCGGCGTCGGCGGTAAATGCCGACGAGATCACCGCGACGTACCCTCCGGGCGCGGTGAGGGCGAGGGACTTGTTGATGAAGTGGTTGTGGATCGAGAGGTTGCTCTTGTTGTGTGCGGGGTCGTGCAGGCGCAGCGCACCGAACGGGACGTTGCCCACGGTCGCGGTGAAGCTGTCCTCGGGTACGCGGGTGTGTTGGAAACCTTCGTTGCGGATCTGCGCGGACGGATAGAGCGCCGCCGCGATCCGGGCCGTCGTCGAGTCGAGTTCGACACCGACCATCGTCGCGGATTCCGGCGCGTGCCCGATGAACGTGCCTGCACCGCAACCCGGTTCGAGTACCCGTCCACCGCTGAAACCAGCGCGCTCGAGTGCATCCCACATCACCGAGACGATGGCCGGATCGGTGTAGTGGGCGTTGACGGTGGTGAAGCGAGCTTGATTCCACTGCTGACTGGTCAACAACGATTCCAGGCGTGAGCGGTCTTGCGCCCATTCCGATTTCGAGGTGTCGAAGATGTTGGGGACAGCTCCCCACCCCGACCACTGAGCGATGATCTGCTGCTCTTCTGCGGTGGCGTAGCGCTGTTCGGAGTCGAGGACACCGAGCATTTCGATAGCGGCGATGTTCGCCCGTGCCCGCGCCTTCTCTCCGGACGGCGGCAGAACCTCGACCCCGGGGGCGAAATCAACCGGTTCGGGAAGGATTCGCGCGGCCGTTCCCGGTTGCGTCTCCTCCCCCGCTTCCGCGGAACCTAACGCTTCCGAGACCTCGACGGCAGTGGTCTCAAATACCGTCTCCGCCAAAAGCTCCACCTCGGCGACACTCTGTAGGGGTTGAGCTTCTGCGGCCGTCAGAGGCAGCGGTGTGCCCCCAGGATCGACGGCTGCGGGATCGACAGGACTGGCGCCGGCCTCGTCGAAGAGCCCGAGCTGGCTCTGCTCTACTTCCGCTCGACGAGTGCGCCGGGGCCGTCGAGCGGCTGGCCGTCCTCGACCATTGCCGCTTCGAGCTGGCTGATGAACGACGGAAGTAGCGGGTCGCTGCTGCTCGTCGGAATCGGCTGCCCATCCTCCGAGAGTGTCTGCATCAAATAGGCCGCCATCACCCGGTAGAGCGTCGAACGGGTCGGGAACAGTTGATCGGTCAGTTCCTCGATCTCCTTCGGCGGTTCGCTCCGAACCAGTGCCTTGCGCCACCGCTGCGGATCGTTGCGATTCTGCTCGGCCGACTTCTCGGGTACGTTCCCGCTGTCCGCCTCCTCCGGGAACGGATCCAGAGCTTCCGGGATCTGCTCGTAGAGCATCTCTTGTAGAACCTGGGCGGTGATCTGCGCTCGGGCCGTTTCGATCAATGCCAGCTTCGTCGGAAAGTCCGGCTCCCGGCCGTGCTCGCTCTTGAAGCTCGCCACCAACGGTCCCTGCGCCGTCCCCATCGACAGTTCGATCTGCGCCGATATTTCCGCGGTCCGCTCCTGCAGGAACTCCTGCTTCTCCGACTCCGTCATCGACTCCGGAAGACCGATCAAGTCCGTCCACACTCGACTGACCTCGGCGAATATCTGTCCGCTCATTGTGTTCCTCCATGTCGAAAAGGTCGAACTGATCGTTGTTGTTCTTGCTGGACGCCACAGCAGAGATCCCCACGAGTTCCCCCCGCACGGCACTCACCGACACCGAGCAGATTCAGTGCCGGCCCCGAGCAGATCCGCGGGCGGTGAGCACCACTACAAGGTCCCATCATGCCCGTAACCGACCCGTAGGCCCGTTTGGCGGGTCTCCGCGTCGGGGATCGCGGACCGAGATGCCTACTCGCCGGTAGCGTCCACATTCGTTTCCCTGTCATCGTTGCCCTTGCACCACCCCCTACCTGCCACGATTGCGACAGGTAGAGGTGGAGTCCTACGTGGTTCCTATGGACCGCAGATGGGCGCTGACGACGTCCTGGACCCGCGTGGCCACGTCGACGTCCTCCCGCAGGGTGGCTGCGGCCTGGACCGCTCCCACAGTGCCCGAGCACAGGTTCCATGCGAGCCGGTGCGCGATCGGGCCGTCCGCGTACTCACCGGCGCTGATCGCCGTTTCGACGATGCCACTGACGGCATCGACCCAGCGTGCGAAAGCTGCACCGTTGTCGATGCTGGGTTCGAGGGTCAGCTTCATCCCAGCGCGCAGGTTGGTGTCGTCAGCGATCTTGAGGGCAAGGGAAGAGAAGATCGCAGTCAACCGATCGGATCCGGTCCCTACGGCGGCATCTACCGCTGCGTCGTTGATGGATTCGTCGACCGCCAGGTTCCAGTCCGAGATGAGCTGTTGCGCGATCGCTTCCTTCGATGGGAAGTGGTAGTACATTGCGCCTCTGGCGAATTTTCCAGTGTGGGTGATGGTGTTCATGCTGGTCTGGCCGTAGCCATCGGTGTCGAAATGCCGTGCCGCAACGGCGATGATCGCTTCTCGTGTTCGCACTGCGCGGGCCTGGGGCGCCGAGTTCTTACTGCCGGGAGCGCGGCCGATCCGAGGACGGATTCTCGTGGTGGCAGTGCTTTCCGGGCTTTCCGAGGTGTGTGCCGGTTCGTTGGGGCTGTTCACAGGGATGCTCCTTCGACCATGCGGGCGGAGGCCGGATCGGTTCCGCGCCACATCAGCAGCAGATCGTCGACCCGTTTGGTGATGGAGTGATTCTCGTCGAGGCTAGCGGCAACCTGTACAGCGCCGACGAATCCGGCGCAGAGAGTGTCCGCGAGCCTGGACATGCTTTCCGCGCAGTCGAGAGCGCCGCAGCGGATCGCGTCGACGACGATCGGCGTGAGGGCTTCGGTCCACGCTTCGTAGGTGGCGTGGGCCTCGCTGAGCGACTGATCGAGGCTCAGGATGAGTCCGGCGCGGACGATCGCCTCGTTTTGGGCGCGGCGGGCGAGTTCGCGGTAGATCATCAGTATTTGCCGGTCGGCGGGTTGTCCGGTTGCGGCGGCTTTCCCGACTGTCTCGGAGACTGCGTCGGACCAGCGGCGGAGCATCTCGCTCGCGATGGATTCCTTTTTCGAGAAGTGGAAGTACATCGCACCTTTGGTGGTCTCGGAGATCGCCAGGATGTCGTTGATGCTGGTGCCCGCGTACCCGGTTCGGCTGAACAGGGTGGCGGAAACCTCGAGGATCGCTTCTCGGGTTATTTTCGCTCGTGGCTGCATAGGCGGTCGGCCGGTCTTTCCGTGGTCGACGCTTTCTGCGAGGTCGTTATGATCGTTCATTGGTCACAGGTCCATTCTGTGGTCATCGGCCCTGACGGTGTTAGCGCACTGTCGGGGCCACCTTTATTGGTGGGATTTGTTCAGACGGTGGTGAGCTCGCGGTCGGCGATGTTCTCGGCGGACCGGAGGTCGGGCAGTGGCGGGCTTGTGAATCCTGCTTCGCGGGCTGCGGTATCGAACTTCTCGTACCGGCGCCATGCAGTCGATATTGCGACAGGCGGCTTCGACTCCTGAGCGATCATCTCCCACGTGAGGTTCGGGTTCGTGAGCTTGCGGACTGCTGTGTCCTTCACGTTCGCCGCAAGATCAGACCCGGCGATGAAAGCCATGAGGTCGTCTATGCCGGTATCCGTGCCGGTCTGCGTTTCTTCGGTATCTCGGCCGCGACCGAATGCCGTAACGGTGTCTTGGGCATCAATGGCGTCGAGGCCCTCATCCGTCATTTCGTCGACGAAAAACGGCTCCGCAAAGTCCGCAATGACGTCGTGCTGGTCGGCCTGCACATCCTCCGTTGCGACGTCTTCGTTGCGTTTCGCTTCCAGTTGTTCCGCAATATTTCGGGCTGCCCGGTCGCGGAGGCGAGGGTTTCGGATCGACCCCCAGTCGGCAGTCAGATCAGGCGCAACGCTCTTTGCACTGTCACTGTCGGTGGCGTTTTCAACGATCGAGCGGTAAGCGGCGTAGGCCATTCCAACTGCCTTCACCAGGATCGTGATTCCGTGCGTGAATGCCAAGACCAGGGCCGGCGGAATGATTGCTATGGCCGCTGCAATGGCCGGTGCGAGTGGGATGAACCCGAGGTCTCCCCCACCACCGATGAACTCCCGTGCGGCAATTGCTGCGTGATAGGCGTGGTACGCGTTTCCGAGGATGCTGATCACGACGACGCTGACGGCGAGTGCGATGTAGAAGCCTCGGTCGCGCTTGTTCATGTTGAGCTTGCTGATGATGACGATGGCGATGGTGGCGCCGAGGATTGCGCTGTCGACGATCGCAGGGAAAATCCAGGTCAGGTGTTCTGGGATCAGAGCTTGCCTGGCGAGGTCTCGTTGCACGGCGAAGGAAAGTACGAATGCGCCGGTGGTGATACCGAGTGCAATGACAATCGCGAGTGCGAGTGCGGCGAGCAATGCGCCTAGCTGAATACGAGCTGCCCGGAGGCTAAAGTCGGTCATGACTGGGTTCTTTCCTAATTGGTGTGTAGAAGCACGGACCGACGGGCAACAACGCTCACGCTGGTCTGCTGTTTCTGCGGGTGCACTGCCAGGCGGACTCCAGGGTTTTCCCGGCGCATGCGACGCCTTCTGGAAGAGAGGCAGCGCCGGGCAGTGCACCATTCGGCGTGGTGAAATGTCGTGGTACGAGCCCGCCGCAGGGATGATCTCTTCTTCTGTGTTCCCGAGCCGTGAGCTCTTCGGCAGATCGAGCGCCCTGCGGTGCGCTGGTGTCACGAACGGCTGGTGAGATGACGGACCGTCGAGTCCTGCAATTAGGTCGCCGCGTGCACCACACGGGTTCGCAACCTGCACATCGACATTGGGAGGCGCGGTGGGACTGTACTGCGGAATCGATTGGGCCGAAAACCATCACGACTTCGCGATCCTCAACGACCTGGGCGAAGTCGTGAGCCGGGGACGAGTCGACAACGACGCTGCCGGGTTCGCCCGGTTGCTCGAGGCATTCGCCGAAGCCGGCGACACCGCCGAAGATCCGATCCCAGTCGGGATCGAAACCGATCACGGCCTGTGGGTTGCCGGACTGCGCGCGAGTGGCCGGGTGATCTACCCGATCAATCCGCTCGCGGCCTCCCGGTACCGGTCCCGGCATTCGGTCTCCGGATCGAAATCCGATTCCGCCGACGCGGTCATGCTGGCGAATATCGTGCGCACCGACGCCGTCGCGCACCGCCCACTGCCGGCGGATACCGACAGCGCTCTGGCCATTCGGGTTCTCGCCCGCGCCCAGCAGGACGCCGTCTGGTCTCGGCAACGCTTCGGCAACGAGATCCGCTCGCTGCTCAAGGAATATTTCCCGGCAGCGTTGACCGCGTTTCAGTCGCTCGAAGACGGGCTGACCCGCCCTGATGCCCGAAGCGTGCTCGCTGCAGCTCCGACTCCGACCGCAGCTGCCGCCCTGACCCGGCCCCAACTCAAAGCAGCACTCAAAAGAGCCGGACGTTCCCGATTCCTCGACCGAGACGTCGAACGACTGCGGGCCATCATGCGCGCCCCGGCGCTTCGCCAGCCACCGCAGATCGAAGCAGCGATGGGAATCAGCCTGATGACCCTGTTGCGGCAGTTCGACGCCGCCTGCACAGCCGCCGAGACCCTCGCCGCGCACGTGAGCGTGCTCTTCTCCGAGCACCCGGATGCGAAGATCATCACCAGCTTTCCCGGTCTGGGGCCGCTCGCAGGTGCTCGCGTGCTCGCCGAGATCGGTGACGACCGAAACAGGTTCGCGACCGCGCGCGGCCTCAAGGCCTACGCCGGTGCTGCCCCGATCACCCGTGCCAGCGGGAAGAAAACCTTCGTCCTGCACCGGCACGTCAAGAACCGGCGACTGGCAGCAGCGGGAACGATCTGGGCGTTCAGCGCCCTGCAAGCGTCCCCCGGCGCCCGACGACATTTCGACGCTCGCCGCGCCGGCGGAGACTGGAACCACCAAGCCCAACGACACCTGTTCAACCGATTCCTCGGCCAACTCCACCACTGCCTTACCACCCGCGAATTCTTCGACGAACTGCACGCATTTCCACCTCCCCTCCCGATCGCGGCTTGACTCCTACACCCCGTGAGATGTCTTTCAGCGGGGTTCCCGGTCTGGAGCCTCGTCGGGTGCATCCGGCGGGGCTCCCTTTACTTGCAAGCGCTACTTCTGTTCGTCCTCGAGCAGTTGATGAATGTGCTTGATGAGCAGGTCCTGCATAGCGGTCTCGTTGCGGACCGCGTACTCCTTGAAACGTCGGTGAAGGTCTGCGTCGACGTTCACCTGGATCCTTTTCGTCCGTCCACTGGAATCGCTCATCATGTCTTCGATGGATTGTGGAGCGCGAGTGGCGGATGGTCGGCCAGCTCGGAGGTTGCCTGTCGCCATGACGTGGCCTTTCATTTCGTCAAACACTCATACGCTCATAGCCAGTTTTGAGTTAATGAGTGAAAGTGGTTTGCCAGTTGAGTTCGCATGAACCGGGGATCTACGCCCCTCGACGTCATTGCTCGGTCATACGACGAGCTTCGCCTTTGTCTCGTCCGTCAGCCCTGCAAAGGCCGCAAGTTCACGAAAGAGCGACTTGACCTCGTCGGACGCCACCGAATCCGGTTCTGCGTCCAATACCGTCGTACCTGTGGCTGCAGTATTGGGGTAGCTGATGCGTTGAGTGATCCGCGCGTCAAGCACGGGCAGTCCGTAGTCGCGGAGCGCACCTGTCACCTCACGACCGATACGGGTGCCGGTGATCGCCCTACTGATAACAAACGCAGCCTTGAGTTTGCCGTCGGTGATCTCGATCCGCTGAAGCACGAGTTTGACCAGATCCTCTGCCGCCCAAATGTCGTACGGCGATGGCTGTACGGGAATGAGTACTACATCAGCGGCCTTTATCGCCGATACCGCCAGATCAGCCGCCTGAGGGGCTCCGTCGATAATGATGACTGGATGCGTAGTGACCCTCTTGAGGTCACGTTCGATCGTTGGTCGGTCGATCCCGACTACCGGAACAGGCTGTTCCTCGCAGGCCGCCGCCCAATCTCGCGCACTCCCCTGCGGATCGGAGTCCACGAGCAATGTTTCGTACCCGGCAAGCTGGGATGCGCGCGCCAAGTGAGTGGCGATCGTCGTCTTTCCTGCACCACCCTTTTGGTTCAGCACTGCAATGACCGTCATCTATGCCACCTCCGAGTAGATACTCACCAGCGCCCGCATTCGTTGCGGACGTACTCATAACATCTTATGCGCTATCACCCAAAGACACAAACACTCGTATGAGTGTTTGTGTCTTTGGGTCGCACTCGACACTGCGTTACCGGGTCAGACACCCATTTGCGAGCACGCTCCTTGCAGGCTCGGAGCAAAGCAGTCTATGAGGGTATGAGGGTATGAGTGTTCGAGTGTTTGAGTAAATGAGCAAAACAAAGTCCGCAAAATCGCTGGTCGATCCGCAAAGTCCCTCCGACCGGACTTGCCACAAACCGCGCACGTGGCGCGACGGCCGCCAGAACCTCGTCACATCGATCACGGACAGGAGGGGAGCCGATCGAGCGCCTGAATATAAGTCACCAATTACGGGGGAGCCGGAGAGTCATGGTGCAAGTCTCGATTGCGGATTTTGCCCATCAAGGAGCGGTTTCAGTTGCCAATTGATTTCCCCGCAATGATTTTTGCGCATTCCCCGCAACTACGCCGGATGCATGCAACGACCGCAAAGCCCAAACACTCAAACACGCAAACACTCATTTGATGTTTTGTGTGTGCAGACACAGTGCCAGCAATCGCGTCGGTCCGAAGCCGTCAGGCTGCAAGGATTCGCGGAGACCTGTAGTTGGTCACGATCCGCCGTGCGGTCGCGTAGTCGGCGCGGCCGCCAATGGTGGGGAAGCGGCCGTACCTCGCTCGCGGTGATGCTTCAATC